>WAKA01000140.1 GCA_015523565.1 Candidatus Heimdallarchaeota archaeon | reverse complement strand
GTTTTCCTTAACAATGAAAGAACAAGTATCTTTGAGCTTTTCAAATTCATTTTTTGAATAGGTGTAAATAATAAGTTGATTTTTGAGTTTCTGGCGGATCTTATCATTGTATGAAACAAATTGAACGAAAGTGTCAATTTCATCTGGAGAGCCAGTGGGATAGTTCATGGAAATAAAATCAATAAGTTCAGTATAACTGATTTCCTTGTCTTGACGCAAATCATCTACAATATCGTCTATAGATACACTGCCTTTTTTAAGAATAAAACTGAACAAAATAAGGTATTGAGCATGGGAAATAGTTTTTCCCTTAAGTCCAATGGCTTTGAGCATTTCACCGTCAATTTTTAATTTGAAGTTCTCAAAAGCATTTTCGATGATTGGAAGATACTTCATTGCTTGGTAATAGTTTGACAATTTAAGTTCCATTTGAGCCAAAAAAATTTTTTGAGCCATATTAACAACATCTCGCGTGTAATCCTTCTGTTTTTTATGGAAAAAATGCCATGTTTTGAAATACCATCTCCAAAGTTCTCCCTCACTGAATTTCTCGTCAGTAATATGGAAGACTGATGAGATAAGGATAAGGAGAACTGAGACTTTTATTGCCTTCCACTTTCCCATTCCAGGGTATTTATTGAGATAAAATTTAGAGATTTTCTCAATGCTGAGATTGGAAAATTTAAACGGTACAGATTGGGCAATCCAGACATCCTCATGATAAATCAAAGCCCATACAATTTCTGTGGGGGAGGAAGCTTTTTCCAAAATTTTTGAAAAACGAAGCAATTTTGAATCTGGATCCCTAATTTCTGGAAACAATACAATATGCAGTTGTGTTTCAAAAAGTAATTTGATGCCTTTAGAGGGGGAGTAAGAAAACGTTTTTTCCAATTCCATAAAAATTCGTTCTCGCGATATTTTATGAATCTGAATCAGACCATTGAGCAGCATTATTGCTTGAAGTGTTGTTTCCTCTATGGTAAAATCAAGTTTGGCGGCAAATCTTACGGCACGAAGCATTCTCAAGGAATCTTCAGAAAATCGTTCTTTTGGATCATTGACCGCTCTGATTATTCTTTTTTTCATGTCTTCAATGCCATTGAAAGGGTCAATGACATTTCCCTCGTGGTCCGTTGCCATTGCATTGATTGTAAAATCACGTCTTGATAGGTCTTGAATAAGTTCATTAACAAAAACAACCTTGTCAGGTCTCCGTCCATCAGAATATTTTTCTTCAATTCGAAAGGTGGTCACATCTATTTTTGTGCCATAGAAATTGATTCCTACAGTTCCATGTCTAATGCCTGAATAGAACTGCTTGAATTTTTTGAATATTTTTTTTATTTCCTCAGGTCTTGCATTTGTGGCAATATCAATATCCAAATCCTTTTGCTTTAGGGGAACATTGGTTATTTGGGTCAGCAAGAGGTCACGAACTGTCCCTCCCACGAGGTAAGCAATAAATCCATTTTTTTCAATCAATAGCAAAGCTCTTTTTGCAATTTCAGGAATGGAAATTTTCACTAAAGCAATGTCAATTGAACGAATTAATAGTAATGCCATAGGTTCATCTGATTTTTCATTGAAAGGGAATGGGAAAATAAACAGGAAAATCAATGACTAAATGGGAATATCATCACATTTCGTTGATTCTTAAGGGAAAATGTCTACACTGGTATTGAACATTAGAGATAATTTAAAAGAAGCAAAAAAAAGTGTGCTTAAATGTTGAAGGTCATAATTTTAGTTGGACTACCGTTATCTGGCAAATCCAGTCATGCAAGAATTTTGGAGCAAGAGGAAGACATTCCCTTGGTGGAAACTGGCACCTTCGTGTATAAGGCCGTAGAGGAAAGAGGATTGGAAGCAACTCCAGAAAATATTGTGAAAGTTGCAGGCGAATGCAAATCCCAATCTGATTCATATTTCACGGAAAGGGCATTGGAATTTATTGAGGAAAATTATAATGACAAACCAGTAGTATTTCTTTCAGGTGTAAAGGCTCAAAGCGAAGTAGACCTGTTGAGGAAAAAACTTGGAGAGAACAACGTATTCATTGTTTCCTTCCATGCCTCAAGACCAACCCGTCATGGAAGGTTGACAAATCAAGACAGGCAAGAGGCTTCAAAACAACAGGGAGAAGGAAAGTTTACAGAGGATATGGCAATGGCAAATGATATCTCAAGATTTGACCTTAGGGACAGGAAAGAGCTCAGTTATGGATTGGGAAACTTGATAGCATTGGCAGACTATGTCATAAACACAGAGGATAAAAGATGGCCATTTCACTCACAAGAGATTACCTTGAAACAATTCAAGGAAATCATATCCGAGATCAAGACAAATTAGACATCAGGGTTTTTACGTAGAGAGACAACTGTAGCAAAGTGTTTATTATAGAACGCGATTCTTTTCTTGGTTAATTCATAGACTTCTTCAGGTGTCATGTCATTCTGATTGACGCCGTCTTCAATTCCAGCTTTTGCAACTGCCATAGCCTCTCTAGGCATGACTTCGGGGTCTGTCGGTTTGACGATGATGTGGTTTACGTCTAGATTCTCCTCAGGAATTGCACTTGCAATGGCTTTTGCCGCGGCTACTCTCATATTCTCAGTGATTCTTTTGGCACGGATATCCAGAGCCCCTCTAAAAATGGCAGGGAATCCCAAGACATTGTTGATTTGATTCGCGTAGTCACTTCTTCCAGTGGCGACAATGACAGCTCCTGCATCGATTGCGTCCTTGGGGCTAATCTCTGGATCAGGGTTGGCCAATCCAAAAACAATAGGGTTGTCATTCATTGATGAGACATGTGCTTTTGTAAAAGCATTTTTATTGGAAACACCAATTAAAACATCGATCCCATTTGTTGCCTCGTCCAAGGAGATGTCAAGTTTCTTTGGATTTATTTGTTGGGCAATTTCCTCTTTATATGGATCCATTCCCTCAATTCTTCCGGAATAGATTGGACCATGGCGGTCAAACACCATCAGGTTTTCACCCTTGACGCCTGCATCAAGCAACATTCTTGCAATGGCAAGTCCTGCGGCACCAGCACCATTTACAACAACTTTAATCTCCCTAATATCCTTATCAACTATTTTCAATGAATTAAAAAGTCCAGCCATTGTCACTATTGCAGTTCCCCATTGGTCATCATGAAAAACGGGGATATCCAATTCCTTATCCAAAGTTCTTTCGATATAGAAGCAATCTGGTTTTCTTATGTCTTCAAGATTAATGCCACCAAAATTTTGGGCCATTGCTTTCACATGTTCAATGAACCTGTCTGGGTCTTTTTCATTCAAGACAAAAGGAAAAGCATCAACAGCACCCAAAACTTTGAACAAAATGGCCTTACCTTCCATGACCGGTATCCCTGCAACACCAATGTCACCAAGACCCAAAATCCTAGTTCCATTTGAGATGACTGCAACTTGATTGGCCACGTTTGTGTATTTTGGGAGATTGTTATAAGGGTCTTTTTCTATTTCCCTGCATGCCACTGCAACTCCAGGAGAATAAGCAAGAGTCAAGTCCCTAATTGTTTTGACAGATGTTTTTGAAATAATTTCAACCTTTCCATTTCCGGGAAAATTGCTGGTGTGATATTCCAAAACATCTTCAGAGGTATAGTGCACCTTCGCTTTTCCGTCAGTATGTTCTTCCATTTTAATGCCTCGTAATGTCATTGTTCTGAATGTAAGTTATGGTTATGCATAAATATAATTTTACGTTGCGGCACGGTCAAATCCATTATATATGCATAGAATAGTTACAAATTCAAAGCAAATGTCTAATCAAATTGAGCCAAATTTGAACGAATGCCAAGAAGATTGTAAGTTCAATGGGTTTTGTGGGGAATCAAAACGGATGAACCGGGGTTGCAATAAATGTCTCCACACCTTCAAAATCAAATTCCAATTCAGTGGATGTTTTACCAAAATGTTTCAACGAATCAATGGCACCAATCCTATTCAATGGTTGGTTATTGTTGCCACATTGATAGGAATATGTGCATCGAGGGCACCCGTCAACTCGACCGCAGGGACAGTCTTCCAATATTTTTAGGGTTCTAAAGATTCCTTTTTCCATTCTTTCAAACAAAAGTTTTGACAGACCTGATCCACCAGGTGAACCGTCATAGACAAACACCAAGCCGGTGTCACCCATTGAAAGCCCGCCGATTTGAGTTGCACCGCCCCCTGTTAAAGAATTTCCAGATTCAATAAGGACATGCTCGATAGCGTGAAAAGTTCCTCCGAGCAGGTTATCTACCTCATTTTCCATTGTATCATCCAATATTTTTTCAGGACGCGGAAATTGAACCGCAAAACCCTTGGTCCTAAATTTATACTGTAGAGGTTTTTCAAGAGGATATCGTCCCAATATTCGATTTGTAAAGATGTTTGATCGATAATATCCAGTAACTGTTTCTGTCAATTCCAAAGTCAGATATGCCGCAGAAATCCCGTTGAAGTTCATTTCTTTTTCGACATCAATAATTGTTGGCCACATTGTTCTTTCAGCCTGTGTTTTTTCCCCTTTTCTATCAGTTGCTTTTAGTGTGGCGGATTTTTTCACCCCGTCAAATCCTACAACTTCATAAGTTTTGCCACCATGGAGATAAATTGCTCCTGGGTGCAATTCACTCAATGCCATTGGAAGTGATCGGCTTCCAATTTTGTTTGAGCCTGAAAAGATATCAATGGAATCGCCTATGCCCCTTATAGAGAAGTTTTGGAGAATTTTGGACACTTTTCGTTTGTCACGTACCCGATATCGTCCATTTGATTTTACAAGTATTCCTTTTTCAACCAGTGGTATGGAGAAAATCGAGTACTGATCCAATTCTTCCTCAGTCAGTGGCAGTTCGAAAGCCATTGAAAGTAATTGCATAGTTCCAACAAGATCATTGTTGGGTTCAACAAACACAGGATCAATTTCAGTTAGATATTCAGAGGGTTGGCGACCATAAAAAGCAGAGATTGGATCATCTCCTCTCAGCACAAGAGCGGCAATGCTTTCATCACCCCTTCTCCCAGCCCTACCTATTCTTTGGATGAAATTGGTCAATCCCGTCAGCATTGTGACAACAGCGTCCAAATCACCAATATCAATCCCTAGTTCCAAGGTTGGTGTAGAAACCAAAGCTTGAAGTTGTCCTTTCCTGAATGCATTTTCCACTTTTGATCTGTATGCATATTCAAGACCCGCCCTATGCACTTCAGACAGTATTGAATTGTTTTTCAAGATAAGATTGAGAGCCTCAGCAGTTAAATGACTATTTGCGAAAGCCAATGTCTTTTTGTTGGCCTCCACTAAATAATGGATTATTCTTGACATTGTCGAAAGATTGGATGATTCTTTTGGGTAAACCATTGCAAGATGCATTGGCGCTTTTCGGGCTGTAGAGATTCCAATATGCTTAACTTCAGTTTCAAACATTGTTTCTGCGAAACCTTTTGCATTTGAGACAGTTGCACTTGCGCCGATCATTTGGATGCTTGGGCTGAATCTTTTGAGTCTTCGGATTAGCCAAAGCACATTGGATCCATAAGACCCGATGCAAAGATGGATTTCGTCTATGACTAAATATTTTAGCTTACGAACCATTGCCTGAAAAGTGAAATTCGATCTAAGGTGATAATGGATCATGTCTGGATTGGTCAGAAGAATGTCAGGAGGAGATTGGTAGATTTCGTCCCGTTCAGACTTGGTGGTGTCACCGTCAAATTTTTTGACTGTAACCCCTAAAACAGAGGAATACTCTATAATTTTCATAAGTTGATCTTTTGCAAGTGCTTTTGTCGGATAAATGAAAATTGCATAGGGTCCTGATCTTTCATATGGATTGGGATTTGTAGACACAATTTTTTCAAGGATTGGCATGAGGAAAGCTTCAGTTTTTCCCATTCCCGTTGGAGCAGTAATGATTACAGAATTCCCCTCAGCAATTGCATGATACACATCTTCTTGATATTTGTACAGGGAAGAAATGCCTTTTTCTTTTAATTTTGATTGCAATCCATTGAACATGATGGTGTTTTCAACAGGCATTCCCGTTTCGGGGGGATTGGCTTTAAGATATTTGTAATCAACAAAATAATATGACTGGTCTTCGGCAATTCTTTTCAAATAGCTTGGTGCATTTTCAGGAATCTTTGCCATCGCATTTCTTGCATTTTGTTCGATAATTGGATCTCTCTTCAATTTCCTGCTTCGAATCTTAGTCCAGCCAGATTGCCTTTTTTTTGTTGAGACCTTGAATCCTTTATTTTCCTTAAGATGGGATTGTTTTTGCCTAAGGAATTTGTTTGACAACAGGTGGTAGACCTCGTCTTCATTAAATCCTGGTTTTCCTTTGTGTGAAAATCCACAGGATTCACAATAGAAAGTAACAATACCTCTACGTCTGCTGGAATCCAATAATCCGGAACAATATGGGCAGGTGTAATTTGATTGCATTGAAGAAATTATCCCTCAGAATTTATTACAGTATGCAATTATATGAACCTAAAGATAGGCTAGGAAGAGGTTATTTTTTCCAAAGCGGAAACTATTCTCTGCGTTTGTGCAGTAAGGCGCTCAAGTTCATAAAGGTCAGAAGACAGAAGAATTAGGATTGCTCCTCCATAACAAAAAGCAGGGAACATGGCGGCATAACCATTCATTATTGGTACCATTTTGACTTCCTGTTCTAAATTTGCAAAGGGATCAGACAATTCGGATAGGGATTTGTCCAAAATGTCACGAAAATCGTTGACTTCAGCCCTTCCACTGAAGAGTACATTGATATGGTTTTTATTTTTGAGCAAGAATAATGATCCCAGAAGCTGTGTATGGGATTTAACAAGTTTGGAGATAATTTGGCGAATTTTGATCCATACTTTTGACTTGACATTGATTTTGGTCAGATTAGTGGTTTCAACAATGTCCTTGGACTTTAAATCCTCAAGGATTGCACTTTCCCTGATTGACTTGATGGTTTCCCAGTCAATTGATTTCCCAAGCTCTTCAAAGAGGGATTTGAAGAGAAGCCGCCCTTCTGGATTTTTTTGTCTAAGCCTTTCAATGCTTTCAAAGCGATCCATGATTTGTTCAATTAGCCATAAGCTATCGCTTGGGTCCATATCCACGTCAACATTAAGTACAACGAGTTTTCCTTCATAGGTACTGAATGCAAACTTGTGATTTTCCAAGGAGATAAGTTCAATTTCGCCACCACCAAGTTGTTTGGCATACATATGGACAGTTGCAAACATGGCACTATGGAGGTCAGGATCCTCATCGGTATCAACAAAATGTTCATAATGCTCAAGTAGCCCTGTTTCATTAATTATGTAAAAAGCGCGAACTTTTTTTATCAGCTCATCAATTTTCCGCCTTGCCTTTATTGTGGTAGACATTTGTTATATTTCTTTCAAGTTCATGTTTAATATTTCTTTCTGATAGAAAGAAGATTAGATATATTTCACTAAGTGTATTTTAAGAAATAACTGTAATGTTTTTATCTTAAGTTGAAAAAACCAATATAGTGAGCTCAAATCCACAATCGCGGAAAAAAATTGATGGATATTTAGAAAAGCTGAATATCAAGCCTTCAAAGATAATTGAAGAGGATACATCGCTAACCTATGTCATCCAAGTTGAGTTAGATTTCGGGAGGATAGACCTTGATATTAGGTTCAAAATAGAAGACCCCAAATGGGTTGAATTCAAGGCATTGTTTTTGAACAATGTAAGGGCTTCCGAGAAGACCTATGAAAAACTGCTGGAGTTAAACTATAAGACATTATTGACAAAATTTTGCTTGGAGGGTAATGATATCTATGCCAAAATAGAATTACCTTTTCCAACAATGGACTATGATGAGTTCTTTTCTGCAATTAGAAGAATAGCAAATGATGTAAACAATTACTATCCAAAGTTTTCGGAAAGTGTCACTCTCCAATAAATGGAAGTAAATTAATAGTTTCACCACCAGCAATCGTATATAATGCATAAGTGATTGCAATTAAAGCAATAGAGATATTCATCCATCGAATTATTTTTTCCCTTCTGGCAGTAATACTTATTGAATTTAGTAGAGTTCCATAAAATGACATCCCAAAAACAACACCAAAAGTAAATATAAAAAGTCCAAAAACAATTAATAAGAAATTATCAATTCCCAAAGTCAAGGTGAATAAAAGAAGAAGTTCATCATTTGAAGCCAAGCCATGAATAATTCCTATTCCAAATATTGCATGATGTTCTTTTTCCGCTTTAAATACATGGACATGTTCAAGTGGTTCCACATCCTCATTATCATGATCATGATCATGATCATCAGCATGAATTTCAACCCCGTTATCTTTATAATGTATATGTCCGTGGCTGTGTTTACCCCAAGTGATAATGTTGAATTCCCATAGGATTGTTAAAACTCCAATCAAAATTAACATGATTGCAACAACAAATTCAAAACTTGAAAGATACCGGGATAAAACTTGCTCTTTGAATGTAAATAGAATGAATGTGATAACTGTCGCGGTTAACATATGCCCCATTGCCCAAGATGTGGAAAGTTTCAGGGTGTTTTTAAGAGAGGGAGACCTTGTAATTATTGATGAAATAGCCACTACATGGTCTGCATCTAAGCTATGTTTAATACCAAGAAGAAATGTCAAAAGGATTAATCCAAAAGCTGTAAAGTCCATGATTTTGTGAATGCAATTATAGTTAATAAAATGTGGGTAACAACTAAATTAGTTTTGAAGAAAAAGTTTAATCGTTTTCTGTTAATTTTATTTGTATGAAAGAAGGCATAAAGCAAAAGGTTTCATCAAAATTTCAAAGGTTTTCATCGAACATGGTAGAAATATTAGATAAACCAGAATTGATTTTCAGGAAATTTTGGAAGAGATATGAGAAATGGGTATTTCTTTCCATGGCATATATTGGCATTTTCTTGATGTTACGATGGATTGGGAAAAGCAATGCATTAGGAAAGTTATTGGCTCTTGCGATGCTCGTATTTTCCCCATTCTTTTTTTTGTGGATCCTGACCAAATTCATTCCAGAAATAAAAGTAAAAGAGAAAACATTGTTTTCAAGTAAAATGTTGAATTTCAAATGGATTAGGAAATACGGTTTAAAGGGGTTCTACATAGTTACAAAAGAAATAGTAAGGGAATACCCCACAGGATCTGCAATTATTGGGTTGATATTTTTATTTCTTCTTTTAATGGCGGTTTAACTGATGGACATCAAGATTAAATAGAACAGGGATGATGCAAAATCATGGAAATAATCTGCCATAGGGGGTTGGGAGATCCAGAAAATACAATAGAGGCATTTAAAAGGGCAAAAAGTGAAGGGTTCCATTTTGTTGAATTGGATGTCCATAAATCATTGGATGAACAATGGGTTGTATATCATGATTTTAAAATTCCCAATGGATTGGTTATTGAAGAGACACCATATGAGGAAATAAAAGAAAATTTGGATTATGTTCCACCATTGCTTGAAGATGTATTGAAATTGGATATAAACCTCAATATAGAATTAAAAGTCCCAAAAGACAATAAAGACCCCCGCATATTGGGGAAGGAACTTGCAAAATTTTTGAAGGAGAATACAGAACTTGAAAGGATTTATGTTTCAAGCTTCAATTATAAAGCGTTATTGGGAGTTTGTAAAGAAGTCCCGAAAATCAGAGGGGCATTTCTTTGTGTCCTTCCAAGATTGAAAAAATGGGATCAGGTCAATAGAAAATTGAATGGACTTTATTCGATAAATCCACTTTTCTTATTGTTAAGGAAAAAGCATGTCGATTGGGCACATAAAAATGGGATAGAAATTCATCCATGGACTGTCAACAGGGAGAAATGGATAAAGAGAATGAGAAAGCTGAATGTGGATGCAATAATAACAGACAAACCAAAACTTGTTCAGGAATTGGTAGAAGTATCCAAGTGAGATTCATTGTATGAAACAAAAAGCATTTTTATCGATAGAATGACACAGATTGTATAAGCCAAGCTTAATTGGAAAAAGTATCCAAAGGGAATAGAGAATATTGTATCCCCTGGAAGAATCTTCCCAAACAGCAATCCCATTAAGAGCAACAAGGGAAAGACAATTCCAAGGATTTTATGAACCTTATATTGTTTCTCCGTCAATCTTTTCAGTTGAATAAAGGATAGCAAGACAAGACGGTCTATTGCAATTAGGGCAAAGCCGCCTAACACTAGGATACTAGCTAAGATATCCAAGCGAGTGGCCATTAAAGAGGTGAATAATCCGAGCATTGCAAATGCAAATTGAAGAATGATTTTTCCTTCCATCATAATTCCTCCTTTTTGTATTCCACAGCCAATTGCTGAGTTTCTATGACGTTTTTTTCACCAAATGTCCATTTTGTGAGGCGGACATATCGCCAATCATCAAATCGATCGCCATAGTGCTTAGAAAACCTGTTTCCACTAATTCCAGGGGGTGTGATACCATAAACATTAGACCAGCTTGATTCAACTCTTGCCACAATTCTTTCTGAAGATCCAAATGCTTGTGAATAGTCAAGATTCCTTACATCCCAACCATATCCGCCACCCGCATTTACAGTAAAGGTTGAACCATTTGATGGGGCAGAACCAACATTCAAAAATGAAAGAACAGCGCCCATTGGATGAACAAAGGTCACCTGATGCAAGGATCCCCAAGTCCATTTCGACATATCATCACCCAAATTTTCCTTTAGTTGTGCAATTGCATTGACTAATGCTTGGGCAGCAATGTCAACATAATTTTCTTTGGTTGTTGTATTGACATTGTCAAACCATGTTACATTCTCTGGATTTTTCAGGAATCTTACCAATGCGCCATGACTTCTATAATTAATGTCATTTGTGAGATTGTAACCCAATTCATCACTAAATGTCTGATGCACATAATGTATCCTGAATGTTACAAAAATTGTAGCCGCGGTGGAAGACGCGATAACTTTTTTGTCCCAATTCTTCAGCAATGATAGGGCATCAGCAACCATATTGGTGTCATCAGTAAGTGAAGAGAAGTCATATGACATCAATGAACCAATTACGGGATCCAAGATATCTTCTGCGGCAAGGGTGTAAACGTCAGCTTGTATTCTGATGATGTCCTGTTCTGAAAATTTTCCACTAGGCAGATCAAAGTTGGTTTGGTTTTCAAGTATTTGACTGATACGTTTTGCCCGATAAGCAACATCATACATGTCACTGATGTAGAATTGATGTCTTGTATCTACATCTTGGTTTGCAGTTACAAAATAACCCTTTTGGGGATCAACTACAAATAGCTGGTCTTCATAGGGAACTTCCCCTATCCAGTCGTTATTTCCATTGCTTCCATTTTGAGGCAATAATCCAAATCCATTTTTTCGGAGGGGGATCAATCCAGCGAATTGGTAACCAATTTGACCATCAACTGTTGCAAATACTACATTTTGACCAGGCACTGCAAAATATCTCAGAGCTTCATGAATGTCATTGACATTTTCAGCGACATTCAATCCAAAAATTGCCCGAATTATTTGATCCCTTTCATAACCCTCTGTCAGAGTCCATCGGATTGCGTATTCGGTTCCATCAATCGTATCCATCACACCGAATTTGGAAAGTTCATAAGAGAATTCAACGGGATCAGAACCCTTTACTTCAATAGTTTCAACTTTTTTATCGAATGGCACCCAGACAGTATCATTTACTAGATAATGAGTTTCATTTCTTTTCAGATAGAACAGATCAACGGCATCAAGCCTTGTGTTTGTATAGCCCCAAGCGATTTTTTCATTGTGACCCGCAATAATGAATGGAATGCCTGGCAGTGCAAAACCTTGGACATGCAATGAACCGTCTTTTGCAATTAGTTGAACCTGATACCATATCCCAGGTGCGGAAAGGTCAAGATGCATGTCATTTGCCAGAATGGGTTTTCCACTTTGGGTAAGCTTGCCGCTGACAACCCAATTATTGGAGCCAACACCCATTGCAAGCTTTTGAAGATCTCCAAAAACCTTGATAAGAGCGTTTTTTGACATATCAGTTCCGAGTGCACCAACGTCATTTACAGTTACATTTCTCAGATAATCTGCCGCAGGTTTATAATCAACTGGCAAGATTTCAAGAGATTTTTCACCGCCGACTTTTTTGACCAATTGCAGTCTTTGGAGCTCAGCAGACAATCCAGCATATGCCAAGGTAAAAGACATGACACCTTGCATAGAAATGACATTCACTATTGTCAGTTGTTTTGGTTTGACGCCTAATATCTGGAATTCAAGTGGCAATGCATTTTGATGGGTTTGTATATATTCATTTACACCTGCGACATATGCTTCAAGATAATCAACAAATTGTGGAGAGAGTTTTGAAGCGGCCACTTCAGCGGCTCTATAGATACCCATTTTTCGTAATGCCTTGTCTGCATTGACAAGGTCTTTTCCGAATAGACGTGATAGTTCTCCTGCTGCAACAGATCGATAAAATTCAAGTTGCCACAGTCGATCACGGGCAAACTCATATCCCTGTGCAAACAGCACGTCCTTTAGGTTTTCCCCAATTATGGTAGGAGTACCCAATGCATCCCTATAAACCTTGACAGGGGCTGAAAGAAATGATGACTGAACTTCTGAAAAAGAATCCCCTGTGTTGTGGTATACTAGATAGACAGTGGATGACAATAAAATGATTAGACCTAACAGGAATATTCCCAAAGTCTTGAGGAATCCAGAAAATTTCATAATTATTCATCGAAAATGGATTTAAGAATAATTCGGGAAAAATTATTGTTCAAGCCCATGATTTACTGCGGTTCACAGCTTCTTTCCATTTTTCTTTTCGTTTCAGCTCCTTACCTTCATCTGTGGAAGGTGTATAGGATTCTTTCGGGGGATTCAATTCCCTAAGTGTATCAAGGTCTTCCCAAATGGATCCAAGCCCTGCCATCAACCCTGCACCCAATGCAGTGGTCTCTATGTTTTCAGGAACAATAATTTCAACACGGGAGATATCGGCTTGCCTTTGCATTAATGCTTTGGAACGTGTAATGCCTCCATCAACCCTGAGTTTATCAAATGACATGTTAGTGTCCAATTTCATCACGTTAATCAGGTCATCTGTCTGGTATGCAATGCTTTCCAGTGTTGCATATACGATATCTTTTTTGTTTGTATCACGGGTAATGCCAATCATCATTCCCCTTGCACTTGAATCCCAATGCGGTGCACCCAATCCCACGAAGGCAGGAACAAAGAACAACTCTGAAGTGGGAGAATGATTATCAACAAGTCTGTCTATTTCACTATAGTCATTTATTAAACCCAGTCCATCTCTCAACCAAAGTAACGCGGCACCAGTAATAAAGACGCTTCCTTCTACGGCATATGTCATTTGGTTTCCGATTTGCCATCCAACAGTTGTCAACAATCCATTTTTCGAGAATTTCCTTTCAGATCCAGTATTCATCAGGATAAAGTTTCCAGTTCCATAAGTGGATTTCATATCTCCTTCATTGAATGCACCATGTCCAAACAATGCCGCCTGTTGGTCGCCTAGAACCCCTCGAATGGGGATTTGATTTCCCTCTATTTCGAAATAGCCAAATGGCTCTGCATTGTTGGGATTTACATCAGGAAGAATGGAAATAGGAATTTTCAAGATTTCACCTAGTTCATTATCCCATTCCATATTATTCAGATTATACAGCAAGGTTCTGCTTGCATTTGATGCATCTGTTTTGTGATTGCCTGTCAAAAAGTAGATAATCCATGAGTCAATTGTACCAACTGCAAGTTCGCTGTTTTTCAAGGATTCTGAAACCTTTGGGACGTTTTCCGTTAACCATTTTATTTTTGTACCAGAAAAGTAGGCGTCCAGCACTAAGCCTGTCTTTTCATGAAATACATCACGATAGCCATCATTGATAAGCTGTTGAATCATTGGGGCTGTCCTTCGGCATTGCCAAACAATTGCATTTGCCAATGGAATTCCCGTAGATTTATTCCAAGCGACAACAGTTTCCCGTTGGTTAGTCACCCCGATGGACTTAATCTCGTTCCAATCAATTTTTGCAGAGTTTACAGCTTCCTTCATTGTTTTCAGGACATTTTCCTTAATTTCCAAGGGGTCATGCTCCACCCAAGCCTCTGCAGGATAATATTGTTTATGTTCCATTTGTGAGGAAGAGACAATTTGAGCCTTCTCGTTTATCACAAGCGAACGTGTACTTGAGGTTCCTTGATCAATAGTGAGGATATAACTCATAATTTAATAACAGAGAGAAAGCTTATGAAATTTCCCTAGACATGTCGTCATTGGCAAGTTGTAATTGGAATGCCTTTCTTAGAGGGAAGAAAAGGATTAAGCCAAAAGTGACAATTATGATTGCAGCAATAAACGCAATGCGATAGGCAAAAAGATCTGAATATCCGCGACCATAAATCAAATAATCGCTGATGGGACCCGTAATTAGGGTACCTGCAATTCCAAAGGACAGCATGAATGTTGCATTGTACCAAGAGAAAATTCTACCTCTCCAAGAAGGTGGAATTAAAGTGGAAATAAGAGTGTAACTTGTCACCTGAATCACGATTTGTGAAGTTCCGATCAAGAAAGCGCTAATTAGAGACAGCCCAAAGCTTGGAGAGAAGATAAGCCAAATGTAACCCATGATTACACATAGGATGCCAAAAATGAACATTTCCTTTTCTTTTCCTTTGAGGTGTTTTGAATTGAGAACAATGCTCCAAAACATTACAGCAATTGAACTTATGTTTCTGAAAAGACCCAACCCGTTTCCGCCAACATTAAACCCAATATCGGAAGCAAGATAAAGTTGTGTGATTAAAATCACGGAGTTCCTACCAAAGTTGACAAGCACAAGGACTACCAGAAAAAGCAAAATCAGATTGTGATTGGGGATTTCCTTGAATTTAAGGTATTCATTGTGGGTTTGTTCCCCATTTTCATCTCCATTTGAATTGACTTTGGCAATCACTTCCTTAACAGATGATTCCTTTATGGTCATTACAACGATAAAACCAGATAATATCATAACCACAGCAGGAAAGTAGAACAATGTCCCCTCAGAGAAACCAAGACCATCCATGAAGAGAAACCCACCAACAGTGGCACCGAATAATCCACCAATGCCGCCAATGAAAGAGAGCAATGCCATTAGCTGGGACCTTTCTGTTTTCAGTGTAAGATCTGAAATTATGGCAGACCATCCCACATTGGACATGCTCCAAAAGATTTCGATGGTTGCCAATCCCAATATGATTGAGAAACCTGCCTGTAATAGTGAACCACTTTTGAGAAGTGACTTATGCCAGAAAAACACAAAAAAATGTCCAATTCCAGCAATCATTTCCCCTACAGAGATAAATAGAGTCGGTCTATGAGCCCGATCAAGTATTCTCCCCCACAAAAGTGTTTGAGCCAAGGTATTTGCAATCATTCCGATAGTTCCCAAAAGCGTGACCTGTGTTGTTGTCAATCCCATATTTTCACGCAAATATACAATGACAAAGGTATAGAATATTGCACGTCTGAAAAAAGCCAAAAATTGAAAGGTTGATAGCCCTAAGAGTTGATTGCTTTTTAGAAATTCAAAATGGAGTTTGAACACAAGAAAGCATGATTGATGCACACTTAAAAATGCCTAATGGGGCTAAATGAATGAGAAAAAAAAGGAACAGGCAATGACCCGAGTGGGACTTTCGACCACAAGCACACAACTATGTGATTATCGAACCCACAGCTAGGGAGATTTGCAGCGAACTGCCACAATCCCCAATGTTACCATTACACCATCGGGTCAAATTTACATTGTGGGAATGCCTGTTCCAATTTAATGATGAATAACAAGGTTATTAAAATTTTTCAAGAAGTACACTCAAGATGTTGAGTCATAGATTAATATTGATAGCGCCACTCTAGGGAAGAATTTCTATTTACATAATTTTTATTCGCATGTCTCATTTACCCATTTTGCATAATCATCGGATGCATCCACAGTCCATGTAATTATTTGAGGAGTGTCATATGGATGTATTTCCTTCAATAGTTCCAATACCGCATCTTTTGATCTAAGGGAATGTTTTAGCTTCAATTCAATCTCAGGATCAACTTGCCATTTCCCTTCCCAATAATATGTTGATGTAATGGGAATTTGCTGGATGCAAGCAACTAGTTTTCGTTTTGTCAATTCCTCGATAATTTTTTCCGCATCTTGTGATGATGCAACTGTTGTCACAGTTTCACAAATTGCCTTCATAATTGATTTCAAGGAAGGGATTATTATAAGGTTCAATATTCGTCTTCATCATAGAAATAAAATTCATCGTCATTGTATTCCCCGTAATAGTCATCCCCAGAATCAAAATTCAGTTCATTTTCATAATCAAATTCAGCGTCTTCGTCAAATTCAATTTCTTCAATTTCGTCCCCGATTTCGTCAGCTATTATGTCTGCCATATCGTCCCCGTCCATCAGTTTGTCAAAATCAGAAAGGTCTAAGACTTCAGCTCGAACGATCCAAGTCTGGAATGGTTTTTCATTCAGGAGTTCAGGGTTTTCCACCACAGCATGGTTAACTTCCAAAACTACACAGGAAAGTGGGGACTTAAGCACAAAATCCTTGGAGATGGATTCAATTTGTATGAAAGGGGTTCCTTCTGCAAAGCGCTGTGATTTTTGTGGGGGTTCAATATCTATGATATCCTTAAGCATTTGTTGTCCATAGTCTGTCAATCCAATTTCCACTTCATTGTCACTTTCACGATTAACCCAAACATAATTGTCATAATAATAATAATCGAGGTTTACTTCATATTTCCCAATTTTCACCATGTTTTGTCACACTCTTACCGATGAACTACAATTGACTTGCAATGAAGTCATTTTTAGGTTTATTGATTATTCCTTCTATGCAGTTTTCAAACATAAAAACTTTATTGCAATCCTGTATTGGAAAAAGTTAATGATTTATTTTAACACGACCGATTATAAATTAAATGGGTAATTTCAGGGGGACATGTGATCATTTCAGAACTGATTGAATGGGTGAACCTGAATGGCATCAAGGCTATTGGAATAGCTGTTGCCTTGATCTCATTGATTTTTTTGATTTCAGAAATCCGAGTGTATTTCAAGCACAATTCGAGTGAAGAAATGCTTTGGTTTTGGCTTTCTGCCTTTTTGACAGGAGTGACAACATATTTTTCATCCGACATTGCGCTTGGTTTCTTTCTTGGCATCAGTGTTTTAATGATACAACAAACATATGCACTGCGTGATGTTCCCGTATGGGGGCAACTCATGATAGCAACAACTGCGTCTTACCTCACAATTCTTTTCGGCAAAGTTGGACAAATCGTCTACAACACATTAACAGGAGCCCCAAAAAGTGATGAAAGGATTTTTGCATTTTCATTCAGCATTGCGTTCTTTGTTTTCATATTGGTTGCCTTCATATTTTTCGGGAAAAAATTCATCTTGGTTTCCAGGCTTTCTTCCCCCCAAATGGTTTACCTATTCCTGTTTGGGTTAATTTATGTGGTCATTGCCACCCGTTTGAAAGAACTGAGGGAATATTTCTATTTGGCGAATATCCCTTATGAGATTGCGAGAAGGACATTATTCCTTTCCTTTGGAATTTATGAAATATTGGTCATTGTCATGATTTTCATGTATTTTATTTCAGGAGCCCTGCTTTCATTCTTGTTCGGAGTTGAAGAGGTTACTGATGAATATATCCTTTCAAAAGTTCAGGAAATTGCATCGAGGTTGAAAATAAAAGGAAAAGTCAAGGTTGGATTTGTCAAGGCACCAATTCTTAATGCTTTTGCATATGGTCCCTTTTTTGACAAGAGAATTGCATTTATCAGTTCTGATTTGAATGATTTCAATGAAAGTGATATCAATGGCATTGTCGGACATGAATTGGCCCATACCGCAAAGCATCATGTCCTGATATTATTGGCTTTGTCAGTTTTGGAGTTGGCCTTTAAGAAGGCCTTGCTTTTGCCTGCCACACAGATAGACTATGCAGTATTCAAGGACGGCTTGACCGTATCTTTTGTAACCTACCTCATCATCAGTTATGGACTTGTCATATTCCTGTATATCTTTGTTCGAGCTTTAGAAGGTCATGCGGACAAAGTAACAAAGGATGCAGGCTATGGAAAAGACCTTAGTAAGGCATTGTATAGGCTTGAAGGATTTTATCAGGGAGTTGCCGCTGATTTTGGCATATCTGTTAACTTACTGACGGACAAGAAATATACCAAAGAGGAAAAGGAAAGATATGAAGCAATCGCTGGAAAAAGAATCTATAGAGAGGCAATATCCCCATCAAAATCTGCCGCATTTTCAAACATTTTTGTATCCCATCCCAGAACAAGCTACAGGATTGCAGCGTTGGTAACTGACAAAATCACCCCAGCCAAAGCCGCCTTTTTACCATATCGCCTGTTGGGATTGGGAAGAAAGAAGGCTGTACAGGTTCTGCAATCAGCCAAAGATGGCATAAGGGAAATAGTTGATGAGACATATAAGGAAGACTTTGAAACAGGGGCATTTGACAGAATTTACAAGTTTCTTCCTTGGGAAGAAGAATATGAATTTTATGTAGGGAGGAATGTTGTCATCTTTAATCCATTGGAAAAGGATGCCGTAGAAGGCAAGCTTGAAAGATTGGAAAGGACAAACCAAGTCAGCAGTCCTGTGGCTTTCGTGATAAATGGTAAATCATACAATTCATCGGATTATGCAATTAAGGCTTACAACAAGGGGGAGGAGTATTTGATGAAGAAAGGAGACATTTTCAAGCCAGAAAAATGGGAAATGAATGAGAATGGTATTGTCTTCCAAGATGAAAGCGGAAATGTTGTTGAAATGAAAGATTTAGGTATCCCTAAATCAGTAATATTTGAATACAAAGGGAAGAAAGTGTATATTTATAAAAATGGCAAGACGCAAATGGTAACTTTGGAAAGCATTGAAATTGGTAGCCATTGGAAAGAAACTACCCTTATATTGAATGGAGAGGAGTTCAATGGTTCTGACCTCATTGTAGGTTTTTCACCGATTGGGATCGAGTTCAAAAAGGAGAAGACTGAAATTGATTTTGAGGTTTTGGAACATTCACTTGACCAAAAAGTAGGGATATTTTCAAAGGAAAATTATGATGTTCTTATTCCTGGAATAATCAAAGCAGTCAACAGAGATGAGAACACCATGACAATGTTAGAGGAAAACGGAGAAAAAGTCCATGACTTGGCAATGGTGGATTATATGCTCACCTATAAGCCAAACATTGAATTTATTGTAAGAAAACATGTATCCTTCTTTACAAAGATAAGTTTCTGGTGGGAAAACAGGAAAGGGTTTAACTATATCTATTGATCGTGGAATTATAATTATTGATCATCATCAAGCCATGATTTCTTTGAAGAAGTGAGTTTTTTCTGGAATTTGTTTAGCAATGAATTGACCTTGTCATTTTGTGTCTCTTCATTTTGGAGAAAAGAGTCCGTATTTAATTCTTCTTTTTTTTCTGGAAATGATGTTTCCAAGTCATGATCTGAGTGATCCAGTGTTGGTTTGTTTGATGTCTTTTCTGTTTTTACTTTTGAGACAAATTCCAAAAGACTGTCCTTCAAAGGTGGCACTGGTAAAAATGCGTCTTGGTGGTCTTTTTTTTCGGAACCTGTTTCATCAGCCACAACTGTTTCATTGATTGATAACTCTTTTTGGTCATTGGTATCAAATTGACTGGATTCACTTTCTTCAATATTCACTTGAGAACTAAGATTATTTGGTTCATCAATCGGTTCTTCATCAACAAGCATTCCATCAAAAGTTATATCGTCAATTTCATTGTCGTCCATCCCAAGTTCTTTGTCCATAGCAACAGCATCAAAGTTTGCATCATTATTGATCGGCATTTCGTCAATTGGCTCTTGAGGTAATGTTTTTGAATCCAGATCATTTATTTCATGCTCTGACGAAGCTATTGTAGAATGAGTTTCCTCCTCTAAATGTTTTTTCAGTTTCGATAAGAGAAAATTAGATGAGAAGTGCTGTTTATTTTCAGTTTTACGTTCCTCTGGTTGCAATCCATCATTTTCAACCTCTTCTTTATTCTCAGCATATTCATGATGTATCATGAAGTCATTTTGTTCTTCATCAAGGGGTTGAGACATGGGTTGTCTTCTGAAATCGTTTTCATTAGTTTTGGCAACAATAATTTCATCATCTTGTGTTATGGCGTCCAATTTATCTGTTATGGTGTCCAACTTGTCTTTATCATCCTCTTGGATTTTATTGCCCAAATGATCTTTGGATTCCTCATCCACCTGTACTTTTCCCATTTCTTTTTCCTTTAGAGACCCACGGGATGTTTCAAACATTTCATCTACTTCTTTCTTTATTTTCAGAGGTTCTTCCAAGGAATCGGTCAATTCGATTATTTTATTTCTCAATTGTACAATTTCGGATTGCAGTTGTATTTTTTCAATCAGGAATTCTCTTTTGATCTCTTCCAATTTTGTATCCATCATGAGTGTAAGGAATACGGAAATGATTTTTTCGATTACATTTAAGACACCATAAGGGTCTTCTTTTGCCATTTCTTCAATTTCTTCATTCAAAAGGAATAAATCAAGGGTAGGGTCTTTTGATTTAATGTTCTCATAAAAGTCAATCAATTTAGATTTGAAGTTCATGATTTTACTGAGTTCGTCCATTTTAGATGCGTCAACAGGGTGCTCCATGGGTTGAGAGAATTCTTCAGAAATTATTTTTGTCAATGCCATCATATCTTTCTTTAATTCCTTTACATCGCTTCCAATAAAGGAATCAAAACTGTCAGAGGTTTCTTCTTCAGAAGTTCCAGAAAATTCACCAGCTTTCATCTCGATGACTTTCTTGTTGAGGGAATTTATCGCCTGTTCTTTCTGGGATAATTCTTTTTGCAGCATTTCATTTGCAGTAGTCAATTGGGTAAGTTTATTTTCAAGTTCATTAACTTGTTTAACCAAGGCTTCATTGTCTTTTTGAAGCGAAAGGTTTTGTTCCATAAGTTGAAGATTATCGAAAGTCAGTTTTTCAATTACTTCCTGTTGTTCTTTTATTTCCGCTTCCATTTTGTTGATTTTTTGATCCATCAGGACAGCTTCAGTTACGGCATCTGAAGAAAGGGTGGATTGTGAATTAAGTTCACTTTTCAATGTCATTATTTCCTGTTGCAACTTCTCAACCAATTCGGACTTTGCTTTTGATTCCTCTTCCAATGCTCTAATTTCTTCTTCCGTCAATGACAATTGGGTTGTAACTTCTTGTTCAAGTTTTTCAAGCAAACTGGCAATATATTCCCTTCTTTCGTTTAGTTCTTTACTGATTTTCTGGACTTCCCTTTCTTTGATTGAGACTTCCTTATTCAGTTCTTCAACAGTATTCAATAGTCTGGATACCTCGTAGATGAAACTGAGAAAAATGTCCCTTGTCAATGGATGGAAAGAATCCCAGAATCTCCGCATCAATGCATCAAACTTTCTATGGGTGTTTGATAATTTAAGAAAGTCATAATCTGGGATGTAGTCTGTTTCAAAATATTGGGAATAGTCTTTCAAAACTTGGAATATGGAAGTCACTGTCTATTAAATGACTTTTGGACACATAAACATTGTTATTTTATGACCCAACCTATTTCAATTGTTTTAAAATGGATTTGGACATTGCCTTTTTGCAGGGATTGTCAAAGTCCGAAATAATGTTGAAATAATTCAGGGCATCAATTGAAGGGGCAAGATCAGGGAACCCTTCATGGATATTTTTGAAATTGTTCTTGTTCAGAGGGCTTTCTGTTATAAGGATGAGTGATTGCGTGCTTGGCTTAAGGTCAAATAATTCAAGGGCTTTAACTATCTGAGTTGTTCCTGCCAAGGTCAAGTCCAGTTCAATTCCCCAATTAGTGGATTTGTTTGTTTCAGTTTCAAAAGCGATTTCAGTCAAATTGATTGCATGAAGCAATTGTTCTTTGCAAACAATGAATTTTGTATCCAGAAATCCCTTAATTGCGGGATTCCTAATCAGGTTCTCACGCAACTGTTCAAGGTTCTCGTCCTTATTGATGATCTTATGGTAGATGTAGTACATCCTCTAATATTTTTGAATGACTTGATAATTTAATGGTTTAGATAACACCTCCACATATTATTATGGAATTCCCTCATCTTATGAAAAAGCAATGATATAGGAAAGCCAATGGTATTTGAAAAAATTGAATTTCCTGAAAGATTTATAGAGGAATGGGTCAGGTTCAATTCATTGGAGTATATTCGAGATTATAAGGTGGGCAAGGGATTGATTGGTTTAAGTTATTTTATTCCACAGATAAAAACGGGGATAATTGTGGTGAAATGGAAACGACCGTTGACTGTTTCAATTATACACAAGGCATTAAGGGTTTACAATTGGATTGGATTAGAGACCCTGATAATCGTGACCAACAGTATTTCCCAAACAGCCAAAGAAAATTTGACCCGATTTTCAGAAAACATCAACATTGTATTGATGAGCAATCTTTCCGACCTAGCAGTCTATTTATCATCTGCGTCTGCTGGGTTGAAGGAAAGGGAAATTGTCCACATTTAGTCTTTTGCGATGTTTCCAAAGCCATCACATCTTTTTGCTATATCATCATCTCTTCTCATGCACTTACCAGTCTTTGTAACCCATCCATTGCAAAGACCTGCTGTTTCCTTGCTCCCGTCATACAGATCACATTCTGATTTGAACTTGTTTTCGTCATCTTTTGAAACATTTGGTAGTGGAATGCTCACGATTATACCCTCTATTTCTATCATCATTCTGGAGTATTTCAAGTTTTTTAGTCAGGATTGGCTTGATTACTTTATTTATATTAATGAAATAATTCCAATAAAACGATTGATCCACTATACCTTTTTTATTGAATTGGTTTGATTTGGAGTCATGATATTGAATGAAGACCAAAAGATGATACGGGATTCCATTAGGGAATTGGTTACAGACAAGATCAAGCCAAGGGCAAAAATGTATGATGAAAAAGAGGTTTTTCCAGAAGAAAACATCAAGGATTTGAGAGAGACGGGTTTTCTTTACATGACATTGCCTGAAGAGTATGGTGGCATAGGTGCAGATATGCTAACTTATGCAACAACTTGCGAAGAAATAGCGCGAGGTTGTGCAGCAACAGCAACAATCTTTGCAGGGAACAATTCATTGGGAATTTCACCAATCGTGATGTTTGGAACCGAGGAACAAAAGGAAAAGTTTCTGCCAATGTTTGCTGAAAAGGATGGGCTAGGTGCATTTTGCCTTTCAGAGCCACATGCAGGTTCAGATCCCGCATCGTTGTCTACAAGGGCAAAATTGGAGGGGGATGAATGGGTTATAAACGGGTCAAAGTTTTATATTACAAATGCCAAGGAAGCCACAGTATTTATTGTCTTTGCAAGATCAAATGATCAACCAGGACATAAAGGGATTTCAGCATTTATTGTGCCTGCGGACACTCCAGGAATAACTGTCATGCCACCTGAGAAAAAGTTGGGAATTAAGGCAAGCGTGACTAGTGCCATGACGTTCGAGGATGTCAGGATTCCCAAGGAAAATTTGCTGGGAGAAGAAGGAAAGGGATTGCGGATGGCATTGTCGATTTTGGACAAAGGGCGAATTGCAGTAGCGGCGCAAGCTGTTGGCATCGCACAGGCGGCATATGAAGATTCCATAAAATATGCAAAAGAGAGAAGTCAATTCAACCAACCCATTGCAAATTTTCAGGCAATCCAATTCATGATTGCCGATATGGCAACACGAATAGAGGCAGGCAGGGGATTGTACCAAAAAGCGGCTATGCTCGTGGATCAAGGCAAGAAATATGTAAAAGAGGCGGCCATTGCAAAATTGTTTGCATCTGAATCTGCAACATTTGTTACGCATCGTGCAATTCAAATCCATGGTGGAGGTGGTTTCCTCAAGGATTTTGAAGTGGAAAGATATTACAGGGATGCAAGGATTACCGAAATCTATGAAGGAACTTCGGAAATAATGAGGCTTGTCATTGCAAGAGAAGCATTGAAATAATGTAACAATAACAACAAAAAATCCACAAATTAGTCGCTATATTTACGCAAAAATTCAAAATTTGGTTATTTGCTGGAAAGAAGGGTTCGTGATAAGCAGAAAAAACTATATGAACCGTAAATTTAAGTTTGAGGAAAAAGTCTAGATAAACATGGAAGCAGTGGTAATCAAAAATCCGGGACTGGAAGCCTTGAAAAAGTATATCCTTGCAGATGGATTTCCATTCATCATAGACTTGGACAAAAGTAAAGGATCAAAAATTTTTGACCGTGAAGGGAATGAATATCTTGACATGATGTCGTTTTATGCATCAATGCCTTTGGGATTGAACCATCCAGTCTTTGAGGAGAAGGATGTTGAAAAGGAACTTTTGCAGGCCGCAAAAAACAAGATTTCAAATAGTGATTTTTATACAGAAAGCTACATTGAATTTGTTGAAACATTTGCAGAAATTGCAGTACCAAAAGAATTCAAACACTTTTTCTTCATTTCTGGAGGGGCTTTGGCTGTAGAAAATGCATTAAAGGCATCTTTTGATTGGAAGGTCAGGAAAAACTTGGAGGCAGGTAAAGGAGAATTGGGCACACAAGTCATTCATTTCAAAGAGGCATTCCATGGAAGGTCAGGATACACATTATCACTCACCAATACGGCAGATCCAAGAAAATACATGTATTTTCCAAAATTTGATTGGCCAAGAATCCTCAATCCGAAAATAACATTTCCAATGGAGGATCATTTAGATCAGGTAAAGCAGGCAGAAGAAGAGGCAATCCTGCAAATTGAGCGTGCATTTACTGAAAGGGGCGATGATATTGCTGCAATCATAATAGAACCCATTCAGGGAGAAGGTGGTGACAATCATTTCAGGGATGAGTTTTTCATGGCATTGAGGAAAATAGCGGATGAGAAGGAAGCCATGCTAATTTTTGATGAAGTGCAGACAGGTATTGCATTGACAGGGAAGATGTGGTATCACCAATATATTCCGAAAGCCAAGCCAGACATGGTTGCATTTGGCAAGAAAACCCAAGTCTGTGGATTTTATTCAACAGACAGGATCGATGAGGTTGAACATAATGTATTCCACGAATCATCCCGTATCAATTCTACATGGGGTGGAAATTTGGTTGATATGGTCAGGTCAAAACACTATCTAAGAGTCATACAGAAAGAGAATATCTTGTCAAATGTCAACAAGATGGGACAATATTTGATGAAGCGTCTCAAAGAGCTTAGTGAAAGACATGAAAACATAACAAATGTAAGGGCGAAAGGATTGTTTGCCGCTTTTGATTTGCCGTCACCTGAGAAGAGGGATAAGATTCATAAGAATATGCTGAAAGAGAGATTGCTCATCCTGAAATCCGGAAGAAAATCAATCAGGTTCAGACCGGCCTTGAATGTCACAGAACAGGAGATTGACCAAGCTTTTGAAATCATAGAGAAAGTCATTGACTAAATTTTTGGCATCAGCTTTTCCAAATTCTTGTAGAAAATTCCATCAATTTGCTCTTGAGTCAAGCCAAGTTCATTGCAAACTGCCAATTGTCTTTCATATATTCCTCTTCTCCATCCTCTAGGAAACAAAGTTGAATCAGTGCCAAAAACAATTTTCTCGGTACCTTTAACCTTGATGATTTTCTCAAAGACGTCTTTAAGCTCCAAGCTTTCAGGTAAGTAATGAATCCATTTATTGCTACTGCTACTTTCTGCATATACATTATTGCAATGGTACATTAGGAAAAGCAGTTCCCTGAGATAACCTGTTGCGAAGTGGGCAAACAAGAAATTTAGTTTGGGAAAATCCCTTGCAATCGGAGATACGTCACTTGGGTTCATATACCTCATATCAGCCTTGTTTCCCACGGATATACCCATATGAAAGGTGATGGGGAGCTTATGGTCATCACAAAATTCATAGAAGGGCATGACAATTTCATCATACGCGTGGTAGTAATGAAGAGGTGGGTAAAGTTTGATTCCATGAACCCCAAATTTGGAATATGCAGTCCTCAATGTATCCAACGCTTTCTCTTCATGAGGATTAATCATCATGTATCGAAAGAATAAATCAGGATATTCTTTTGATGCTATTTCAATTATGTCAGTAGAATTCCAATCTGGAAGAATTATTGCCTTGTCAACATTGTTTTTTTGGAGTTCATCAATCCACAACAAGAGTAAGGCATTGTCATCTTTTGGTGGAATAACAAAATTGGATCCCACTCGATCACCCATATAAGAAACAATCTCTTCTGGGGTTTCAAAGCCCAATCTTTTGGCACGGGTTACCATGCCCTTATAATTGAAGACATGAAGATGTGCATCATATATCTTTTTAGGAGTATGCCAATTGTCTACATTAATCATTTCTGACCTCTTCTTTATCTTGTTAATAAATGGCTTTTGTTTAAGAAATACATAAGAAGCATAAACAAACAGTTCATGTATCAAAATCCAATTGATCCAATTCACTTAGGGCGTCTGCTGTAGCGTCTTCACTGTTTTCGTCTTCATAAGTTTCATTTCCATTGTTTTCGTCAGGGATTATTTCAGTGGTGATTTCATCATTATCTTCCATTTCATCAAGATCATCATAATCCTCATTTTCTTGGGGAATTTCAATTTCCTCAATTTGGGAATCGTCAACAATGAGGGATGCAAAGACCAATTTTTCATTTTTAGAAAGTCTCATGACCCTTACGCCTTGTGTACTTCTTCCCATCAGTCGGATTGTGTTCAATAGAACCTTGATTATTTTTCCAGAATTACTGATCAAGGATAGTGGGATTTGCCGATCATCAGCAGGAACGAAAATGGAACTGGTTACATACCCGTTTTTGTCTGTTATTTTGATATTCTTCACACCTTTAGCGGCCCTGTTTGTTATTCTATATTTCGACAGCAATGTCCGTTTTCCATATCCCTTTTCAGTCAATGTTAGTACAGCATCTGTCTCATACTTTTCTTTTGGCACCGCAAATGATGATATTATTTCATCGTCAGGGGACCTGAATTTCATACCGATAACACCTTGTGCCACCCGACCAGTCAACCTTGCTTTCTTTTCTTCGAAGATGGATGCACTTCCAAACTTTGAAGCCATGAAAATTAAGGAATCACCATCTGTAATGAATGCATCAACAACAGCATCATTTTCATCCTTAAACAAGAGGCATTTGATTCCTGTTTTTCTGATATTTTTGAATTTGTCAAGGGTAGTTCTTTTGACTATGCCATTTTTGGTCACTGTCACAAGGATTTTATCTTTGGTAAATTCATTTTCAGGGACTGGAACGATTTTTTTGACGAGTGAGTTGACAGGGAGGTATGTGTTCAATTTTCTTCCCTTGTGGGTTCTTTTATTTACCTCTATGACTTCAAATGCGGGGATCTTATGGATGATCCCTTCCTCAGTGATTAGAAGGAGGTCATCCTTGTTGCTTGCAATGGTAAAGTCAAGCAATCTTTCATCAGGGTTCAGGGGAAGACCAATCACACCAACTCCTGCCCTTCCTTGAATCTTGAATTTTTCAAAATCAATTGACCTGACATATCCTTCGCTTGTCGAGGTAATGAGAAGTTTTCTTTCATGCAGGAGTGCGCGATCCCCTTTCATGCCAATTTCATCATATTCAAGGATTGTCGTTCTTCTTTTGTCATTGTACTTGTTTTTGATGTCCAAGAGTTCCTCTTTAATGACTTCCAATCTTCTTGACCTGTTGTTGATGATTTCCAGCAAGAAAGAAGCCCTTTCTCTTCTTTTTTCTGCTTCTTGTACAAGATCATTCTGTTCAACTCTTGCCAATCTTGCCAGAGTCATGTCAAGAACAGCTTTGGCTTGCTTATCGGAGAGTTGATATGTTTCCATCAAGTTCTTTTGGGCTTCGGCTCTTGTTTCCGACGCGCGAATCAATGCAATGATTGCATCAATATGTTGTGATGCCTTGATTAATCCTTCAAGGATATGCAAACGTGCCATGACTTTTTCAAGTTCTTCCTCAGAGCGTTTCAGGATGACATCCTCTCTGAAGTCGAGGAAAATTGAGAGAGCCTGTTTTAGGTTGAGGGTTCTTGGTTTTCCATAGACAAAAGCCAAGATACGGGCATGGAAATAATTTTCAAGTGATGTCCTGTTGAAAAGCTGGGCTTGGACAGTTCTCAGTGATTCATCGTCTGAATATCCTTCTTCAACAACAATTTCAATTCTTATCTTGTCTTTTGAAAGGTCACGGATATTAGTTACGCCCCTTATCTTGTTTTCATTGATCAATTCAGCAATTTCTTCAATCAGGGAGGTTTTATTCACGAAATAGGGGATTTCATCAACAACAAGCATGGGCTCCTTTACCTTATGGGTATCAGGGCGTTCAACATGAATGCGTGATCTTACTCTTAGGCTTCCCTTTCCAGTTCGGTAAAGTGCCTCTATTCCTTTAGTACCAACAATCAATCCACCTGTTGGAAAATCAGGACCTTTTACATGCTCCATCAGTTCTTCTATTGTGATTCTTGGATTGTCAATTATTGCAATGGCACCATCTATAAGTTCACCCAGTTGATGGGGAGGAATATTGGAGGACATTCCCACAGCGATTCCCTTGGCACCGTTCAACAACAGATGGGGGACTCGGACAGGTAAGACTGTTGGTTCCATTTCCTCTCCATCAAAGTTTTCGACAAATTGAACCACCTTTGGGGAAAGGTCAGCCAACAATTCCTGGGAGATCTTGGCAAGCCTTGCCTCAGTATAACGCATGGCTGCAGGGGGAAAACCATCAATGCTTCCAAAGTTTCCCTGTCCTTCAACAAGTGGATATCGAAGTGACCAGTCCTGTGCCAATCGGACAAGGCTTTCATATGTCCCTCCTGCATGTGGATGGTACTTTCCAGTGACTTCACCAACAATTCTTGCACATTTCTTGAAGTTGGACCTATGTGTAAGACCAAGACCATGCATTGCATATATTATTCTTCGGTGGACAGGTTTAAGTCCGTCTCTGGCATCAGGGAGGGCTCGATCTGAAATGACATAGCGGGAATACTCTCCAAAACCATATTTCAGTTCTGTTGTAAGTGTGCTTTCTCTGATAAAATCTTCAGTTGTTGACATAACGTTTCACCTAAAATTGTGGTTCATGGGTCCAGTCCTCTAGTTGTGACAAGAGATCGGCGGCTAAGATGCTTTCATCCTGCATCTCATTTTCAAAGTCACCTTCGTAAATTTCGATTTCCTCATCTTCTTCATTTTCCTCATCAAAAGCCAAAGAATAGAATTCACCAAAATGATGATGGCTTTCCTCTGAAAAGACCTCTTCATTGATGAACTTCTTTCTTCCTTGGATATCGTCACCCATGAGTTTTGTAATCCATGTTTCCGTTTCTGCGCTGTCTGCAATTATAATTCTTTCGATGCGCCGGGTCAATGGATTCATGACTGTTTCTTCAAGCTGGTCTGCATTCATTTCACCAAGACCCTTGAACCTGTTGACAACAATGTCGTTGGTAGAAAGTCCCATGTCTTCAAGGGCAATTTTCAAGGCCTCAAGATCCCTGTCAGATGTCAAATAAACATAAGGCTTTCCAGTCAACTTTATTGATTTTGTATTGAACGAGACCTTGAAAAGCGGGGGTCTTGCCATATAAATATGTCCTTCTTCAAGCAGTGGTCGCATATGCCTGTAGAAAAGCGTCAGAAGCAGAGTGGCTATATGGAGCCCGTCAACATCTGCGTCAGTAAGAATAACTATTTTTCCGTATCTGAGCTTTGAAATGTCAAAGTCGTCATCAATTCCAGTTCCAACAGCAGTTATGATGTTTCTAATTTCTGCATTATCCAAGATACGACTTAGACGTGCCTTCTCAACATTCAGGACTTTCCCCCGCAAGAACAGAATTTCCTGGTTCTGGGCATCTCTTGCCTTGACGGCAGTACCACCGGCAGATTGTCCTTCAACGAGGAACAATTCACGTTTCATCGGGTCTTTTTCTCTGGAAGCATATAGTTTTCCAGGAAGGGAAACCTTACTTGAGCTGGTTTTTCGAATCAATTCCCTTGCTTTTTGTGCAGCAAGCCTTGCCCTTCTGGACTGGATTGCTTTTTGGACAATTGCGCGTCCATAAGTTTGATGGGTTTGGAGAAATTCCTTGAATCTCTTGCCGAATATCCCTTGAACAATTCCGTCCACTTCACTGTTGCCCAGCTTTGTCTTGGTTTGACCTTCAAATTGTGGTTCAGGAACCTTGACAGAAATTATTGCAACAAGCCCCTCCCTTGTATCGTCTCCCCTTAAATTCTCATCCTTGTCTCTCAAAATCTTATTTGTTCTTGCAAAGTCATTGAGTGTTCTAGTCAATGCAGTTTTGAAACCTGAAACATGAGTTCCTCCCTCACGAGTATCAATATTGTTCACAAATCCCTTAATCAATTCTTGGAAGGAATCCGTATAGGCCAAGGCAATATCAACTTTGACACCATTGCTTTCACCAGTTGCTCGGAAGATTGGCGCTTCATCATCAAGCATTCTTCTGTTCTTGATCGTATCTTCCACAAACTGGACAATTCCTCCTTCATAATGAAATACAACCGTTAATGGTTTTTCATTTCCATCCTCATCTGTTTCGATTTGTCTTTCGTCAGTGAATTCAATCGTGAATCCCTCTGTCAGATATGCAAGTTCCTTAAACCGACCTGCCAAAATGTCAAAATTGAACTCGGTGGTGTTAAAGATTTCTGGATCAGGCTTGAATTTGATTAAAGTACCACGCTGATCTTCTGGACCCCTCGGTCTGGATTTAACATCATACTTTTTTTTACCTCTTGAGTATTCCTGCCAAAAAACTTTCTTTTCACGAACAACCTCAACATAGAATTCAATGCTTAAGGCACATACTACAGACAGCCCAACCCCATGGAGACCACCAGAAACGGAATATGCTTTCTTCCCAAATTTTCCGCCAGAATGCAATTTTGTCAAGATAACCTCCAAGGTTGATACGCCATACTGTGGATGAATATCCGACGGAATCCCTGCACCATCATCCCTAATTGAAACAGAACCATCCTTGTGAATGGTAACAATTGCTTTTGAGCACCTTCCCGCCATAGCCTCGTCAACACTGTTGTCTATTACCTCATAGACAAGATGGTGAAGACCTCTAGAGCCTACATCACCAATATACATAGAGGGCCTGTGTCTAACACCTTCAGTGCCTTCCAACACTTGAATGTCTGACTCGTCATAATCTTCCATTAAATCACCTAAAATTGCAGAAGGGTTGTGACTTACTTCCTACAATCACTTATAGGAATTAATCCCATAAAAGCACTTCCTCATTTGTCCTTTTCAATAATCATTCCAAACCCCTTGGAGAGTGCACTAGGTGGCAAAATCATGACCCACTATTTTTTCCGTACGTGAATTTTGTCTTCCAATATTTTCTTTAATTGCTTCATGGATTCCAGATATTCTTGGTCATCCATTTGAAATGCACGTCGAACCAAATCTAGCGCCCAATGAATGTCCTTGCCTTGATAATCTGGTGAAAGCTGTTCAGCAAGCTGTGAAAAATAAAAGGAAGAATTCTTGGACAATTTTGAGATGGTGTCCGCAAGCAGGTCAATCTCATCCTTGTCCAATTCCAAATTGAATGCTTCCATGAGCGTCTTAGTCATGTTCTTTCCCTGTTCCTCATACATCTGCCCAGTGGAATCAGCCTCATATGCAATGATGAAATTTCTGGCGGTTCTTTGATAGTAGGTGACCACAGATCGCACTTTCTTTTCCTCACGGGATTTCTCCACCAGACCTGCCTCAATGAGCTTGTCTATGTGGTGATAGAGCCGTTGTGGAGTTGTGTCCAGAATTTCTGCAATCTCACCAACACTCATGTCATAGGATATTTTAGAAGAACCGTCTCGATAGTGCCCTTTTCTCATGACTTGAAGGATCTCCCTCCTTGTCGGGTTAAGAAGAACCTTGATAACTTCAGGGTCACTAATGACCTGGATTTCTGGGATTTGGCGGGACTTTTTTTTCATTACTCTGCTTTCAGCCATTTGAGTGCCTCGTTCGTGCCTGTCATTCCTGTTTTATTTTATACATTAACAAGATTTTTGCCTATGGCAATGACCAATTGACAGCAATAACCCAAAAACTCAACTCTTTTCATAAGTCATTAGTCTGAGATAGATTCTATCATATTAATATAGTACCTATCATAATATGGGTGAGGAATTCAAAATGTCTGTTCGAGTAGACAAGAATACAGCGGCTAAACTTGCAAAAGAATTGAGAGCCATCACACAAGAGGCAAAAGTTGACACTCTTGCGATTATCACTACAACAGGTGCAAGAGTTGCATTCTTCACCAAATCCACAGCAGATCCTTCAGAATTTTCAGCCATCAGTGCATCACTGCAAAACTCTGCAAACCTTGCCGTCAATAGGGTCGGATTTGGAGACACTACTGACATAATGGTCAGGTGCAAGAGCGGATTCCTGATTCTAAGAAATCTTGGTAGGTTTATCCTGGTGGCAGGGGCAAGAAACATTGAATCATTCACAACCAGTGCATCTGTGCTTGTTCAACATTCACCAACCATTGAAGAAATTTTGAGTGTTATTCCTGAAGACCAATATTAGGAAATTTCTTTCTACTGATTGTTGAAATAACAACCGCTTGAAAAATTCACATTGCAAGGTGCAAACCAATGGATTATTAGGAGAAGAAAACAGTTCAGTAATATATTAGACAAAAAGAGAACCAAAGAGCAAGAAAACTTTGATGTTATCAAATATAAAAAAAATGTATCATTGATTTCAACTACATAAAAGCCATTCAATGAAATTGGAACTTCAAACCAAGAAATCATAATGAATGGCAATCGAAACTAGGCTTAAAAGCCAATAACAAACAAGGGTCAATTTTTGAAAATTTTCCTGTTATAAACTCATTTCGTATCTCCATCAATGCCTTTCCTAAGCAGTTCAGTCCACTGTCCCTCCCTCCCCAGAATTTATCAGTTGGGGAATCTTCAATTAATACCTCGTCTCCAGTTTCCAAAAGCCTTTTTCGCAGATCCTCGTGTTGACCGAATTTCTGTTGCAAGGTAAACAGCATAACCTTAAAACGAACTTCTTTCCAATCATTCCTTGTCATGACCTTGTTTGCTTTTTTCTTTGCAACAAATGGACTGTAATTTGTGCCTATTTTTACGAACCATTTCTCATTCGGAGCTTTGAAAGCTTGATAAACATGTTCAGAGCTTCTGAATACCAAGTTGAAGAGTTGGATTGGGCACAAATAGAAATTGCTGAGAAAGCCATATTCCCCCTTATAGCCGTGAAATTTAATCATCTGCTTTGATTTCTCAAATTATATAATAAATAATGTACATACAGGATTCTGAATTTTTGTTGAGGAAATATAATGTCATAAATTACATTTTCATTGATCACTTTGCATTGAATCAAATTTTCCACAATTAAAGTAAAAACCAAAAAGAAAATCAAAGGTAAAAACCGATTTATTCATTAAACATTCAATTGGAACAAATCACCATTGATAAGCATGGAAATAGATCTACAGTGGAATTTTAAGAAATGGTCATAGTTGTAGGATAGTGAGAGGGTGATTGAAGCAAAATCAGAAATTTCACCGTCAATGAAATGAAATAAATAAATTTGTAAGATAGAAAAAATTAGTTTGACAAGACGAGAGATTTAGTAGTACTTATCCAAACTACATTATGGATGGATCATATGATCGAATTGCGCCCATCTATGACTTAATTGATCTTCCGTTCGAATGGCTCTATTATCGAAATATGCGAAAAAGATGGATTGGAAGCCTACGAAAGCAAAAGGTGTTGGAGATTGGGGTGGGGACGGGAAAAAATCTGGGATATTACCATCCGAGCAATAAAGTGACGGCTATCGATAGAAGTAGGGGGATGCTTGCAATAGCGGCAAAAAGGTTGAAGAAGCTAAGGGCAAGCAACATTAAGCTTTCTTACCAAGCAGATCTTCCTTGGTCATTGCCCCAAGATTTCACGGTTGCAGTTGCAACTTTTGTCCTCTGCACCATGCAAAATCCCCTGCCAGTATTGGAAGAAATTGGGTTACACCTTAAATCAGGAGGGAAATTGATAATATTTGAATTTGGCAGATCTAACAGACCATTCCTTTTCAAGGTTGAGAAAGCAATCAATCCCCTAACCAAGAAGCTTTTCGGGGTAGATTTCGATCGAAAACCCACAATAGAAATGCTTGGATCCGGATGGAGCATACAATCAATCAATTGGAATTTGAAGGACATGATCTATCAAGCAGTAATTCAAAAGGATTAGTTGTCATGTATTGAGAGGGTTATGTTTATTGTTCTTTCTTTCGACCTCGATAATGTTTAAATATTATAGGAAATGAAACAACCATTATAACAGGAATCCCATACAGAATAAAAATAGAAGAAATTGGAAGAATACCTAGAGAAACACTATAACCCAAAGAAACAGGTTCACCCCATATTTCCGGAAGGGGGTCTGAAAAGGTGAACACACCAGTCGAATTCTTGACAAGATGAAAAGCAATTGAGCTGTATTGGAGAAAGGTGAAGGTATAATT
>WAKA01000139.1 GCA_015523565.1 Candidatus Heimdallarchaeota archaeon | reverse complement strand
GTATTTTTTTAATTTTAGCATATTCAATTATTTTAGGGGAAAAAGTAAAAGAAAATATTGCATCAAAGGTTATTGTTTGAATATCCAAAATCCAATGTGGATCCGTGGTAATAACTACGTTTTTTGCATCCATCTCAGTCCAATCCTTATGTGTAAAATATATTGAGTTTCGTAAAATTCGAAAAAAAGAAGACTTCAACGGCAGTGTTTGTGGAAGAGAAACAATCATATGCGGAATAAAGACATCATGAAATCGAAAAAAAGAAATGTTCTCTTTTATACTAACCATTTTGGAAATAACCTTATGTAGAAACTCATCCTCAAGTTTCCAAGGACAACCTATTTCATAAATCATAATGTCTTTTTTGTAACATTGCTCTAATCCTCTTGAATATAATTTCAATGAATTTTTATTAGCAATGTTTGATTCAAAGGTTATGATAAGATTTGCTTTTTTTTGAATAGCAATTCCGATTACAGAGTTTGTCAGTGAACCGCATAAAACAATATTGGAAATATTCCGATATTTGATATATTCATCGTCATGCAAGATGTATCCAATTGGATTGGAAACAATAGACTTAATTGTACTGTCTACATCTATTGCTTGAATTTTTTCACCGTAATAATTTTTGAGAACCATTAATTATATTTATCCTTCAATTTTAAAGAGTATTAGGGGGAGCTAATTAAATGTAGTTGAGTCTGAGTTTTTATTTGGAAATTGAAATAACTAATTGATTTAGATGAGTCTATTGTCATTATTATTCAAAAGAAAAAAGCAGCGAAACGCAAAAATTGTAACCCTTGGAACATCAGGAGCAGGGAAAACAACACTTATCCGATTTTTGGAAACTGGAAAACCAGTGGAAGATGTCGACATGACTCTTGGAATTGACATAAGAAACAAAGGAACTAAAATCGGTACATGGAATTTGTCAACGATTGATGTTGGTGGTCAAGATCTTTACAAAAATGCACTTTGGGGACTTGCAGTCACGCAAGCAGATGGAATCATCTATGTAATTGATGGAACCATTAAAGAAGAAAATAATAAATTGGATTTCCAAAAATCAAAACTAAGTTTTGAGTATATGTTAAATCTATTGAATAACAATAAACCAGTTCTAGTTTTAATTAATAAACAGGATTTAAAAGAATTGAAACCTTATTCTGTAGAACAGGCAATAGAACAATATGGAATATCGGAAGAGCTGAGAAAAAGAGAATTTTTTGTAATTTCTGGTTCTGCAAAATATGGAGACAATATTTTCAACGGAATGGAGTGGTTAATAGAAAAAATTGGTCAATTGAGGTGATATTAATTGAACAATATTATTCAAATCCAAGCCTACTGCAATCAATGCAAAAAAACATCATGGATAGAAGTAAATAAGAATGAATTGGACAACCATTTTTCAAGAGATGGAAAAAAAGTTTTTTTGCCACCAGTGCCTGGTTTAAGAGAAAAGGGGGCTTCAGGAGTCCTCAAAAGATCGTTATCGCATGGTGATCATGTACTTTTGATTGAGATAGACAGAAATGGATCGGTTAGAAAAGAAACCGTTGTTAATTTGATTTCTTCAGTTATTGAGAATATTGTTGCTCAAGCAGTTGAAAAAACAATTGAGTCTGATAAATTGCTTCATAAAGAGCAAAAGAAAATTATGTTTATATCAAGAGCATATGCTTTTCATGAATTTTTTAAGTCTGTTCTTTCTATTCTTATGCTCAATTTAGATAATGGTAAACAGACAATCACAAAAGTTACAAAAGATAAGGTAGAAATTGAATACAATAATTTAATTTTACTTCAAGTACCATATGAAGAAGCAGTGAAAGAATTCAAAGATAATAATTTGAGCAGTATTGTATTGGATGTCAACTCATATGAATATGATACTGCTTTTACGGAAATACCAACCTCAAGGCTTGAAAAAATCAATATCATTTTAGCTTACAATTCAAAAAAAGGACAAGAAAAACCAATTGAATTATTTAAAGATTTGCTGTCAAGAGGAATTAGCCAACTCTCATTATTTGATTATTCGTCTGGAAAAGGGTTGAGCCATATTATAGAAGCAAGTTTTAATATCTTAAGAACATAAAAATATAATTTAGTAGAGAGTTGGGCAGAAGAAAAAATAAGCAATTGCATCGGCACATAAATTCTGTTGTAATTTGTCGATAATTGAAAAGGTCAACTAAAGTAAAATTATTAACTAACAAGTGAACAAGATAATTTAGCTAATCTTCGACTAAGGTCGAAGTGACATAGGGATTTAAGAGCAGGGTAGCCAAGTGGTCAACGGCGCGGGACTCAAGTTGCAAAAAGGGTTAAATACCCTTCATGTTAAGAGGCATCCTGTCCTTTAGAGGTTCGTGGGTTCGAATCCCACCCCTGCTATAGAATCTATTTTAGTTTATTTGGAAATATTGATTAATTATGAAATAGAAAATAACGATGTTGGATATAGGAATTGTAATACTTACCCAAGATTTTCGATTAGCCTACAAGATTCAGTCCTTGTTAAAAGGAAGATACTCAAGGATAATTCATACCATATATCCGTCTGATGTTCTTTCTACAGATATCGTGATTACAACACACAAGGAATTTCTTAATCTTAAGTTTGAAAAAGTTTTACGGTTCACTAGTCATAAGTCAGTAACCTTGACAACATTGCTTAATGGAATCAACTCGTTGTTTTCAACCAAAAACAATGGTCTCTGCCTAATTGGATTTGACCCTGGAAAAAATATTGGTGTGGGGATGATCATGGATGGGGCAGTTTTATGGACTCGTGTATTTCGTGAAATGGATAAAATGGTAGTCTGGTTAAAATCCCAACTAAACATGTTGCGTTACAATGAACTAATATTTCGAATTGGAGATGGAGGAGGACAATATCAAGAGGAACTTGTTGATCTTCTGTTCAAAGAGTTTGGACATTTAGGCATTTTTGAATTGGTAAATGAAACGCGAACTTCAGTGAAAACTGCAAAACGATCACTTCATGAGGAAGCTGCACTCCGAATTGCAAAACGGTACGGTGTAAGAATAGAAGAGCATTAAGAAATATTTTCATTAAACAATTGTATATATTCCAATATTTTGTAGGTCATACTAGGGTCTTCCTCTGAAATATTTCCAACAATAATTACTTGTGGAAGATAATTATTTCTAAGAATACTTTTTATATCAGAAATAGATTTGATGCCCCCGCCATAAATTGTGTTTTGCACAATTATTGGATTTTGATCATGAAAAGGAGCTTGTGCTTTAAGTAATTCTTGTATTATGTTTTCGTCAATTCTTTTTTGGCCAGATCCTGCTTCAAGGTAAAACCATTTGAAAAATGGGTCGTTTCGAGCATTCAAGAATCGTTTCTTGATTAGCTTGGCATCAAGTGTTGTATCCGCCTTTGTTCGTTTTGCAGCCTTGCCACCCATTGGGTGATATGCCAAAGGGATAATTTCGGCCCTATAAAAGGGAGATAGAATTCTAGTAAGAAATTTTGCTTTAAATAAAAGATAACTGCTTTTTGAATTTATTGGAATGGGTGCAAAAATAAATTTAGGACCACGAATTAAATGTGATGTGCTACTTGGAAATAATCCTATGGCTGATTCAAATGAATCTTTAAATTTTTCAGGAGTTAATCCAGGAATATATGGAGGATAAGATCGTTTTTTAAGATGGGATAAGATTTTCTGGTACATTTTCTTGTATTTTCGTTTGGGAACAAAACGTTCAGATGCTCCAAGTAGAGCAAAGTTGTCCGCTTCTTGTTCAAATATTTGATAAAACTCTTTGCTGTATAGATTAATTTTTGCGGGGTCGGCAAGAATACCAAGATATATTTTCAACATGTGGGAAAAGATGTTAAGCGATATAACTTTGACGATTAAGTAATAGATAGAAAGGCATCTTATTTGCCATTGTGAAAAAATTATTTTTCAAATGGTACAATTTCATTGTTTTGTAAAGTATATATGATTGGAAAATAGTAATCAATCAGTTGCAAGTAAGCAATTCTATCTTCATAGGAAGGGTGAAGCAAGATTACTTTGTTTCTCCTTTTTGACGTTTGAATAAGGGATTTTAAAAAGAATGAGAAAATTCTTAAGTTTAAAAATTTATTTTCTTCTATTTCTGAAATATCAGAAAGAAGTGAGTTTATTCCAAAAGCAATTATGGTTCTTGGACGATTTGGAAGAATTTGATTTAATTCGAATGAAAATTTTGCTAGGCTTTCCTTATTTGTAAGTTGAATAACAGTCGCGTTTATGGAAATTTTGTTTGTTGCATCAATGATAACTGTTGGAAAGGGAGAATGAGAATTTATTTCCTTAACAATCCAAGCAAGAGGGGGATGCGAAATGATAGCGCAGGGAGAAGTATCCAACAAAATTGAGAAAGACATACATCAATGTATTCAATATAATTAGAAGTATTTTCTGTTTAAATTTGATTTATTTAACCAAATAATTCCTCATCTTCAGCATACCGATAAGCAAATGCAAACAATCCAAAAAATATGAGAGATGCAAGAACTATAACAATAGCCTTTGAAGGAAAATGTTTGCTGAGAAAATGTGCAAGTGAAAAAACAGGAATCATTAACAATCCTACATTTGCATTTTCTCCTATTTGTACGTCTTTTATACGAGCTAAAACAAATTGTAATATTCCAAGCACAAATGCAATTGTGTTCATTATATTAAAGAAAATACTATTTGAGTCCGTGACATACACGAAAAACATTACAAGAAACAAGGCAAATTTAAATACCAGAATAAATCCATAATTTACACTCTCTCTGGTACCATATTGTTTTGCACCCTCCATAAGGAATAAAATGAAATTTCCTATTGCAATCGAAATTGCCAAACTAAGACCGAAACCAAATAGCGTATCAATGTTCCCTACCCAAAATTGGTAAACAATTTGCCATTGCTCATAGTATTTAAGATAAAAGGCAAAAGCAACCATAGTAGGAATAATTGAAATAAGCATTGCAGGAATTAACCAAATAAGAAAATGAAACCGACCAATGTAGGCCTTTCTTAATGCAATTCGAACTACAATGAAAATAGCAATTATGGTGATGATGGGACTGAAATAAGGCATAACAATAAAAACCAACACAAAAATTGCATTAACCCCATAAAACAATTTTTGATCAATTCTTACCTTACCCATGGCACGACCCATAAGCTCATATGCATTTGCAATTCTATTTGCTCTTACAATACTGAAAATAACCCAAGGAAGAGAAAAAAGAATTGGTATTCCTAGATTAATAATCCATGGAACTGCTTGTTTATTAATAGGAAAAATCGTATTTTCTATTAAGTAATTAAAGTTTTCAGTCAATGTTTTATTCCAGAAAATGGTATAATATATGAAATATATGGGAGTGAAGATAACCTGAAGTAATACTACAAGCCTGTTTATCATAAGTCCATTGAAACGATCTGCCACATATCTTTTATAGATATTAATATATTTAGAATTTTTCATTACAAGTCATATTTTCTGTCCAATTAAATTTTCTAAAGCAAGCCAAGCAATGATTATACTAGCAAAACCAAGAGCAAAATACATGTTAGCCCTGTCAGTGTCATGAGGATTTGAAGGAGCCTCTTTCAGTAAATAAAGTCCCAAAGCACCAACAAACATGAGAATACCTGCAACAATGCCTTCAATCAAGAATTGTCTTTCAAGTGCACCTGTATATACCAAAACAGGATTACCTGACCTATCAGCACCAATTGCAATAGGGGATTGAATTAGATCATAGACACCACCAATGAAAATGTAGAATACACTGACATATACTAAAGTATAAATCACTTTAGGAGAAACGGTTGTGGGGATTGTCGGCTCAATTTTAGGGAGGTAAAAGCTTGGTTGCCTTAGACCGGGAAAAATCCATTTAACTTTGACCATGAATCCTCTTGGAAATCACTCTTTAAATTGTTTCTTTTTTGTTCGGTTATTTCATATAAATATTAGAGAAGATACAAAACAGTTCTTAACATTTAGAAAAAAAAAACATTAATGAATGCAATACGTTTTTCTGATGAAAGACTGGGATTTTCAGCAGCGCATGTAACACAAATCAATGGAATTTGGAAACTCCATGGACATAATTTTAGGATTAATGTTACTCTCAAAAGGAATGATGAAGAATGCCCTTTACACTTGACATTTGAAAAAATTAAGACCTCTTTGAAAAAGTTTGATCACAAAATTATTTTACCTTCAAATAAAATGCTACATAAAGAAAAAAACAACATGGTTTTTGAATTTGGAAATTTCATTTATTCTTTTCCAATTTCTGATTGTATGCTAATTCCATCTAATGATGCCAATTTACAAGAAATTATCCATGCAGTTTATGATTCATTGAAAATATTTTCAATTTTAAACTTGGAAATGTCACC
>WAKA01000138.1 GCA_015523565.1 Candidatus Heimdallarchaeota archaeon | reverse complement strand
GCCTGATATTTTTGAAGGAAATTGGGTTCTCCCACATACGTTTTGAGGTTAAAAAACGGGTGGATGTTGAAGCCATCTCCCCTGACAGGGGCAAATCCCGCATCGAACTTAAACTGATCTCAATGATCAACGAGGCGAAAGGCAGGGTGAAAAGAGCGATCAGGGAGACCATACAGAGGCTGGATGCAAAACAACTGACCCACCTGCTGTTCTTGACCCTCCTGAGGGAGAAGGAGACAGATGACAAACACTTTATTAAGGTCAAAGGATATTGTCTCTTAGGGATTTTCGTGTCCAAAAGCGAATTGATAAAAACGGATGAGGATCAACTGGCTATTGAGGTGGCGGAAGAGGTTGGAAAATACCTGAACAATAAAGTCGAACTGATCAGCATCAGCAAGGCAGAGTTCCTGGAGAACCTGAAAATGGAGGAGGAGAGGATAAAGGCTGAAGAGCAGACAAAGGAAATCCTGAACAGCCTGAAATCCGAAACAGAAGAACTTAGGCAAAAGACAGAGGGACTTGAGCAAAAACTTGAGCAAAAAGTAGAGGGACTTGAGCAAAAACTTGAGCAAAAAGTAGAGGGACTTGAGCAGGCGGTAAATGAAATTTCAAAGAAAACGGATGTGCAAAAAAGGATGGTTGAAAACCAAGGAAAGGCAATCAAACAATTGGACACAAAGATAACCAAAACGCAAGACCAGTTGGAAAAACTGATCGCTCTGCTTTCTAAAAAGCTTGGATAGTATGTAGATGTGTGAAAAAAGCGGTTCGAAACCATAGTTGGGTGCAAAACAATTGGTTCACTACTGTATCGAAACAATAAGGGTAAGGGATACTGTCCCTTAGGGACTTTCTCGTTCAAATGTGGGTTGACTGACAGGGATGAAAAACAACTGACAGCAGAAAAAGGTTGAAAGATATCTGAATGAGACAGGTCTCATCAGCCTCAAAGTTCCTGGAAATCAAAAGGACTAAGGAAAAAGATAGATGGGACCTGCCCAAGGGGATTTTGGACAGCCATAACTTGGACAGGACATCCAGAAAAAGAAAATGTTGGAAATATCACAGATCGTGAAGACAAAACAGCACAATTGAAAAAACTGGGAGACCCTCAAAAAATAAGTTGTACAACAACCCACTCCATTCTAAACCAAACCTGTGGAATCAAAAGACAATCCGCTCCTCTTCTCCATACGAAAATCCCCGACACATCTGCAAAGACCGAACCCCTTTTTTTCCATCTTCCCCCGACCCCATCTGGAAATTTAAGTTACATGAAAAAAAAATCTTTATCCAATATCAATCAGTATAAAAGAGATGGTTATGTAACCATTCCGGGTTCCCCGCTGTTCCAACCCCTTACCAAAATCAATCGGCCTGGTCTAAAAAATCAAAAAAAAGTTAAAAATCATGCGTGACTGAATATGAACCGTATCATAAAATATGTCGACATAGTCGTCCTCGGAAATGCCCTTTTTTCACAATTGCTCAGAAGGGTTTGACCAAAAAGCCAAAGAATGACCTTTGAAATACAACAACTGGATTACATATTCCTATGGGATTGTGCTCGTCAACCTTGCGCAGAAACTGATCTCCATTCTAAAATATCATCTCACGATAATGAGCACATTGGAGAAGTGATTCTCCACTTACCTTATTTTCACTCAATTTATGGGAATGAACCCGTCAACTACTCTCTTGTCATCTCCCAACGAATAAGCATCTGTGCATTGTCAAACCCCCGAAAATGCCCAGAACAGCATTACGATGATTGCTCAGAAAATTTCACTTTTGAATGGACAGGATCCAATAAACCTTCTCAAACATCACCCAATACATGTCTATGCATGGGAAAAATACCATCTATCTAAATTTTGCATCTATTCAAAACCATCTGTTATCCACAAAACAAATCAATATTATAGGGAACTCCAAAAAAACAGAATGATATTTTGAGAGTTGCATTCAAATACGTTATTTGTCCATTGCCTTGTATTATGGTCACGATTGGGACTGAGGAGATTTCCTGATAATTTATTGATCCTCATTGTCTCTTTGTCCACATTCTCTTTTCTTCAAAAAATGCCATTGAATTACTATCTGAAAATATACTTGTGAAGAGACCAATGAATTGATCGAAAACTCAACAATCCCATGGAAAACTTCCTCTAGTACCACAATCATGGTGAAAACATCTTTGTCTTCAAATGTCAACCCATGCTTCCCAACAAAATATGAATCGAGAAGGTTGCGTTTAAAATAATCTGAAACATGTTTTGGTATAGTTGACCTTGGATTATCAATTAACTCTCCCAACATGTCTAAGCCTTCTTGTATCACTACTAGGTTTTTCTTGAATTCATTAAATTTTTCAATTGTTTAACCCTCCTTTGAAGCGGAACTTGCAAATAACGCCAAATTATGGAAATCAATTTTGAAGATCGATTGTTGATCACCACATTTTTTTCTTTCAGTGATATTCATCTCCTTTCGCATTTTGCAAACTTGATGCAAGTAGGACATCTTTTGGTGTTGAAAGAAAGGGTTCTGTTTTACTGCTTGTTGATGGCTGATATATGTGTTTCACTTGACTTTCATGTTCTTGAATGGTATGAAATAATCTACGTCTTATGTCCAGTTAAGGCTAACTTTCGACTTACCCTACGGTAATTTTGCTCCCAAGAACTCCATTTAAAATCTATAAGAAGGCTGAGTAGAAGATCTAATCCATATTCAATGATTTGAATAAGCGGTAAACTATTTTTTGGATGGTATTTGGATACACAAGCAAATGATCCCAATGCCCCTTTAACAACAAGAAGCAAACCTGATGGATCTAAATCTGTCTGCTCGAAGACAATGTCCTCCATTTTCTCCCCATCAACATGGAAGATGCTCTCTGTGTCTAACTCATAAAACATGAATGGGTAATCCCCAAGTTGAAAATCCAGACCCTTTAGGAATTCAATTTCCTTTTCTTCTAAGTTATACAATTCCCTCGCATAAATGATATCACGATGTATTGACCCGTAGTGACCTAATATCCAGAAGTATGACCTGCTCATGTGATATCTTGAATTGCTTGGACCTTTGATAGTTCTGACTGCTTCCTCTATCGAATTTGATTTTTTAGCCATAACACCTGACAATTAATCTCGAACTTGTAAATGATGAAATTACCACCAGTTCATCCATATTTCCTATAAGGTGGAAATTAATAAACAAAGACATACACAGAGCTTGTACTATTGTTTAGATAATAGTCCACAAGTAACTCAATTGTGCACTCCACCAAAGATCAAACCATCAAATCAAACCATTCAATTTAATTACCAAACTGGCTTTCAATGGCTTGATTATAGTTTGAGTGCAAATACAGAATAATACTGAATTTTTAGTTTATATAGCATATATTGTGATGAGGAATTGGCGATCGATCAAAAATGGTACGGAATCGCCCTAAAAACATTTCTAAATTATTCATCGGATTATCGCCCATTGAGTAAATCCATATTTGGATTGGAGAAATTACATATCCCAACGTAAAGACTTGATTTTACATATCCCAACGTAAAGACTTGATTTTAGCTGAAAAAATTACATGTCCCTCCGTAAAGACTTGATTTTACATATCCCAACGTAAAGACTTGATTTTAGCTGTAGAAAATCTGATAACTACCTTGGGATATCTAATTGTATGTTGCCTATAGGAAAAGTATCAATAAAAATGTCTCTAAATCGATCTCACTTAAGAAAAAACAAAAAATAATTCATCAGGTTTTTGGCTATCCCCACTATATTTAGCCTTCTGAAAATGAAGAATTTCCTCTTCTCTCCTGAACGTGACCTTGAGTTAAGAGAAATGCCTCTTCGGGTCTGACATCTTCAGTAAAGGTAGATACATTTAAACAACAGAGTACAATTGAAGCAATTTGCTCTCCACCTCAAATCTTTGCTACCATAAATTTCAAAATTCTTCAAATAATGAGGAAGGTAACGGTTCCTGGTTAACAGATGATTTTGTGAATGCAATATGGAGAAATGAGTAAAAAGGAGAAACATAGAAGAATATGGTGGTTGGATAATCCAACAATAGGAATTCCAGAGTTATCAGCAAATCTCCAAATCCATAAGAAAAATATAAAATAATGGCGAAAAGTAAGGAGGAACTTCGATACAAAAGATTTCTAATTTGTTCTCTACTTCCTGAATTTCTTATCCAAAATTCCACCTTCAAGTTCAATCATGGAAATTACACTAGATATAAAATCTGCTTTTGAAACTAAATACACATAATGAGGATGCCGTCCAATGTGGATGCGCTCTCGTTATTCAAAACACATTTGGGAAGTTCTGATTCTAGATGTTGATTATTCAATAAATTCTCACAAATTATGATAAATTCTTATAAATTATTATCATAGATAGTCTTAACTGATACGAATGTCCAAAAAGAACTAATACAACTTGTTGAGGAATTTCCTGATGAAAAATGTCAATTGATCCCATTCAAATCCTATATCAGGGTTTTTACACAATTAAAATATGGAACATTTACACCTTTATGGCAAATATTGCCCAAATCATGAAGGAAAATTTAGAATATCTACCATCATTGTAGTGCCTTATAATCAAAAATTTGTATAAACCAGATAACTACTTGCTTGATAATTGATATAAATAAGAATCAAGAATTTAATGGCTTAAAATAAATAATCATTGATTTTCGCTTAGATTTGGGATAGATTCACATGTATCAAATAATAGATGGGGAACGTCTACAGTATTGGAATAGTAAAATAACAATTATGGATTTCAAACAATAAATGGGAAATTCAAATGAATTACTGCATTAATCATCCAACTACTTGAAATCTTAATTTTCACATATCTCATCATTTTCTTCACCTTCCCCCATCCATCTGATAGAGTACATATGTCTGGACCTTCTCCGTCATCGCATATATGCCCTAAACCTCCATATATTCTAATCTTCCAATCTTCGCCCATATGCCCTAAACCTCCATATATTCTAAATC
>WAKA01000137.1 GCA_015523565.1 Candidatus Heimdallarchaeota archaeon | reverse complement strand
TAGGATTCTCACTCAATGAGACAAGACATTAGATTTCTCAGTCATGGGCAAGCTCCCCTTCGTTTCAACCTAATTCTAGGATTCTCACTCAATGAGACATAAATACAATCTTGATAATTTGATAATACAATACGAAGTTTCAACCTAATTCTAGGATTCTCACTCAATGAGACTCTTTGGTAGCCCCAACAACCTTTGTAGTTCCTTGTGTTTCAACCTAATTCTAGGATTCTCACTCAATGAGACCTCAGTCACAAACTGTGACCTGAAGTTGAGTCGCCCGGTTTCAACCTAATTCTAGGATTCTCACTCAATGAGACACAAGGAAGCAATTCAAGCAGAAATTGGGAGGTTTGTTGTTTCAACCTAATTCTAGGATTCTCACTCAATGAGACATTCGGCGATGTGGGAAGAAGACCGAAACCGTATTTGGTTTCAACCTAATTCTAGGATTCTCACTCAATGAGACAACCATAGTGATAGCTGGTGCAATAGCTGCATTGGGTTTCAACCTAATTCTAGGATTCTCACTCAATGAGACTACCAATAACTTATGATACTGAGGAATATCTTACTGAGTTTCAACCTAATTCTAGGATTCTCACTCAATGAGACTTTATTGATTTCCAGAAAAGTGTTCACATTTCAATGTAGTTTCAACCTAATTCTAGGATTCTCACTCAATGGGACTTTATAAGCATTTCGCCACCGAAAGTATAGTGTTCCAGTTTCAACCTAATTCTAGGATTCTCACTCAATGAGACCTTTGAATGCTTTTGCTCTTGTTCGCTCCGCTCACTGGTTTCAACCTAATTCTAGGATTCTCACTCAATGAGACATCAACAATAACTTCTGTTTCTCCCGCATTTGATAAAGTGTTTCAACCTAATTCTAGGATTCTCACTCAATGAGACGATTTATAACAACAGAGATGTTGAAATCATGTATAAATGTTTCAACCTAATTCTAGGATTCTCACTCAATGAGACACACGGGGGCTCCATTGCACAATATACCGATGAAAATGTTTCAACCTAATTCTAGGATTCTCACTCAATGAGACAACATATTATGTCTATGTTTGAATTGGCTGAAACATAGTTTCAACCTAATTCTAGGATTCTCACTCAATGAGACAATGAGGTTTGGAAAATATAAAAATCACGCATTGCCTGTTTCAACCTAATTCTAGGATTCTCACTCAATGAGACATCAATCTTGCGTGAAATTATCCAAGAAGAGCTGAAAAGTTTCAACCTAATTCTAGGATTCTCACTCAATGAGACCGTTATGTTTTTTCTATTTTCAGCCTCCCTAATAAGCTTTTTCAAAAATGCATGAGCGGAAAACCGCGATTGTAGGATGCATTTTCGGAAAGTGGAGATTGAAAATTTTGCACAATGAGAATCGCACCAAAAATTTTGGGGTTTCAGGGCATGAACTTGGCGAATCATGTCAATTCTGGATTGTGCTGGTGGATCGGGTCGCAACTGTCAAGAATTTAGTGTTTTCCTAGATGTATGTTTTTTCAAATTTGCGAAAATTTGAAGTTTTGTATATTTAAATCTTTCCCAGAAGTGGGGGTTTGAAGGGTGGTACGTACCTCGCAAAACAGTAGGTTTTAGCAACAAATCAATGTAATTAAACTATTTTTTCCATGAATTGCCAATATCGCTTATGTTTTTCGGGGCAAAGTTTACAATTTGGTCGTTGCCCATGCACTCAGCACTCTGTTTAAGCGGTAATTTATCTTATTTGGGATATTTGGGACATATGGTTTTATTCCCTTGCCTTTTTGTAAACATCTATGTATCCCTTGTTTGGGTTGTTTTTGGTGGGGATGTTTTATGGTTGTAGTCGGGTGCTGTTTTGTGGTGATCAATGTGTTTTATATTATGGGGCTTTGTATCATGCATTTGGTCATTTTGCAGGATGTTAATTGAGGATGCATGTCATGGGTGTTTCCCTTTTTATGTTGTTGATTGGATTGGTGGTGGATAATGCCTGCATGTCCGAAACCATTTTTTTTGCAATTATATTTTAAAGGAATTTTCAAATGTGTTTTTTAAGAAATGAATGTAAATACAAACATTCCGTTCCACACCATATCTCTTTTAATCCCATTTGGGAGAATATAGATGGAGATGACATCAACAGAGGAAATCCTTAAGGAAATCGTGGATATTGAAGAAGAGAGCTCAAAGCTTGAGGAGGAAGCCAAAGTCAAGGCTGCGCAGATATTGGAGGAGGCGAAGTCAAAAGCGGAAAAGATCATTTCTGATGCCCGTAAAGAGGCTGAGAGCCAAATTGACAAGCTTATTAGGGAGGAGGAATCGAAAAGCAAGGATTTATTGGCGCAGATTGATCAGGAAACTGCTGAAAAGAAGGAGGCTCTTCGCGAGTCGCAGAAGGCAAAGGGGAAAGAAGCTGTCAAGGCTGCCATGGAGCTTTTGCTTAAGTAAGGTGTATATTGATGAGCCATAGGTTTGTAGAGCGGTCTCGAATTGTTGGGTTGACAGATGAGATGACCTCATTGGGTCTGAAGCTTGCTGGTATCAAGCACATTTATGCAGTTCCTGAAGGGGATGATGGTCGGAAACTGTTGACGAAGCTGTTGCAGGATGACAGTGTTGCAGTGCTGATCATTACTGAAAAATATGCGGAGATGAACAGGCGTATCCTTGAACGTGCAATGTTGCGTCCATGGCCAGTCATAGTCGAAATTCCTGGTCCTGAAGGGAAGATGGAAAAAGAGGAAAGTGCTCTGAAATCTTTGGTCAAGAATGCTTTGGGTATAGAGTTGGACATTTGATTTTTATTGTTTGATTGGTATTTTTTGGCTGGATTTTTTATTGTTCGATTGGCTGTCTTTTTTTTATGATGAGTGGGAGAATGACCCATAGCAGGTTCAACCCATTCTCTTTTTGGACAGTTTGGGCGTAGGTGTCTGTGGTTTGTACTGTGGTCTGTAAATTCTCAATTGTGATCTCCTTTCCTGTGAACATGTCTGCACTGTCCATGATTCCTATTGTTCCTCTATCTATATAAAGCTTGATTGTAATTTTATTGTATTCTAGACTAAGATTTTGTGCCACTGAATTTTTTCCATGTTTCAGGTGGTATTTGCTTACTGTTTTGTTTTTGGCAAGGACAAGAGCCCATCCTGTTGCCGCGCTGATTGCATCGAATTTTAGTTTTGTTCCGTCAAGTGTTGCATTTTCAATGCTTGAATGCAGGTTGCCTGTAACTTGGAAGGGTGGTGACAGTGCACTGCCATTGATGTAGACTGGGAAATCTTTTGTGAGTTCCCATTTGCCAATAATGCCGTTGTCTTGGTGTAGCATGGCATACATTGTGTTTGTGACATATTTCGGATCCAATTTGACAATGACGCTGTCATTGATCCCCGCTTGAACCCTTTCCATGCCTGCAATATCCCCTGGTTGACCGTTGATGTCATTATGGATGACCATCCACCCGTCTTTCTCGTAGGTGACCTGTGACACTATGATGGTGTTGTCTACCATTGGTTGGTCATCAACCTCGACATTTGCTGTGCTGATGGCGAATGTGGTTGATGCAGAATGGATTGAAAGGAGCAATAGTAATGTGACCCACCATATCTTTTTCAATTTAACTCATTTTCTCCTTATGGTATTAGGGCTTTGTGTTTGCGGAAATGACATCAATGGCGTTGGGGATGGCCTTGACAATTATCTTGTTTGTATTGTATCCAAATACCTCTCCGTCAACCTCAACCATCATGGGTTCGTTGGATTCGATGACTGCTTTTGAGGTAAAATCCATGTGCACATTGGGATATCCTTCATGTTCTCCTTTCTTAAGTATCCCCATGAGCCTGATCATCTTGATTTTTGAAAAGTTCATGGCGGCGAGGTACGCCATTTTCTCTCCCCAAGGGTTTGCCTTTGGAAGAACTCTGTATGCTCCTGATTCTTTTGAAAAGCCAGCCATGAACAGGCTTAAATTGCCTTCTATTTTTTCGTTGTCTGTTGTAATGGTGCATGGGATGTTTCGCCATTTAACGATTGCCTTGATTGCAAGGAGTGTATATCGCAGTCCAGATTTTATCCATGTGATCGACCTTTTGACTGATGCATCATAGGATATTGATGTACCTATCCCGACGTCTGCCACATTAAGTCCATATCTTGATCTTTCCCCTATTGCTTCACAAAATGTCAATGGTGTTTTCACTGTTTTCGCTTCGTTCAGGAGCTTGACTTGTTCCTCTAGGGATGAGGGCCAGTTGATCACCTTCAGGTAGTCATTGACTGTTCCTGACTTAATAAATCCCATGACCACTTGTTTTCGACTCTCCATGATTCCATTTACAACTTCGTTTGCAGTTCCCTCTCCCCCTACAGAGATGATCATGGTATGCCCTTCCTCAATAAGCTCTTTCGTGGTTTGAACACCTGTTCCTATACCTTTTGCAATTCGATATGTGAATGGGTAGGTCAGATGTTTTTCAATTACTTTCAGCTTTTTTTCCCAAGTCCTCCCAGTTTCCCCTCCTCTGCTTTCAGGGTTGACGACAAAGGCAACAGAATGATCCATGATCTTTTTTGATTGTTGCAATTTTTAAATTGTCACAGAAAAAAGCAAATTATTGAAGGGACACGATTTTTTGGACTTTTTTCAAATAATCAATCAATTCCTGTTTTTGCAATTGACTGAATGAGGTTGTTTTTTCTAAAGGCACTGGCGAAGCCAACTCTTCAAATGCCTGTTCAATCTCATCCTTGAGTGAAATTGCCTTTGCCTGCACCTCTTTCAAAGCATACTTTCTTGCCTCTATCTCAACCTCATCCAAGATATCCATCGCTGATTTTAGTTTTCCTGCCATTATCTGTATCTTGGCATTGAGAAGTGCCATTTCCAATTTTGTATGTGGTATCTCTGACAATGTGGCTATGCTGTTCATATTGTTTGTATATTCCAATATTTCCCTTATTATCTCTGGATTTTCTTTGACTAAAAGCTCCATTAACAGGATATCCAACAAATGAAGATAAACCATGAGCCTTATGTTGATCTCTGTCTCATCGACCCGTTTTTCCAAATCCTTCAATATTTCCTCTGCCAATGCCAATTGTTTGAATCTTCCTTGATCTTTGAGGAATATCGCATTTGCAAGATCGGAAAGGAATTTGATCTTTGGAATGTCATGATTTTCTGCAACTTGTTTCAGATCCATTATGAGATTTTGGACATTTTTTTTGCCCGTTTCTATAGCTATCTGTATCATATAGAACAATGCAGTTGCGGCAAGAATTATGCTTTCTTCTTCTAATGCTCGTTCATGAACCTTTTGCAGCCATGCCCAAGCTTCATCATAATTTTGCGTTATATATTCTGCCTGTGCAATCTCCATCATTGTTGCACTATAGGAATATGGATGTGTGTAATTCTCAAACAATTCCAATGACTGTTGCAAGAACACTTTTCCTTTTTCGTAATCCCCCAAAAGAATATAACAAAAAGCAATATTGTTCAATATCAGAGGAAGATTTCTTGTGATACCAACCCTCTGTTCAAACTCGAATGCAGGTTGAAGATATTCCAATGCTTGGTTAATGAAGCCTAAATTTTTCAAAGATCCCCCGATATTTGCCCTGATTAAAGAACTTAGATATACCATGCCAATTTTTTCACTTATTTCCAGTGCTTGTTTGAATATTTCCAAGGATTTTTCGTACTCTCCCCTGAAATAGTGGAGAACTCCTAAAAGATTGAGACTTTCTGCTTCTGCCATCTTGTAACCCTTTTCTTTCAAGTGTTTGATTGTTTCTCTCAATTCTGGAATTAGCTCTAAATTTCTTGCTCCTAGAGCTTCCATTCGAAAATACGTATGGAGGGCACTAAAATATTCAAAGGTGGTTTTGTCTTCAATAGCATCTAAAAGCTTCCTTTGGCATTCAATGCTTGCACTAACAATTCCCTTGCTCCAATTGAAATAATTAATTATTGTATAATAGTTTGTCAAAGCTTCTTTTGTTTTCTTGTCATCTGTCTGTGAAAAAATATCTGAATATCTGCAGATTGCTTTTCTCCCCTCAAAATTGCATTCACTGCCTTTTTTGTTTATTTGAAAAATTTTGTTTTTGCTATTTTGAAGAATTTGTTCTGCTTTTGTGATTTCTCCAATTCTAATATAAACCCTTGTATAGTCTGAAATGATTTTCAACTTTTCAATTTCTGAATTTTCCAAATCCATGGCTTTTTCAAAGAATTCAATGCTTTCCTTAAATTTCCCCTGATAATAGTACACCTTCGCTTGAATACGATTTTTTAATCCTTCTGGAAATGTTTCGGGAATTTTCTCTAACAACTGTTGAAAATTTCCTTTTAGTAGTTGTTCGCCAATATCCAAATCTTCTCAGAAATATTTATGACCATCAATTAATAAGTTTTTAGGAGCATTTTTTCTCAATTTAGTTTTGTAAAGTCAGTAAAAATTCTCTCACCTGTTCAATTGTATGGAACTCATTGTCCCTGAACGAAAAGTTAAACACTCTTATAATCGCGTCTTCCAGATCTCCCAATTGGGAAATGTCTGTCGCCAATCTTGAAAGCTCAGACATGTTCTTTTTTATTGCATTTTTCAATGTATTCGGATTGATTTTTTTTGGATCATAGAGATCTGCGATGTCATCAATTGCGGTACTTGGATTGATGGCATTGAATTCCATGACCTCTTTTGCAATGTCTGAATAACCCAAATTCTCCAAGTCAAAAATGAGGCTCAAAAGTGAGCTGGCCAATGTGGCATAGGTTTCTGAAAGGCTAATAAGCTCGTCATCCTTTTTCCGATACGCGAACTGGGACATGGTCCACATGAAGAATTCAATTGGATCTCTACTCATTTGATAGAGTTCATTTACGAATACTTCATCCAAACTTTCTAGGGGTGTGTTTTTCTCTAGATCATCGAAAAGATAGATTAGCCAAGTGGTCATTCCTCTATTGATTTTTGTCTCCAAATCAAGCATAACATCATGGTGGGTAATTTTACTCTTGCTGGGATTTCCCTTGTCTGGCTTGCTTAATTTCCATGAGTTGGGTTTTTCAAGCAGTTCTGTCAGGAAAAGGAAAAAATTGATCAGAAGCAGGTTTTCGTCTTTGGAATCAGTTACTATGTTTCTTAGTTCTGCGGAAAACATAGCTAAAAACTTTAAAATTTCAACATCATCAATATTTGCAATATTTTTGATGACCTGGTTCTGTAATTCTTTTATGACTCTTACTTCGTCTTCTCCTTCGTTCCTTACCATTCCCCTCCAAAGGTATGAACTGTCCAGTGCGGTAAATCCGTCCTCTATCTTTTGTCTTAACTCTTTTAACTCCTCTGTCAACATCTCCTCATTTGTTGGAATTTCCTGATCTGGCATTTCCTTTATTTCATTCACTTTCTTGGCAAAGTCCTGCAATTCTACTCGGAACACATCTTTGAGTTTTATCAAATCCTCTGTTGAAAGCATGCTATGGTGGGTTATCAACATCTCCAGCGTTTTTTTTAGTTCTTGGGTTTTCTTTTGCAGTTCATCTCCAAAAAATTCTTTCTTTCTTTCAGGAAGCCCCTTCAATGTCATTTGTATCTCTTGCAATAGCCCCGAAAGTTCTGCAAGACCTGCACCGTATTTCCCTCCTCCCATAAACAACCTGTTTCTTATCTGAAACGAAGGATGATTGCTTAAGTCATTGTAAAGGGAATTTACCTCATCCAGAGTTTGCAAGAATTCTACCATGGTTGAGTATATTATTGTTTTATTTTATTTAAGGTATGGGGCAATCTTTTTTTCACATTCCAATTATTCCCATAAAGATAAGCAGGACTAATCCCCCTATAGACACTAATATTAAGAGGGCTGTCAAAACCAAGGCAATAAACAATGCCATGAAAACCGTTAATTCATCTTTTTCTGATACTTCAATTACTCCAATGACAAATCCTATAAGGGCAATCAAATAAAAAATGCTGCCAAAATTCAATACAAAGGAAATCAAGCTTCCTATGTATGCCCAAACCTGAACAGCACCCATTATTCGTATCAGTGCACTATACTCAATTCTTATCCCCATGATTTTTGCAACAAATCCATAGATGTACGTGAATGCTATGGTTGCAAAGTAAGCATAGATCAATGCCATTACAAAAACAGTAACCCAATTAATTATTATTTTTGTATTATTTACCTCAAATGGAAACTCAAAAGAGGAAAATCCAACTGATTTTGACAAGGCATAGACAACGATTGATCCCAAAATCAACACCCACGCGTCTTTAGTGGTGCTGGGATCATCTGCCAAGGCTTTGAATCCTTCTTTCTCCATCTTTAGTCCTGTGTTGAATAATAAATCAAATGACATATGTTCTTTCTTTTCCTACTGAATAAAAATTTTTCTCTGAAAATGGCAACGATAAAAATATGCGAAAACAAATTACTGTCTAATTTTTCCTAAAGGGCAAATATTTATAGCAGTGGTGGTTTAATCAAATGATGATCGAAAATTTGAATAATACTTTGGATCGACTTATCCTCATCGTTGAGATAAGTTTTATATTTCTTGTAAGTTTTACAATCATTGCATTGGTTGATGCTGCGTTTGAAGGACTTAATCTTTATCGTCCCATTGCGGATGGGTATTTGGGCTCTCCAAATGTTGGGGATTTAAGAGGTGGGAATTTTGAGGAAATTGTCAGGATTACGTTTGTATTGAATGGACTTCTTTTCATATCCAGCCTTGTGTTTGGCTTATGGATCCGACGCACTAGGGATGGATGGACTTGGTCTGATTTCGGTTATACTTTTCACACCAAGGATCAGTCATTCATGAGTCTTGTTCGTAAAGGTATTGCATTGGGATTTATATCCATCCTGATATTCTATGTCATAATGACCCCACTCTTTTACCTTGAATTTGGATCAAATGGGTTCCTTTCAATATTCGCTTATACTGTGGGTGATCGATTGTTTACACCCAAAGAGCTTAACGCCAGTTATTACTTTGGAATCATCGAAATGGGTTTCATTTGGCCACTTTCTGCAGGCTTCTTCTTTTTCAGCTATGCACATACTTCCCTAAAGTCTCGATTTCCTGTAGGTATTGCAAATATTCTTGCCACCATTTTCTATGTGTTCTATTTGATTTTCTTTTTCCTCATTCAAGGTCGGGAAAAGGTGACTACTCTTTTCAAAATAATTTTTGACTGGAAATCAATTCCCAACTTCTCCCCCTTCCTATTTTGGGGCCAGGTTGCTGTTTTCCTCATAATTCTCTACATCAACTTCTCATCATTCGAACAAACTGGATCAATCGTATTGCCTTTCATCATGAATTTTGTTTTCAATGTTGGACTGACACTGCTTAGGGCTGGAAATACCCTTGCCTTTTCTGAACTGAGTCCTTTAATGGTGATCCCTGTCTCTTTACTTGCCCTTTCCGTGTTGGTTTGGTTATTATTTGTTCCTCACGATTATTCAACCATCAAGAAAGCTTTTTCACAGCTCAAGGAGGTTCATGGGGTTTCTGTCAAGAATTTAGTGCTCTTGGTTTCTCTTTTCCTTTTGCTCTCATTTATTCTTCCTGGGGTGATATATGAGCTCCTTTACCTAAACAACGCCAACAATCTTTCAGTTCCCCAGTGGCTTATTCCTCTTCTGTTCTCGATTGATTTTGCCATACTTCTTCTTTCTGTCTTCCTTGTTCTTTCTTATGAACCTGCAATGGTTCATGATGTCTTGTTGATTACAAAAGAAGGACTTCCTTTAGCTTCCCATCTGGTGACTTTTGACACGGATGAATATCTGCTTTCTGGGTTTTTCACTGCTCTTTCATCGGTTGACAAGGAGCTGACTGGTGGTGATGAGGTTGTTTCAACCATCAAACGTGGCAACAATGACATCTTGGTCGAGGAGAATAATGGTCTTCGGCTTATTGTCCTTGCAGATCGTGACCATCCAAGCTTGAGACAACAAATACAACAGAGTTTCCAGCAATTCCTGAAAATGCATAATGACATTGACTTCTCAAGTGCTCTTGCATCAGGAAATGGTTTTCCCCCAGCCAAGGAATTTGTGGACAAGGTCAATGGTTTGCAAGTCAGGTTTGACATTCCTCAACCTATCAGATGGAGTATTACCATATCGATGGTCATTGGACCCTTGATGGTCTTGTTGAATGGATTGATTTAGCGTTAATTCTTAATCTTTTAATTCAGTCACTTGGTTCATATTTTGGAAGCTCTTTTCTCAATGGCTTGTCTACACGGTAGCCAAGTGCATATTGACCTTGGATAAGTTCTTGGATTTGGTCAGTGCCCTCATAAATCCTTGCTCCTCTTGCATTTCTCCAAAAACGTTCTACTGGATATTCCGCAGAGTATCCATATGCTCCATGGATTTGAATTGCCGCATCTGCGCATTCTTGGGCAACGTTAGTCGCATGCCATTTTGCAAGAGCTGTTTCCCTTGTGTTCCTTAAGCCCATGTTCTTCATCCATCCTGCCCTATATGTGAGGAGCTCTGCTGTTTCGATTCCACGAACCATGTGAGCGAAAAGTCTTTGTACCAACTGGTGTTTCCCTATTTCAACACCGAATGCCTCCCTTTCATGTGCATACTTGAGTGCCGCATCCCTTGCCGCCTTTGCAAGCCCCACACTTCCTGCGGCAACTGTATATCTTCCATTATCAAGGCATGTCATGGCTATCTTGAATCCTTCCCCTTCAAGTCCCACCAAGTTTTCAGCAGGGACTGCAACCTCATCATAATTGATGAAACCTGTGTTTCCCGCCCTTACACCAAGTTTATCCTTGATTGATCCCGTACTTACTCCCTTGAAGCCTCTTTCAACAATGAATGCGGAAATGCCGTGATGTTTTTTGGATTTGTCTGTATATGCAAAAGTCAAAAATTGATCTGCTGTGTCTGCCAAGCTTATCCACATCTTTCCGCCTCTCAAGATATAGTAGTCCCCCTCTTTGGTTGCAGTGGTTTGCATACCTGCCACATCTGATCCCGCATTCGGCTCTGTCAATGCATATGTTGCAATTTTCTTTCCTTGGGCTTGTGGGACAAGGTATTTTTGTTTTTGTTCTTCATTTGCCCATTGCAGAAGCCCCAATGAATTCAGGCCTACATGGACAGACATGACAACCCTAAGGGATGTGTCTACATATTCCAGCTCTTCACTCAAGATGCCAAGAGATATGTAGTCCATCCCTGCACCGCCATATTTCTCAGGAATGCAGACCCCTAAAAATCCTTCTTCTCCCATTCTTTCAATGGTTTTTCTGTCATATTCATGTTTCTTGTCCAACTCAGGGATTGTTGGTGCCACTTCCGCAGCAAAGCTTCTTACCGCTTGCCTCAATGTTTTATGCTCATCAGTGAAACTGAAATCCATAGGTTATGATTCTTGTGAGGTATTTCAGTAAATCGGTTATTTCTCTTACATATTTCATGATTTTTGTGACAAAGAGAACATATTTTTGGAACAAGGTATGGATACTACATTCGCTTAAAATATGCAAAAATCAAAACTAAAATCCCGATTCCCATAATTATTGGTTTTAGCATCTTATCATTAATACATAAAATGCTTTGTTAATCCATGGAATAATTCATCAATTCATGGTTTGATTATAAATTTTATTTTTCAAAAGATATATTCTCGTAATTTTTTATCTGAACATTGTTCAATATTTTACGGAGTGTTTCGTTGTTGCCTGCTTGATTGTTTTCTTCACAATAGTTTTAGAAAATTTGGTGAAGTTTAATATTCCTATTTAATCTGTCTTCTTGATGAAGATCGGTATTTTAACTTCTGGCGGG
>WAKA01000136.1 GCA_015523565.1 Candidatus Heimdallarchaeota archaeon | reverse complement strand
GCCATAAGCACCTTCCTCATCCATTTCCAAATGAAAGGCAAGAAAATCAGTGACAAGCAATTTCTTTTTGCAAGAATTACAGATTCCAAAATCATCACCCCGTTTGATAACACCTTCAATTTTGTTGCAGTATGGGCAATGAAATTTCTGAGAGACCTTTCTAGGATTTTCCTTCCATTCCTCAAAGATCAGCCATTTCAAGGTGGCATAAACTTCATCAACACCAGTATCCTTACTTTTCAAAGAGGGATCACGGATTGAGTCATAAATGACGTGTCTGATACCAGTTTCCAAGTCCATGTTTTTTGGTCTTATGTTTCTAAGCGGAATAACTGTTGAATGGTAAAGGGCGGATTTTTCCATGAGATTCCTCAATTGTTTGGGATGGGGGTGAACCCTGTCTATCTTTGCAAGCTCTTTCATTTGCAGTGTAACCAATGCAGTCTTGATAAAAGCCAATTCTTTCTCTGGAAGACCGTCTCTTCCGACAATTTGTTTTGATCCATCAACAGCAAAGATCACATCCAGTGGGACAGCGTCTTCAATCAATTCCTTCAATGAATGCATGGAATAATTGTCTTTTTCTCCAAAATCCACGTCAGGAATGGAAATGGGTTCGGGTGAATAGAAAGAATCCAATAATTCCTGCACCAGTTCACTCTTCACCACCTCCAAATGTCCGATTTTGCTTGCCCGCTCATAGGGTAACCGTCCAGAACTATTATAAGGCATTTTTTCCAAACCTCTCTATTTGTACAGGGATTACATACCGATGGGAACGGGTTAACATTCTGACAAAACCTTTCTCCCTTAATTTCAGAAGATCGTCCTTGCATGACTGGAATTCAATATTCATTTTGGCTAACCCCTCTACCTCGCGGGGAGAAGAAAGATGGGCGACAAAAAAGTTCTCGGTCTGGGCAAGCAAGTCAGGATGGATTGATGAGGGGCTTTGGGTTGAATAAACCATCCCGATATTGTATTTTGCACCTTCTTTTGCCAAACGTCGGTAGATATCAACTTCGGAGGTGTCAGTATTGGGAAAAAGATTATGGGCCTCCTCAAAATAAATCTGAATATAATGATCACCTAACTTGTTGTTTGCAAACCTGTCCGTTTGTTCCCTGAAGAGTTCACGGGACAGAAATTCAGAATAATAGTCCATCAAGAGAGGATGGGCATTGCTCAAGTCAATAATCACAGTTTTACGTTGATCCAATGCCGTAATGATATCTGTAACAAAATCCCCAGCAAAGGGAGAATGATAGACACGATAAGGTTGCAACAACCTTGTACCAGAACCCGTTCTAGGTTTGAAAAAAGTGAGCAAGGCAATGTCATCCTCATCCAAGATTGGATTCCCACTTCCAGTCGAACGCAGGACAGAATTTTGGGGACTACTCCTATACAATTCAAACAACCTTTCAAATTCATACATTACATCATTCAAAGAAGAGATTGAAGGAAGATCATTGTTGTCTGAGACATCATGAATGCTTTTCCGGAGATTCTTGTTGAAACCCGGATTCAAGGAACTGCCCAAATAAGTTTTTAACTCCTCATCAGAAATCTCAAAACCCGCATTTTTCAAGATTATCCAGTACATTAGTAGTTTTCGTTTTAATCTAACCCTTTCACCACGTTCCGCCTTGTCATATTCCTCCAAGGAAGGTACATCTGCAGATATGAAACTTCTGACATAATTTGAGGTATCTTTTCTGTCATTCTTGAGAAGTTCGCCCAAAATTTGATGACTTAGTGATGGAAAGGCATAAAAATTCAATTTTAATGGAATGGAAAGGGTTCCTTCTTTTTGGGTAATTGCATAAACAACGCATTTTTCAGGGAATATTTCAGGAAGTGAGGGATTTTGGGGATTAGCATTTGCATATTCCCCGTTTACATCGAATATTAAATGACCGATATCAAGTTTGCTTTTCATAAGAGCCATTACCAAGATTTTGATTGTATTGCTTTTTCCCAATCGGGTCTTTCCAAATAACGCGGTTCTTGTACCCTTGAAATCATCCAAGGATATAAGCACGGGCACCTTTTCCCGTAGATTTGCCTTAGGCACCAGTTCGTTTTCTGTAAGCCTCAGCCACCCAATTCTTTTGCCATCTTTCTTCACAAAGGAATTGACGATCAAATATAGGATGTCGGCATTTGGAGAATAAACCCTGTACTTATGTGGTGCAATGAGG
>WAKA01000135.1 GCA_015523565.1 Candidatus Heimdallarchaeota archaeon | reverse complement strand
ATTCAGACAAGGGATATGATCTCGCAGAAAGTTCGGGTGTGACATTGGAGCATCGGCAATATCTTTGGGGAGATATTGAAGTGGATCATAAAAAATACATATGGACTGTTTTAGACCATTGGATTGCGTCATTGAGTTTCCGAAAAATGGATGTCTCAATAAGCGTGGGACCTATCAACACTCTTGATTTTAAGGTGCCAAAGGATTTAGAGGGAAAAGCATTGGATGACTCAATAGTGGTGAATAGATATTTTTCATTCTTGAAATTACTTGTCTCAAGGTATGACATCAAGTATCTTTCATTCAGCAATGAAGCCAATTTCTATTATAGAGACAATATTGACAGTAGCCAAAGTGAATACATAAACTTTGTAAAACAGGTTTATGAAATGGTTCGAAATGATAAGGCATTTGATGGCATAAAGATTGTAGGAATTTTTGGATTGACTCTGATTTTTGAGGGAAAAGAAATTGAAGATGATTTTTCCTTGAATTTCACCAAAAAATTAGATGGGTTCTATGACATATTTGGGCTGTCCACATACGATGGAATATTAGGACATCCAAATGCGCAAATGATAGAAAAGAAACTTGATTTGTATCTTTCCCTGACAAATGCAGATTCGTGGGCCATTGTTGAGACAGGCGTTTCAGCAATGTTTAATGAGGACATGGATTATCAAGTGCAATACTTGAAAACAATATTGGGTCAGGTCAAAACCATTGAAAAAGATTTCAAGTTTCTTGCATGGCTCAATCTTTTTGATTATCCACAAGGATTTTTGGAGGCTGAGAAATTTGAAACAACTGGACTGTTCTTTTTGAATGGCAGTGCTAAGAAAATTGTATCGATATTTGGAAATGGGAATTATTATAATTATTCAAACCAAGCCAAGCTATTTTGGAATAAGGTTTTGATTTTGTTTAATTTGTTGAATTTGATGACACTGGTTGTTTTTTCAAAAAAGAGTCACAATGCAAAAGGAAAAGAGTTCTGAGAAGATCTGTTTTCCGTACATATCCTGTTTTCAATACCAAAGAAAATTTCATTGTTTGATAGCCTCAATAACCATATCTGCAAAATTTGCAAGAATGTTTTTTTTCACCAGCCTGTCGATCCATTCTTGTGGGATTGATGAAATGCCATTCATTGCTCCAAAAATCCCACCTGCAATACAAGCAACACTATCGGAATCACCATCATGATTTGACGCAAGAACCACCAAATCTTGGTAATTGTTTGTTCGCCAAAGCGAGTAAAGAGCCATTGCATAGGCTTCGTCTGCAACCCACCCTTGTCCAAGAGAAATAATCCCTTCACGATTTGGTGTTTGAGATTGGGCAATACGTGCCATCTGATCAATTTTGTCTGTAAATTCCTGAGAAATCCCTAATGTTTCGGATCTGACTTTTTCATAAATTTGAGGGGTCTTCAATCCCTTAAGTGCATAATTGATGGACAATGCACCTGCAATACATGCCGCATCTGCTGTTGGATGGGCATGAGTCATCAATCCTGATTTTGATGCTATTGATTTGAGTTTGTCCATATCATTCCTAAAGAAAAAACCGATTACACCAGACCTCATAACGCTTCCACATCCTTTTGACCAAGGAATACCAGATTTACTCCAATGAATTCCTGATTTTAGGTTTGCACATCCACTCATGCATGTCGAACCAGGTGCATAGCCAGGGTCATCCATCCATTTGATGAAATTTTCTGCAATGGAGTCTAGTATAGCCGTTTCATTTTTATCGTGGGTTTTCAATAATGCGTTTCCGATTGCAAGCATCATTTGTGTGTCATCAGTCCAATCGTCTGTGATAAGGTCAACAATACCATTTTCGCCATATTTAGAGAGAATTTGCTTATAGGAATCAAATTCAACAGCCCTACCGAATGCATCACCAATTGCAGAACCGAATATATATCCTCTGACACGGTCTTCAAGAGAAATCATATAGACATATTATTTCATCTATTTTTTTAACGTTGTTTTTTTGAGAATAGATGGAATTTAGTTATCAGTAAGATGATCCATGAGGATTTTTTTGACTTTTTCTTGTTTCAATTTGTATGCCCTTCTACCTGCAATAGCAGAATATCCAACAAAAACTACAGGCATAGCGGTTAGTATAACAAAAATTGTAGTTCTGATTCTTGAAAAATAATTGATATTTAGCTTATCAATAAAAATTCGATATTCAGAGAATATTTGGGGGTCAGAAATATTTTCCTTTGGTATCCATCTATAAGTCAGGTGGCGATATGGTTTATCTGGACCTCTTGTCAAGGTAATTCTTTTTTCATCTGTTTTCAGCCAGTTCTCAAAGAAATTGGTATTTCCTCTTGTTGGATCTGCCGGAAGCATACCAATTCCATTCACATAAAACATAGGATAGGCATGTGCCGCAGCACCATTGTCTGTTCCATTGTATCCTTCAACGAAATCACCAAGCCATGCCGAATGTTCAATTGAAGGTATCCCACGAGCCCTAGTTAAAGCCATGAACAGGGTCGTATATTCGTCACAATCCCCATAGCCATTTCTAATTGCGAAACTTGCCCCTTTCACTTTACTTAGAAGTTTATATTTTATAAAAGTCGAAGAAAAATTATATGCATAATATGCATCTTCAATTGGATTATTTGTGACAGGAAATGAATTAGCAATAGATCTAACGGCAGGATCTGTTGTATCTGCATATTGATCATATGCAAGAAATAGGGCATAAAGCCTATCATTAGGGTCATAAGGATATATCGTCAATTTTGCATTTGCATAATCAAGCAGGTAAAGAGTAAGATTTGCATAAACTTCAACCTGAAGAGTCTGATTGACCCCAAAAAAGTCAAATTCATAATAAATAAATGAATTGTTGTATTGGTCTGATGCTGTTCGGTTAGCCATTGGTGCATAACTGATACTGTCCACTCTTTGTACAGGTTCCCAAGATTTAAGGAGAGCAAGTCTCAAAGATACAAAGCTCAGATTTAGGGGACCTTCATTTTTCAGGGTATAGATGTAATGAAGTTGAAAATTAGCTTCTCCCTTAAGTATTTCATTATTTTCTTCGGTATACAAGAAAACAAATGTGCCGAAAATTATTGACACCACCAGAAGAATAGCCAATAGTTTAACAGTGGCATTGTTGACCTCGTTCGTCATGTCATTTCCTCCTTGAAGGATTTTTCCCAGTTTTGTTTTTTCCAAACCTTCCCCAATTTGATTGCCATATTTGCAGAGGCAAGAGGAGATCTATTTGTAAAATTCATTTTTTGCTTTTCAATAAAGTCGAGTCTATTCAAGAGACTTGATTGATTGATATTCTGAATTTCAAGTCCTGGTCTTTTATTGATTTCCAAAACGAAAATTTTTGATTGGTTGCCAACAGTTCCCATAACCAAATCAACACCTGCATATCCTAGACCACTACTTCTTTGTGCCAAGGATGCAATTGCCAAGACTTCTTTCCATTGTGGAATTTTGATGCCCAGAATTGGCTGTTTTGTATCTGGGTGAATTTTTACTTCATGTTGTTTCCATTCTGCATGAAAAATCTCACCAGTTTCCATATCGATACCTGCACCGATAGCACCTTGTTTTAGATTTGCTTTGCCATCACTTTCTGATGTTGGAAGTCTGGTCATTGCCATAACAGGAATGCCATTAAATACAATTACACGTATATCAGGAAGACCGACAGAGATTCTTTTGAAGAATTCATTAAGTACAATCCTTTCCTCTATTAGAATAATATCATTTTCTGAAGATGTTTGGGTGGAAAGATATTCGCCTTGGATGATTTTCGTCATTTCTTTTTCTATTGCAGTATAGTCATAAAGATCATTTCCTATTTGCAATGATCTATCAGGCAATACCTTTGTGATCACAATGATGCCCATTCCACCTAAACTTTGAGTTGGTTTAACTACAAAACCGTTTGAATACCTTGGGTTTGAGACAAGAGAATTTAGAGTAGGGCGAATGTCCTTTATTTCAGAAATTACCGCATAAATCGTTGGAGTAGGTACATTCCATTTTTCAAATTGAAGTTTCATATCGAATTTATTCATTAGGGGGAAAATTTCAGGGGGGTTGTATTTTGCAATGTAATTCTGGTTCCTGACAATTATGTTTAAGGGGTCCTCTTTTTTACTGAAAAGTTTCCTGAACCTTCTTTTATCTAAAATAGTATAACGCCTGCCCCGTCCATAATACACAATAATTCCAACGAGAAGTATCCAAATTTCAGGATTAAGGGTAACAAATGTAACAACTGTATCATTGCTCATCAAGAAATACGATCCCCATGTAATTGCAAGGGTAAACAGTAATCTCGAAAATGCAAAGAGATGATCATTTTGAATTACATTGCTTACATACCTATCTGTTATCCACGGAAGGATAATGATGGGGACAAATATTGCAGTGCTTAGGAATGGGATACGATAGACTTCTCCAATCATTTCCAGAAGTCCTAAAAAGGAAATGTTGAAAACCATCATAATTCCAATTCTAAATCCAACAGGAAAAGCATACGGCTCAATTAAAATTCTAACAAGATAAAGCAATGTAAAAATGTTGAAAAACAGGATTGTTCCCCAAAATGGTCCAATTTGAATCATAGAGATGACAAGAACACTTGGCGCAAATAATCCATAAGTATGGACACCAAGAGAATATTTGGCAAAGAGCACTAAGAGAATGGCCAAAAGGAACCTAAATAGAAAAAGACTGTTTTGAAGAATGAATTGAGTGTCTTTTAGGACAAGCCGTGCAATTTCTGCAATTACGATCATTGTTATGATCAATAGAAATCCATTGAAAATTTCTAGGTCAGTCCATTCAGACTGTTTTGATGGTTTATACATTTTTTTGATAACCTCCTTGGAATATTGTTTTTTGATTGAGTAGATCAGATCAGCAAAGGCAACCGCGAGCATTAGGAAAGGAATGAAGGTTCTGATTAGGAATTGAATTAAGTTTATTTGCACGTATTGTGATCCTGTTGCAATGGATTTGACCTTCAGGTAGAAAAAGTCAGTTTTGCCTATGTTTCCATTTGTATCATTAGCGACAATCTGGAACTGAATAATTCCTTCATCTTTGAAAGAGCCTATAGTAAATCTCCATAGGGAATTATTGGTTTGATATCCAATAAATGTAAATGTTTTATTTATTTGTCCATCTGTCCAAGTGGCCTCTACCCATGCTTGATCTACATGTGTTTCAGGATCTTGAATTGAAGCCTCAGTAATGTATGATCCAGAAAATTGTTGATAATTATTTATTGAAGGCACAAAGCTTTGGATAATTAGAGGGGCAAATAAATCCTTATCAAGCCCTTCACCAAAATTGAATGCATTATCGCTTGAATTGAGACGATTAAGCAATGATATTGCATAAAATGTAGCAGTTACCCTAGAAGAAAATCCAAGCCTTGATCCATATCCGCCATCTGCATTTTTTAACGATTCCACAAATTTTTTGAAAACGGATAGTGATGAAATTGATCCATTTAATGAATGAATCAATTGAAATGCAAAATATGTTGCTTCCATTGTTGGAACTGTTTTGCTTAGTTTATTCACAAATCCACCTGTTGGAACCGCATATGACTGAACTGAATTTAAAATCTTTGAGGAATTAATTGCAACATCAAATAACTTCAGTATTTCAACGGCTCGAAAAGTTGAAATTATTGAATCTTCTCCAGTTTGAGAATTTCGGTACATCCCTGTTTTGGGATTTTCAAGACCCTTTAACCACTCTATTAGCTTTGTTTTGTTAAATTTGATAGGATAGAAATGTCCCAATAGATTTAGGGATTTCAATGCCCAATATGTATGTGTCAGGTAACTGAAATGAGCTCCAGGAATTTGCCCAAAACCACCAGTATCTACCTCAGATTGAAGAATAAAATTAACAATGTCCTTGGGATTTGAAATTGTTTTTCCTAATGCCCTTAATGCCAAAATGCCATAATAAGTATATTTTATGCGGGGATTCGACTGAGGACGAAATCCGAAACCCCCTTCCTTTTCGGAAAATGTATCAGTGATATAATCAATGGTTTTTGGGTGGAGCCAATCCAGATTTCCCAATAGTTTTCCAGTCAAAATTCCTCGAGCAGTTTCAACCACGGAGGGAACATTTCCTGGGAAGTCACCAATTCCAAAGGTTGGCTGGTTTGGAGTGAGCAAATAAGTTAAGACACCAACAGGGTCAATATTCAAATTTATTTCATTTCTTGTGAGAAATGCAATCCTCATAGCGAAAAATGTACTTGAGATGGACACAGACCTATCCGTTTCACTTGAACCAAAACCAGAATTGGAAAGTTGATTTGATGTGATATAATTGGCGGCATTTTCCAAGAAATTTTCATTGAACAAAGGCAATAGATCAGGATAATATGATTTTACAAGAAGATAGTATTCAATTGCTCTTGCCGTGTATCCAGTCTGCACTAAACTACCAGAATACCCTGCAACACCTCCATTTGGGGAGGTGAAGGAATTTATCAAAGCAATGACATTGCTTACATGTGGGTCAGTTTGGTTCATGAAGATGTGGACATACAAGGAAAACAAAGAGGCAAGAATTTCTGGTTTTCCACCTTGAATTTCACCATAGGCAGAAGCACCAGTAATGAAAACAGGTTCATTATATGTGGAACGAACAAAATCAACAACACCAGTTTTATTCAATTCAATTGGCAAATTTGGAAAATGTCTTTTCAATATTCTTTCTAAAACCAATGCACGATAAGTAGAGGATACATCTGGGACATCCCAATTTTGCAAGGGAAAGAATCCGCCATTTGGTCTTTTTAATGAATTTAAGAAATTGATTATCTCAATGGCTTGACTTTGAGTAATTAGATTCATATTTGAGGTATGGTTTAGGGATATAAGTGCTTGAAAAGTAGATTCCATTGATGGACGTGACCCTTTCCAATTTGCCCAAGATCCATTTGAAAATGAGGACATTATGAAATCCAATGCTTTTTCTTCAAAGTTATTGAGTGTCTCATTGGTCGCGACACTAAATAGCTGTTGAAGGTATTCAAGAGTGTTAATTTTATAATAAGCAATATCCATCGATTTAAGGTTATCAAAATCATCGTCTTGAGATAATTTTATGAAATCAAGAGGAGTTGGGTCTTGGTCATTGCTTGTCTTAGAATAATTCATAGCCACAGATTTGCTGGTTATAGGATCAGCCATGAATGATACGAACAATAAGAACATTAAAAGAAATAAAGACCTCATGGCTAAATCACTTTAAATTTATTTTTTCAAACGGAATATAATGATCACTATCACCGCAAGTGCAATACCTCCTACGGCAACAAATATTATTAGAGATTGAGTATTGTTTCCTCCAGTTTCGAGTGGAGGCGGTTGAGAACTGATTGTTGTCGACGATTGAGTTGAATTCTCGTTAGTTGAAATGATTGAAGATGAAGAGGTTGAATTGGATGTTATATTTACAGTGGACGAATTTGTTGTTGTCGTTGAGGAATTAGTTGTGATTGAAGAAGAATTAGTTGTTGATGTCGTACCAGTTGAGCTGGTTGTATTGGAATTGCTTGTACTAGAAGTTACAATAACATTGGAGATCAATATCTTAAATGTTTGATTGATCATTCCAAACGATCCATCAACTACTGTCAACCTCATAACATGCATACCATTTGTGAAAGAAGAGGTATCAACCACGAAAGTCCCAGATGCGTTATTAATAGTTGCTGAATTAATCACACTTGAAGAATTTGCAATGGATATTGAATAATTCATGGGGTACAATTCACTGGAAATCGTCACTGAAAAGTTATCGTATTGTGATCTTAGTGAATCTAGATTTCCTGGCAGAACTGCCTTGAAACCTGTTATTTCTGGCAGAAGTGAAAGGACATACAATGATGAGAATGTATATGCAAGATCAGAGGTAAAATCTGGATGCTTTCCGTATCCACCGTCATTGTTTCTCAGGCTTTTAAGATAATAATAAACCCCAGAAATGTTGTTTGGAAGAGAACGCAAGATAATTAATGCTCGAACAGCAGAATAAGTAAAAATAGCATGAGACACATTGTTTGGGAGAGCATTGTCATAAGAACTTCGTTTGAAACCTCCGTCAGGATTTTGGGAATTTTTAAGAAAACTGACTGCCGCAGTGACATCAAAGGATGTATCATTGAGAAGTGAAAGTGCTCTTACAGCGCGATATGTGCTACTGACGTCACTAATATCACCAACATAGCCTCCGAAACCACCGTCAGTGTTCTGTGTACTTTTAAGATATGAGATGGCACCATTTACATTTGTTGGTGTAGCTCCCAATAATTTCAAGGCAACAATGGCCCTATAGGTTGAAATGACAAAAGAGGTTGTATTTCCAGGAGTTTTTGAAAAGCCACCATCTGGTTGTTGTAAGCTTTGAAGGAAGGAAATTACACCAGATGCAGAAGGCATTGACATGTTTAGAAGTGAATAGATTGTTACAGCTCTGAATGTTGATTCAACATAAGAACCCGTCAGTCCGAAACCATTGTCATTATTTCTATAGCTTTCAACATAATTGAGTAACCTCTGCTTATTTGTAATTGTTCTGTTCATAAGGACAAGTGAATACACCCCGTCAAATGTAGTTCTCAAATTTGGTTCGCTTTCAGGATTTGCCCCATATCCATCAACCATGTCTGGCAAATTCACAAGATAATTTACTGTTTCTGTAATATTTGCAGGAACAACATTCAAAGAGGAAAGACCCAACAATGAAAAGTATGTTCCTTTCAATGAAGGAGCCACACTTGTGTCCTTTAACCTATAGCCACCATTTGATGACTGAAGTCCTTTAAGATAAGATGCGGCTTTGGCAGTGTCCACTGGAGATGACCCTAATAGATTCAATCCAACAATTGCCCTTGCAGAATATGATGCAGACGATGATGTTTGTGTTGTGACATCCACAAAACCTCCGTTGCTTAATTGTAGATTTTTGATGAATGAAATAGCACTGTTGGTATCATTAGCATTCATCCCCAATTTATTCAATGCTTCCAAAGCATAAGAAGTCAGTACCACTGAAGATGTCCAATAGATTGATTTTTTAGAATTTGTCTGAAGACCAAACCCTCCTATTTCTTGGGGTGGTACAAATGAAGGGTCTAAATTTTGACCATTTAACAATGTATCTGCAACATTTGTTGAAGAAGGAACAGGTTCATTAAGTAATGAATATGTCAACACTGCAATGGATGTTGCATAAAGGTCACCGTCACTATCTGACAGATAAGTTTTGAATGAATTTGTCAATGGAACCAAAAGTGCATCCAAATATTGTTTGACATTTGCAGTGTTCAACCCATTGTAACCAAGCCAAATTAGGCTTTGAACAGCCTTGTATGTTCCAGTTACAGAACTTCTGTCTTTATACCAATCTCCAAATCCAAAATTAGTGTTTTGAAAAGATAGTATTTGCGAGATCAGATAATCTTTTTGTGATTGTGTGAGATTTGATAAGTCAGGGTCCAGAAGTCTTAAGGCACCAATTCTATAAAATATTTTATCAATGGAAGTGGCGTTTTTTGAGAGACTATACCTTGATTCCCTTATGAAATTTGCAGTTCTTGCCCTGTCCAAAAGATCTGGAGGGACATTTGGGTAGATGGTTAAATCATTACTTGCGAACAGTTTCTTTTCATTTACCATATTCATTGGTGAAGAGTTTCCTAGACCAAAGACAAATAGTCCAAATAGGAAAAAGATAATCAATAGCCGTGTATAATGTTTATTCATTGTATTTCTTATTTATTTGAATTAAATAAGTGTTTAAGGAACAATTGTGCCCATCAAAGTAGTTTGGTGACACAAAGCACATATTGATCTTGTCAGATATGAGAAAATTAAACAAATTACATCTTTCAACTACGGATAAATGGGATAATCAGTTTGAAATAGATCAATGTGAAAATGACCAAAAACACGACAGCACTAACAATAAACGTTTCAAAGGAGGTAATCCAGAAAAATGGGATTGGATATCCAGTATTAAAGAAAAATAAATGAACAAGGGCAATTAAAAAAAATCCTAAAGCAACCAGACCTCCTTTGTTTGTGTCAATCATATTGGTTGGTGGGGAGTCATCCATATTATCCAATCTCATTCATAATTAATTAAAAAGAATAGCATTGTCTTTTTCTATATTTTCTATCAAACCTTATAAGAGTCAGCAACTACGAATAACATTTTTGTCCAACTTTTGTCTTGTCTCAAGTCACCCAGTTCTTTCAAGTAATTGTTTCCAATATGGAAAAATGGCAATTATTGAACTAGTTATGTATGCAAATGTAGTATGCGACATATTTTATTGAAAGGATCATTCATTTGTGAAATAAATTTTGATTATGACGCAAAAATTAGAAAAATGGTGATTGGTTGTCTAGCAATAATGTAAAAATAGAAATCACAGAATATAAACAAGAAACATGTTTTTTAATTGAGAAGAATCATATCCATCAAATTTTCTGTTTCCGTCTTTTTCGTATGATTACCATTAATTGGGAAAGAGCGATAGTCGTAATTATCATTAATGGCAAGTTTATTGGAGTGGTGCTAGCTGTTGAATTATTATTGACCGTACTAGTGACTGTATTATTCTGCACGATTGTTTGAGTAATTGTGCCATTAGGTACTGTAGTTGTTACATTTGAATATTGGACATAAGTTGCAGTATTTGTGACTGTAACATTTGAAGGAACAATTACAGTATCTGTCACATCATTTATTGTTATGACATGCGTAATGAATCCCAAGGGCCGATATGAATTCGTGTCCGCTGTAACAGTAATTTCAACATTCAAATCCAATGGTAAATTAGTGAATTCATAGTACCCAGGTTTTCTAATGATTTCACTTCCATTATATATTATTCCAGGTCTAGTATTCATTGTCAATGTCAGATTTGCACCAGAAATCGGATTGCCGTACTCATCTGAAACATAATAAGTCAAGTTCATCACATCATTTCTTTCATCAAGGGTTTGGTTGTAGAGATTGACAATTGTTTGGGGTACTGGGACAGGCACTGGTGTGGGCACAGGGACAAAGAATGGAACAGGTACAGGAATGAATATTGGAATAATGAGTATCCAGAAAGGAAGGAAGATAATGACTTTCTTGACAACTTTTATGATTATCTTGAAAATCCAGATGTTGACAGTTATTGAAATTTCAATTATTGTTATATCAATGTCAATGAATGTCAATGTTATCTCTATTATAGTTATCTCAAGAATTTCAACAACCAAGACAATATATTGAATGTATACCTCAATTTTGATGATTTCTTGGATTATAATTACCATGAGGAGTTCTATGGATTGCATATAAACAATGATTGTTATTTCCATAATGATGACATGGATCTCCAACGTTTCAAAGAACACAACAATGGGTACATAAAGTCCATCGAATGTATAATAATCTACCACAAGCTTATCTGGGAAGAGTACAACAGACAAGCCCCCGAATACAAAAGTAATCATTTCAGACATTATAATGACGTCTATGATGTCAAAAGGATCATTTGGATTGTCCACTGCACCGTTTGAAGGATAACGAACTGTTTGAGGTGGCATTCCCTGTTCCAAAAGCAAACTGTCTTGAAAACCAGAAGTAACATTTCTGAAATCAAAGGAAGACAGGAAATCCAAAATCTTTCCTGACATTTCATATTGGTTTCCATTTCCTGTTTGATCCATATAAGATGCAAAAACATCGAAAAATGAATCAACACTATTTTGAGGGTCTTGACCTGAGTCTATTGAATAATTTGCGCTGTATCCGCCACCCTCATTTCTCAACAGGAAAGTGGAATTTGCAGGAGATGAGGTATCACCATTTAAATCAAGCGAAACCATATCTCCTGTTGATGAAACGTATGATGTAAAAGAAGCACCAAATTTTGTTTGATTTGCAGCAATAATGGCATTGAACATCCTGTTTGCTGTTGAATTGATCATTTGTTGAGATTGCATTTCAAACATACTGAAATGGGAACTGTCAAAGGAAGAATAGGATAGAAATTCCCAACTCCCCAAAATTATTTCACTTGTCAACCTTTGAACAAGATCTATCTTAAAACCTGTTGTTGTTGGTATTTGAACGTTGTCAAATGGATAGACTGTAGAAGAAAAGGATTCATTGGCAATGATGGAGAGTCTTGTGAAGTTAATTGACTCAATACTCTCATAGAATTCAATTGTTGTCACATCACTGGAAGCGTTGACAATAATCATTGAAGTGTCAGAAAACATCAATGTGGTGATATTTCCGTTGACAGTTATCTCAACCCAAGTTCCGTTTCCCAAATCAATCCGTTGTGGATTGGCTAGGGCATTTTGGGTTGGAAAACTGTTTTGAATCGGGATATTGGAAAATCCTGAAATGATCATCAGGAAAATCAAAATTGATGACAGTACTTTTGAAAATGTCTTTCCTATCATGTTTATGTAATGTGGTAGTTATTCTTAAATGTTTATAATTAAAAAAATGGAAAGCTATGGAAATAACAGTATTAGATAGAAAAGGAAAAGAAGATTGTTGAGTGGTTTAATTCAGTTTGCTTAAAAGGGAGAGGTATTCAGTCAATTGGCTTTTTGATTTTTTGTAGCGCGTATCTAAGGCTGATTTGAATTTCGGAAGGGATTCCATTATCTCCTTCTCATTGACAGCAATCTCATAAGTTTGATTTAAGTCTTGAAGAAGTTCATTTGCCACTTTTTCCATTTTTGATTTTTGGCTTCCTAATTCAGAAAGTTTGAATGGTGTCAACTCATCGAGCCTGACAAACCTATTGTCCACAATTTGTAATCCATTGTTGCTTAGATCC
>WAKA01000134.1 GCA_015523565.1 Candidatus Heimdallarchaeota archaeon | reverse complement strand
TTCTTTATCTTTAAATTTTTCAAATGTAATATGAGCTAATAAAACCTCGATTGCCTTTATTAATGAAACAAGTAGCGGAGTATAATCACTTAGATTTGAGAGTCCAGGGTGATGTAGCAAAGTTTCCCCCGCTTTGATCAACTCGCCGACTTCAGGGTATTTGTCAATTATCTGTTGGAAAAGATTTCCATCGAATTCATTCACTTCAAAATACTTTGAAAGCGATTTGTCCGTAAAATCTTGAGAAGAACCCGCTAGAATAGCCCTGTAAAACTCAAATGTAGCCCTTATCTCTTTCTCATAAATATAATAGTCATAGTAAAGTCGATTCAAATTATTTATTGCATAAGAAACATCAATTTGACGGATCTTATTGTGAAGAAAATCTGCAGTTAATTTTTCCACATATTTTAAAAATTCATGAATTGATAGCCAATGATCGTCCTCAAACAATGAGTAATCAACAGAAGAAGTTAAAAATCTGAAGCAATCAATAAGAAAAAGATGTTCTTTCAAAATAGTTCGAATTCTTTTTTTTAGGGAAACTAAACAACTTCTTTTGATTTCAACGATAGTAGTGTCAAAAGACGTTGAATTGTAAATCTTAATGGGATCTTTTGTTAATGAAAGAGGTTCAATCCAATAATGTGTTTCATGACTTTTTACATCCCAAATTGGGAAGCTGATTTCTATATTAAGGTAAGTTCGACTTCGATTGTTCTTGACCAACTTTACTGGTTCCTGAAGGATATTCCTCCAAATTTGGGTAAAATTATAAGTCAAAGTTTCTGTAATTTTATCAAAAACTGTTTGAGATACCACCCTTGCCCCATTATTTTCAACTGACAGATAAACAGAAAGAATATAGTTATCTTGGGAGACGGGAAGATTTATTAAACCTACAAATCCGCTTAAAAAGAGAGGAATTTCAATTCCATTTTGGAAGATATCGGAAGAATTTAGAGAAGATATTGCTAGAAGAGGAGTAAACATCGGTATTTTTTTTGCCAATTTTTGGTATCTCTGATTCTTAATCTCTTTTTCCACGTTAATTTTTTTAACTATATAGAATCTATAACAGTTAATGCGAAAATAAGACATAAGAATACAAGTAATATCAGTTTCAAATATTTTTTGAGGAGTATATGGAATTTATTACACATCCTATGCTAAGTAATTTCTATTGTGGTGGATTTTCTTGTAAACCAAAAAGTTGAATGAAATTTCGGTAATTCTTAATTTGACCAGATATGAAACTGACAAACATTTGAAATGATCATTACAAACAATGGTCAATAACCAGATCAAATTCGGGATCATTGGTTATAATTCCGAGTTCATACACGAACTGCTTCCTGTGTCATTCCAATGAATTTAACTTGACGAACCAATTATGTGTTGTAACTCCCTTGATGTTACATGTTCCATGGTTGTTCCAAACAACATCACCAACCCGTGCCCATTCATAGAATTTTGAAAGGTGTTTGGGAGAAACATCATCAAATTCAAAATATACCAAGTCGCTTTCAATCAGCCTTTCAACAACCTCCACAAATTCCCTTCTTATTTTTTCAGGATCATCTTTTTGAGTAAAAAGAATAGGCGCACCTACAAGCCACTCCTCCTCTTCAACAAGAACACTTTTTCCTTTAAGTAATGACCAATCAACAAGATCCGTCTTTGAAAAAACTACAATATACTTTCTTTCAGCATCGGGTGCATTATCAACAAATACCCGTTTAATATATTTCAGTTGATTTGCCAGTTCTGCAATCTTCAACGTTGAATCCAAGACAATAACTACAACAGGGGCATTCAGTATTGGCTTCAACATTTGGTTGAATGCATTCAGCACATTTTTCGGCAGATCCACAAGACCTACTGTGTCCAAAAGATCAACGGGATAACCAAAAATGTTTGTTCGTGAAGTTTTGGCAAACATTGTGGTAAATGCCATCGAATCAACCTCTTGAATGTCAGAACCAGTCAAGGAATTGAAAAGGGTTGATTTCCCTGCCGAATAAAAACCGACAATTGGGATTTTAAGAGCCTCAGAAGCATTTCTCGATTGGGTACGTCGTTCATGTTCCGCTAATTTCTTTTTAAGCTGGGCGACCCTGTGCCGTACATTGGCTTCTACGATGTCTTTCAATTGTTCACCACGTCCCATCATTCTTGCCTGTCTTTCACTCATCAGGTTTCGTTGCAATGACGATTGGGCACGGGGATATGTATAAAGAAGATTCGCCAGTTCAATCTGAAGTTTTACCTCATTTGTACTTGCCTTTTGGGCAAAAATCTCCAATACCAACATAATCTTGTCAATGACCCTTGTTTCATAATGTGTTTCCAAACTTGAAACTTGTAATGGACTTAAGCTTTGATTTACAATCATTACCTCGTGATCCAAGTCTTGGATTTCATACTCCAAATCTTCCAACCATGATTGCGGTAGAAAATTCATTCGATCGATTTTTGAGCCCCGATACTTTAATTCATAAAGGATCTCATACCCAGCCGCCTCAGCAAGATCATGAATCTCCTTATCGATAGGAGGACCGTTTTTCGGCAAATGTGAGATCAGCACTGCTTTTTTCAATCAATTTTAGTTATTTTGTCACCTATATAGCTATTTAGAAACCACCCAATAATATGATTATAACAATATTATGACATCCATAATATTTTAATATATGAAACATACAATAGCATTGTGGGAAACAATGGTTGGGAACGGTATGTTGAGCAATGGAATGGAAGAATTAGGGGCGGACTCCTAGATTTGGCAATCCTTCATTTGGCAGCCATCTCTACTGAAAAACCACATGCATATTCAATACACAAGCAATTGGAGAAGAAATGGAAGAACGCACCCCCTTTGCCGACCATTTATTCGACAATTACACGCCTGCAGGAGAAAGGCATGGTCAAGATTGTCAATGAAATTGAAAGTAATAGGGTTAGAAAAGTCATCCATCCAACAGAGGAAGGATGGAAAGCAATGGAACTTATGCAAAAAAATTTGGAGGAGATCGTTGCAACCTTTACAAATAATTTTCATGGGGGAATAGAAAATGAATGAGCTGGAAACAAAATTAGCAATCTTGGCAGATGCAACAGAAGCTATCATGGCTAATTGCCACGACAATATTTGAAATTGTGATTTTGACTGGAGACCATCTGGTGGGAATGGCACCATTGCAACCTGAATTCAAGAAATACACACTACATGAGATAGTACTACGTGTGAGCTTCGTACTATTAGTCCTCAGCCTATTAGAGGGCATAGATGTAATTGGGATATACTGTTTGGTTTTGATCGCCGTCAATTTGATAGGATATTTGGGATCCAGTCAAAATTTCAGTATGGTTTGTTCTCACCAGTCTATTGTTATCTTTTCCAAAATTCTTCTCTTAATAGCCAATATATTCTCTAGCAATGTCACGCAAATCAGGATGGGCAAGAAGGTGCATAATCCTCAAACGATGCATGGAAGACTTGGGAAGTGTCGACATGGGATGATAAAGCAGTCGAAAGCCTTCACTTTCAATAAAATGCCTATGAATTGCAGAGGGGGGTTTTGGAGAAAACAATAAAATGTTTTTTGAACGAGCCATACGCATCGCAGTATAAAGCAGACGAATTTTCAAGTCGTCTTGACTTTTTGGAACGGGGACACCATATCCTTCAGGTGGAAAAACAGAAATAACAGCGGCGATTTTTATTCGGGTAATTCCAGGTCCCACAATGATGTCACCAGGAGAGGTTGAAACAATTGAAATGTCGCTTTCCTGATCATGCTCTGCATAAAGAACACTGTGGTAATCAAATTCAATAGGATCTGGATTTTCCACAAATTGTACTATCAAGGCACCGATCTCTTCTTTTGTCTTTGGAACATGCTTAACGAAAATTTTGTTTTCATGAAGATTCCGAATGGTCTCACGCCAAGCAATCCCATCCTCCATACTAACCCTGAATTCTTCAATACGGGATTTTTCCTCTTGGAGAATTTCTTGGCCTTTCTTTCGCAGATGCTGGAAATAGTTCTCGATATATTTATCTTCAGGAGGGTATGAAACTGTTGAAAATGGGGAATATTGATCCCAAATCTCTTTCCAATGACCAGGATAAAGCTCTTCAGGAATTGGATCCAAATCATCGAATTCACGACTCTTAATAAACTCCTCAAAATTCTTGATACGTTTCAAAACAGGTCTTTTCATTCTTCTCTTAAAAGTCATTTTTATTGTTTGTGAGATTTCCTCATTTGGAATTATTTTCACTTGAGAGGGAAGGCGTTCATTCTCATTTGGGAAAAAGGGATATGAAATAAGTATTCGGAACAATTCAAAAGCATAATCATCATCAACCATTCCCTTTGCCGCAAAAATTGCGGAGGAGAGAGATGGAAAAACGGCATTTTCAAGCCAAGTGAGATTTCGGAGATATTGCATTATTTTTTTTAAGGTGGCAGGGGAAATCGTATCTTCAAACTTTTCACTGTAAATTGATCCTGCAATGAGAAAAGCATCCTGCAAAAGGTTAAAAAGATCAGGAGAGACATCATAATCCATCAACTCAACCACCCTGCCAATAAGGAATGGAAAATCACCGGAAACAAGATAATATGTGTGGGGATGAATATCTGAAACAATAAAATCAGTAGCATCCACTTTCGGAAGGGAAGTAGCTTGCGTATAATAATTTGAGATTTCAGAACTGTAAGGAATATCAAAACCAGAAGCGCCATAAAAAGTTGAAAGGTACCAAACAATTACAGGAACATGCATAAGACCAGTTATTACCAATACAGAAGATGTATCAGAAGAAAGTGCGGAAGCTATGGATTCCGACATGGCAATAGACCTAAGAAAATGTACGGATTTCAAGTGCCTCGAAATCTTAAACTCTGAAAAAAAAGTCCCCCAGTTCAAGAAGGAAATCATAGAGGGGTCAAATGAAAGAGAAAGAGCGGGGGACACATCGACAAGCCGATCAATCAATTCAACATCTATTGATTTCCTGCTTGCCAGAAAAGCGGCAAAATGAATGGCATCACCCATATGAACAGGAAAAACAGGAGAAGGGGAAGGAAGTGAAATGTTTTCAGATTGTTCCTTATGAATCAGTGATGGAATAGGCAGTCTTCTAACGGTAAAGCCGTATGTCCCCGTAAGTTCCCTTGGAAATTCCAATAACACCTTGTCAAATGTGGAAGTTTCAAATAATTGAAGTAACGAAACGCAAAAAGGTAACGAATTATGCACAGAAGGAAAAAGAAAAACCGTCTTATCCTTTATTTTCAACTCTATGGGATTGATGGGGGGCAAATCCACAAATAGAACTAATGCAGATAGAGTTAAAAAACATTCAGATGAACGATTTCCCCTCGAAACGAGGTAAGATACAATAATTGAAAAGGAGAGTCAAATAACCGTAATCATGAAAAGAACCATTCTTTATGATTGGCATAAAAAACATGGGGAATTAATTGATTTCAATGGATGGGAAATGCCAGTCAGGTATACATCAATAAATGAGGAACATTTGGCAGTTCGGAACAATTGGGGAATATTCGATGTCTCCCATATGGGAAGATATTTTGTAAGTGGGTCAGACGCCCAAGCCTTTCTGGACTATCTTGTGCCAAGGGACATTAAGGCAGTCAAAGAAAGTCAAGCGGCATATACATTCATGCTTAATGAACAAGCAGGATTCAAGGATGACTTGATCATCACAAAATTTGACCAAGATAATTTCCTTGTAGTATGCAATGCAGGAAACAGGGAGAAGATATGGAATTGGATGAAACAGCATGCGGAAAACAGGGATGTCACATTGACAGACAAATCCAATAGCGTCATGATTGCGGCACAAGGACCCAACGCAAGGGAGACATTGGCAAAAATCACGAATGACGAACTCCCAAAAAGATTTAGAACGGGCTATATCACACTTAATGGGATAAAGGTTCTCTTTTCAGGCACAGGATATACAGGAGAAGATGGAGGAGAGATAACAATTTTTGCAGAAGATGTTGACGACCTAACAAAAAGAGCCACCGAACTTTGGGAGAAGTTTGTTGAACTTGGAGCAAAACCCTGTGGATTGGGAGCGAGAGACACCTTGAGAATGGAGGTAGGTTATCCATTATATGGAAATGACATTGACGAGACAACACATGTGCTGGAATCGGGTCTTGCATTTAAGCCATTCATGGTTAAGGATAAAGAGCCAGGATATATTGGAAAACAGGCAGTTCTTGAAAAAGAGGGGAAAATAGAGAGATTTAGAGTCATGTTCAAACTACTGAAAAGAGGTGTCCCAAGACATGGATATAAGGTCATAATAGATGGAGAGGAAAAGGGAGTGGTGACAAGCGGGACAATGTCCCCCTTAACAAAAGACTGCTTTGGAATGGCTTACGTCCCGATCAGTCACAAAGAGCCAGGATCAAAATTTTTTGTAGACATTAGAGGCAGATTGATCGAAGCGGAGGTATTGGACGGACCAATTTACAAAAAATAACTGAAGAAACAAATCAAAATCAAATAATTTTCTAAAGAACTGTACGATGGGCGCCAAATTGGAAAATCTTATTTCCACGGTCAATTTTCAATGATTGTCCATTTCCGATGGTCTTTTTGAATGAACTCTTTTGCAACTTTCGGACCCTGAGTACCCGCAGGATATTTAGGTAAGGGGATATTGTTCTCCTTTAGTTCTTTGTTTTCCCTCTCCCATGTCTTAATAATGGGATCAACGATTTTCCACATCTCCCTGATCTCATCATACCTGATGAAAAGAGTGGAATCACCCCTCATTGCATCAAGCAATAAACGCTCATATGCTTTTGGTTCTTTCAGCATTGCTTTACCGCCAATAGTCAATGAAGTGGGTTCGACTTCAGTTAAAAGCCCAGGTGGTTTCCAGCCCATTTGTATTTCTATCCCAGCACGTGGTTGGATCTCCATCCTGATTGTGTTCGGGATAGGCTTCTGCTTTTGAAGCAACATGGGCATAGCTTCATCCTTAACTTGTTTCAATTGAATGAATATCTCTGTTTTCCTAGCCGCCATCCGTTTACCAGTTCGAATATATATAGGTACACCCCGCCATCGGAAATTGTCAATGAAAAGTTTCAACGCGGCATATGTTTCAACTTTTGAATCTTTTGAAACACCAGGTTCCTCAAGATAACCAGGAACTAGTTCAAAATTCACAACACCCTCGGAATACTGTCCACGCACGGAAATTTTGGGGACATCCTCGGATTTGATACGCCTTATTGCCCGAAAGAGCCTGACTTTCTCATCGCGTATCTCTTCAGGATCCAAAGAACTGGGATGTTCCATTGTCAAAAAGGCAAGTATCTGCAATGCATGACTTTGTATCATGTCCCTTATAGCGCCAGTCTGTTCAAAAAAGTCAACTCGCCCCTCAACCCCAACGGTCTCTGCAATGGTGATTTGAATATGATCAATATATTCACGGTTCCATAACGGCTGGAAAAGAATATTTGACATTCGGAAGATCAAGATATTTTGGACCGCCTCCTTGCCCAAAAAGTGATCAATCCTGAAGATCTGTTCCTCATCATAATACTTGTTAAGCAAAGCATTGAGCCTATCTGCACTTTTTAGGTCGAGTCCAAAAGGCTTTTCCACAATAATCCGACTCCAAGTCTCTTTAGTTTCCTCATTCATGCCAAATTCAGCAATCTTTTCCGCCAATAACTCAAAATGGCTGGGGGAAGTTGCAAAATAAAACAACTTGTTTGCTTTCTTTCCCCATTGCCGTTCAGTTTCCTCAATTATTTGTTTCAGTAGAACAAAGGTTGAATCTTGAGAATAATCTGCTTTCATAGAAAACAGGGAATTGGAAATTGGACCCCAAAAGCGATCTTCCATTTTATGTGAGCAATATTGAATCACCCTATGTTTCATTTTGAGGCGAAATTCCTCTGTTTCTTGTATTCTCCGACCAAGTCCAATGATTTTCAAACAGGGTGGCAGGAGCCCCTCTCGGGAGAGATGATATAGTGCCGGCATCAATTTTCTACGCGATAAATCACCAGAGGCACCGAATATGACCAAGACAGTACCGTCGGGAACACCAGGAGTATCAATTTCTTCTGTCAAGACGTTTTCAAGTCGCCAATAATTTACCTATATTGAAAATTTTCTACCTCGCCAAAAAAAAAAGCAAAATGAAGACAAATATACCATTCGACACACACTAAAGCAATGCAAAAGGAAAAGCTTGATATTATATAACCGTAGCAAGGAGTTAATGAAAAACTTTAGGGTCGGGAATTATAGGTTTATTGCCCTTAACGACCTAGAAGCCATTTCCTTTTTTTTAAAAGAGATACTTACATATAAAATCACCAAAACAATCAAGGAAAGATCCAATTGCCTTTTGGCATTGTCAGGTGGAAAAACACCGCAATTGCTCTATGAATTGCTTAATTCTGAAACAAGGATTGATTGGGACAAGGTTTATGCCATTCAAATCGATGAACGGTGGGTTCCTCTGGACCATGAAGATTCCAATGCCAGAATGATCATGGAAAAGCTTCCTAACTTGAAAAATTTTAACCATGTCCCATATGAGAAAACTGCAAAACTTTCTGCAACACAATATAACAATATCACCACAGACCTGATGAATAGATTGAACAGGCAAAGCTTTGATATAGGCATTTTTGGAATGGGCGAGGATACCCATACCGCATCCCTTTTCCCAAACAGCTTTGATTTCAACAGCAATCGAATGGTTGAGGCATATTATGTCGAGCAACTAGCCAGTTATAGAATAAGCATGACACCGACCCCCATACAAAATGGAAAAGAAAATTTGGTCATATTTACAGGCAAGGAAAAGGCAAAGGCATTTAGAGAAGCACATGGAGTCATAGATCCATATAAACATCCCATCATGCTTATGCCTGACACAAAGACCAAATTTTATGTGGACTATGAAACAGCAGAAATTATAAGGCAATAGTTGTCATGGTATTGACAATTCCATCAATATGACGAATGGCCTTGGTAATCAGGTTTTTTAATTCTGAAGAGTTTTCAGCCTCTACAATGAGCAGGATATTGTATGTCCCATAAACAATATGCGCCTCCTTTACGCCAGGCATTTGGCGGACTTTTTCCATCGTTTGGTCTTCATCGGATGTTGTAATAAATACGTATGCCCTAATCATCTAATGTTCCTCTAGTTGACATAATAAAAATATCCTTTTAACTTCTTCGAGTGATTTTTATCATTTCGGAAAATTTCCAACTAGTCAAAAACCAAACGCGTTCCTTTTGATTACGAGCACTGAAGTAAACATGTGGAGTTAAGCGATAATGAGAAGTGTGTTCTGATGATTCTTAAATCCAAAGGGAGAGAGATAAGCACAACCGAACTTATCGAGTCAATGGATCAGTTTCCTGAATTGTGTAAGGGATGCAAATCAGGAACATATCTCATAAGAACAGGGATGAAATTAATGAAAAAGGGGATAATTGAAAGAACTGCAAAGAAAGGTGGATTTTATTGGAGAATAAAGAAATAGACGATTTTCCCAAAACAGTAAATTTCCGATACAATATAAACGACGAATATTCCATAAAAGCAACTTGCTTATTGTTTGGGCACGTTGTAGTTGTTTATGCATACGACAAGAAGCCATCAATTGGATCAATGGTGATGAAACCGTATTCAACCTACCCAGACCCACCAATGATTCTTTTTCAAGGAAAAAACCCAGAGCAGGCAATTGCAATGGCCACAATGCTTTCAGGAATTATCAAGAGAGGAACAGTTGTATCAGCAAATATCGAAAAAACATACCCAATGAAAGATTTCGTGAAAAAACTATCCACAGAAATAATCGAAAATATCGATAAAGACAACCGATAGAGCGAATAGGTTAAAAGAAATAAAGGCACAAGAAACAAAAGACACACAGATTACAACAGGACATCATCGAAAACCCATCGATGATTAATCGATGAACAATTAAGAAGACAATCAATGGAAACGTTTTTTTGATAATATCGATATTATCGAAAAATAAACATAGGGAAGATAAATAGTATAAAAGGAATAAAAACAAAAGAAAAAAAAACGAGAATATCGAAAAATACGATACTGCAAAAGCTTAATGATTTACAGCAACATCAGACCGAGAAAGAGGACGCCATTTGGGGACATAATTAGGGTCAGAGAGTCGACGAGAGATCTCATCGATTTCAACTGTTGCATGAATCCGCCCATTTTCAATAAAAACAGAATTTGTAAACTTTCCAAACCCTACAGAACCCACAAGGAAAAGACCAGCCCTATTACTTTCAAAATTGTCGGATAAGGTGGCAACCCCATTTGAATCAAGCTCAACACCAACAGCAGAGAGAAAGGTAGTGTCTGGGCGAAAGCCAGTCAATATGAACACATGGTCAGCAGGAACTCGAACGATAGAATCATTATATTCAACAACAACACCTTCCAAATCAATAGATTTAACAACAGCAGGCATTATCGATTTTATCGATCCTTCAGAGATTCTATTCATTAGGTCTGGGAGTACCCAATATTTAATTGTTTTACGAGGAGTGGGATGGTTATGAATCAAAGTTACATGTGCGCCGCATCTATAGAGTTCAAGGGAAGCCTCTGCACCAGAGTTTCCTGCTCCGATCACTACAACATCCATGCCAAAATAGGGATGAGGATCTTTATAGTAATGACTAACATTGGAACCGAATTCACCAGGTATGCCACCCAACCCAACAGGATTGTCAAAGTACCCAGTTGCAATGACTACATAAGAAGCCGTGATAGCAAATGGATGTCTCTGCCCATGTTTTGAATAAACACCAGAAATGACATAATCACCTTCCTTCCCCTCGATTGATTGAACTTCATGGTAAAGCCTTACATTTAATCCTTCATTTTTTACAATCAACCGATAATAATCCAGAGCCATCTGTCTCGTCGGTTTTCTTAATGTTGATGGAAAGGGATGACCACCAATTTCCAGCAACTCTGCTGTTGTAAAGAAAACCATGTTTGTTGGAAAGTGAAATATTGAATTTGCGATAACTCCTTTCTCCAGCACCATGTATGATAAACCCTTTCTTTTTGCGGCAATAGCAGCGGCAAGACCTACAGGTCCAGCACCAATAATTGCAACATCAATCTTGTCCATGATTTGAGTTATGGTATGAAGAATAAAATTTATGAGATAGAGATATTTTCAAATGAGTATATTGAAAACAGTTGTGACATTTGGAACAAGGATAACAAGAAAAGAGACGACCATGAGAAAAATTGAGAGCGGGGGATTGAAAGAGAAGGACAAGACACCAAAAATCAAAAGGAAAAGACCAATCACCCTTGCAAAACGTTGCTGTTGCTTCTTTTTTTCCTCAATCTCCATCAAGTGCTGTGAGGCAAGATCATTGCTAGCCATAATATAATTCATCACAAAAACCAATATAATTTTATCTACAGATAAAATCTACGTGATAGAAAATTCATGAGATTTTTGGAAAAAAGAATTAGTTATTTTTTAGCAGAGGTACATATGTCCCAAAACCAAATCAGGCATTCCCAGAAAACAGGTGGGTGCACCATTTGGAGAACTAGCACCAATTATTGCACCAAAACCAAGCAATATAGCTACAGTAATCGTTAAAGCAGAGTCAGTTACAGAATATATTATTAGTTCACCCACTTGTTCGATAAGTGTTGCATCGCTATCAACAATATCATTGATGTAGTCATAAAAAACCCGATAACGCACATCTGTAGCAATGCATTTAAACTCAAATCGATTACCTGCTGAATCGCTGATTTCATCAATTCCTGTGGGATTGCCATTATCATTAGCACATTGTCCAGCTTCATATAATGCTTCATGATATGCTAAGTTTCGATATCCCATATTGATATCGATTACAGTTTCTGCATGTACCGAAGAAACTGTAATCATTCCAACAAAAATGATCATTAGCAAAAATAAGGATTTTTTTTGCATGTATCCTTGCAAACAATATATATATATTACTGTAAAAAACAGGTGAATCATGAAAAGTTGCAAAGAAGGTTGGATTTTCCTTACTTTGATAGTATTGACAATCCATTATCCAAGTGTAATTTCTCAGACACCACAATCCATGTTTTTGTCAGGAAGATTGACAAGTGCAGAAATTAAGTTGGATATCAAAGGGGAAATCACTTTTTATTTTGAGTTCAATTTCAGTTTTAATCCAGGATTTTTTTATGGACAGATTCCTAGACGTGGGAATTATACTGCAAAAGCCCATGAAAAGTTTTTTACCCCGTATTCATATGACGCGACCTTTGGAGTTTCAACGAATCCCAATTTGACCAAAATCTATTATGGGAATTTTACACTGGTTGCAATTGATGAGAATAATGTTACAACAAGAGTTAAGGTCCCAACTTATTTTCCAAGAATTCCAGATAATGTAAAGAATGAAAGCGTATATGAGGAATCTTGTCAAACATTGACCACTTCATTATTATGCACTCACCATTATAATTACAGCAAAGTCTACTTTTCTGTTTTTTACAAAGGGGAGGTACGATCAGGCACAGGAGTATTGACACCCCCAGATACAAATACGACCAGCCAAAAATCATCATTGTTTTTAGTTCCAATATTGGGGGGAATTTTAATTAAAAGGAAAAAGAGGGACTGAGCAAATAAGTTCATTTTTTGCAATAATATATTTTTATTTATGGAATCAGAATATGGAATGTGCAATTGAATCAAAAGCCCATATTGAAACCGTACATTAAAAATGGAAGGGTTGATTATGGAAAACTGGAACAAGATGAGGAGGTTAGGAACCTAATCCGTCAGATTGAGGAAGAGGATATTTCCGGATACTCAAATAAGGAAAAGTTTGCGTTTTGGCTGAATGCCTATAACCTGTTGGTGCTCAAATCAGTTCTTGGGAAGTTGAAGAAAGACCCCAATTGGAATGGCAATACGTCCTTTTTTAGGAAACTGAAGTTCTTTGTGATAGAGAAACACAAAGTGGCAGGGCAAAAAGTCAGTTTATTGAGTTTAGAAAACAAGATATTACGGAAAGAGTTTAAGGACCCGCGTATTCACTTTGCCATTAATTGTGGAAGCGTTGGCTGTCCAATTCTTCCCCCAGATCTTTTTACTGAGGAGAATCTGGAAGATTATCTGGAGCATCTCACATCAGAGTTCATAAATTCGAGCGAGGTGACAATTGATTTGGAAAAGGGAACACTGGAGGTAAGTCAAATTTTTAAGATGTACAAGAAGGATTTTCAAGGGGAATATGGGATAAAACAATTCATAAAACGATATAGGCGTGATATCCCCAATATTGACGATTTGAGGATCAAGTACAAACCCTATGATTGGAAATTGAATAATGTATGATGCAACAAATCGATTTATTTATGAAAGTGCTCACAAAACTTATTAAAATTGGACACGTACTTAACAAAGGAAATGGATTCTTCATCCTTACGTACTTTTTTTAAGGGCAATTTTGACCTAAAGGAATTTCTGCAGACCATATATGGGTTAAACTATATTGAACTAAAGACATTTGAAATAGTGATGCAATTAAAGAATGCAGATGTGAATGCTGTCATGGAAAAGCTAAATCGAAAAGACAGGGTGCTGGTCAACAGGTGCCTGAAGACATTGACAGACAACAAATTGGTTATGAGGAAGAAAACCAGTGCAGAAGGCAAAAGGGGCTATTGGTATGAATACAGTGCCATAGATGTTGGTGAACTGAAAAGGCAGATCCTTGATTTGATTGGGAATTGGCATAAGATCGCAGTTGAAAAAGTTGAGGAATTGGATGAATGGTTTGGAAAAGATGATCAACAAGATTAGGAATTTGATGCTTATTCTTCTTCAAGGAGGGTGACTGATCCACCAGCCTCTTCGACTTTTGCGATGGCACGTTCTGTTGCCATTTCAACAGTGATGTCCATGGCCTTGGTTATATCTCCTTGAGACAGGAGTTTCTTGATGCCAAGCTTGGAAAGGTCAATGACATACTTGTCACCTTCCTTTGTTGCCTTTCCCTTTTTGACGAGAGTATCGATTGATGCATTAAGGTGGGACACATTGATGACAGGGTATTTCTTGAGGTATTGTTGGGGTCTGATGAACCCGTATTTCCCTGTGATGTTTTTTCTTCGGGCTTTTTTGGCTTCCTTGATTGCCTGAAGCCATCGATGGCTGAAGAGACCCGCCTTTCCAGCACCACCAGACATTCCCTTTCCTTTGTGATCCTTGACGACACCATATCCATGGGATCTGCTGCCTCTTTGTTTTCGTACTTTTCTTGATCTTCTGACTGTCATTTTCACGCCATCCTCATAATCAGGTTTTTCATATTTTCTCCCCTATAGCCAAGATCACCCTTGTCATTGTATGAATGTTTGAGTGACTTGAAACCTTTTCGTGGAGGAGAAAGCCGGAATACTGGCTTCAATCCGGGGATGTCAGTCAGTTTTGCCTTTCCTTCAAAGATTGCATCAACGAATTCCTCGATTGAGCCATATTCGGTGTTCTCATTTATATACTCATCAGTCAGTCTCTTTCGACCGATAAGTTCTCCTCGTTTTCTCAGCAAGTGCACAAGCGTTGGCTTGTCAACAGTTCCCCAAGTGACTTTGTCTTTTGCCTTGAAGAGCATTCCCTCAAGACTTGATGTTTTGGGATAGACAACAGCATGATTGACTTTATGGAGCCTGAGAAGGGAGAGAGTTTTCCTGATGGAGTGATGCGTGTCAGGTTCACCCCTGAGCCTTATGATTGCATAAATTTCTTGTTCTGCCATAATCATCATCACCTTACCATTCGGTTGGGGGGAGTACCTTGTAGGTATTCTTCAGAGCCTCAAAGGTTGCAATTGCATAATTGCTGGTAGTTGAGGTCTGTCCCGATGTTCGGCTCCAGATGTCTTGAATGCCTGCGAATGAGAGAACGGTTTTGGCGACTTCACCAGCGGCCAATCCAAGTCCTCTGGGAGCGGGGATCAATTCGACACGAACGGATCCACAGCTTCCACGTGTTTTGAATGGAATGCTGTGATTCCCACCGCAGTTACATTCCCATGATCCGCAGCCCCTTCTGACAGGAGCGATATTCAATTTTGCATTCAGGATTGCTTTTCGGATTGCAGGTCCTGCTTCCTTAAGCTTTGCTTCTCCGACTCCGACATAGCCTGCCTTGTTACCGACAACGGCAGTTGCCCTGAATTGCCTCTTTCTTCCTGCCCTACTCATTTTTTGGACAAGTTTGATTTGTAAAACATGGTCATCGATATTTGGTAGCAGGAAGTCAACAATTTGCCATTCACGGATGACGCGACCTTGCTTGAAGATTTCTTCGATGCTGGTCACTTTTCCTTCGATGACATCTTTTCCGAGTTTGGTTTTGGGTTCCCACTCGTCCAGTATTGGTCTACTCATAATTTTTCACCTAAGCAAATGCCTTGTCGATTGTCTCGACAGTCTTGTCAAAGAAGGACTCAATCTTCTCAGGATTCTGTTTGGCTTTCAAGTATCCTGCAAATCTTTGCTTGTAAAGATCCTTGTCCTCTTCCTTGAGTCTTTGACTATAGTTCTTGATATGTTCTCCCCTGATGATGTTTTCTTCAGGGAAAATGCCTTCGCCAGCGGGGATGTCAACACCGGCGTCAATGACTCCTTTTAGGGCGGCAAAGAGTCGGGTGCCATGCTGGGGCACTTGTGTTCCCAAGTCAAGGATTGCATCTTCAATTCCTGCCTTCAATGCCATTTTTCCTGCAAGATAACCAGTTAGGTATGCACCAGGGATATTGCCACCAGTGATTTTCCATCCATATTCAGGAAGTTTCATGCTGGTGACTGCAAGCAGGACCTTATCGCCTTCTGCAACGGATTCGATAAACTGTACAATGATGTTTCGGGCAGTTTTTCGAACGACCAGCCTATTTCTTCCTGATTTCAGGAGTTCTCGTCTTTTATAGTAATTGGTTTTCCCCTCTCTTCTTCTTCTGAGAGGAACACGATATCTTGGACCATGAGCCATTCAATTCACCTCTGGAATGGTGGCAGTTTCTTACTTGCAAGGTCTCTTTCTGCAATGTAGTTGTGCAGATAGCGGACGCTTCTGAAGAGATTGCCTTTTGCTTGCAAGTACAATTTTCGATAGGTATGGGGAGTCAAGTAGCCTTCATCCCTAAGTTTTCTCAAGTATTTTCTCTGAGCCCTGATCTTATTGATCCATACCCTTTTTTGATTTTCACGGGCATTTTTGGAACCTTTTCTGGATCCAGGTCCCTTTCTTTGACCTCTTTTATGTTTGTGATGTCTTTCTCTTGCTCTTCTTCGGCTGGTACCAACAACACGTCGTTTTGTAATGGCACCACTGGTTATAAGTTTACCTACATCACTCCTAGTTAAGGCCAACGCCACTCTTCCAAGGAACTCTTCCTTGATCAAGACTCTGTTGATGCCGACGCCCATAAGTTCTGCGGCGATTCGTCTCTGTGCACGTACGTCCGTCATTCTTCACTTTCCTCCTCGTCTATGGCTTCGGAAAGGTCAACATCTTCATCTTCCTCTTCAGCAAGGGCAAAGTCCTCTTCTGTGTAAGGCACCTCCTCTTCTTCCTCCAAAACCTGTTCACGGCGTCTAATTTGCGGATTGATGATGTGAATGTCCAATTCCTCAGCCAATTCGATGATTTCGATCCTTTTTTTGGTTCCAACTGTCCTTGCAATCTGTGCGATTTGCGTTTCCGGATCTACATTTTCAAGATCATCGGGATTGAAGACTCGAACCACTTCAAAACCAGAGGGATGGAGACCACGAACTTCCTTGGGATTCTTGTAGCCTGTGGTGGGCATTTTCCTTTTTCCCTTAAGTTTGTGGCGCATCTTGTTGTCGATACCCTTTGGCTTTCTCCAAGAGGTTCTTAGTCTTTTGAGCCGATGCCATTCAGACCTCAGGAACTTTGGTCTTCTTCTGTTTTTTTCGGCCTTGATCCTAAGCAACCGTTCTTTCCTGTCACTCATGTTTATTACATCCTACCGTCATTTCAACCTTTAATCGACCGTTCACAAAAAGAGTGCAGCAAAGCATTTATGCATCGTCGTTGATTGCCACAGGGGCAAAGGAAACGATCGATTAAAGTGGTTCCAAACTAGTGAAACCTACTGAAGACAATTGACAATTCACATCAATCTTAAAAAGGAATGCGATAAGGTGCGCTCAAGGTTTCTTATTGAGGGACTTCTTTCTTCTGAAGAAAATCACCGTGGGAAGAAGTATGAAAACAGCTATAAGAGGGAGGGGGGATGAGGACGTGCTGGTAGTCACAATTGATGATTTGTTCATTGTTCCCATTTCAGTCGATATGGTTGTTGTAATCGTAGTTTTTGATATGACTGTTGATATGATGACCGTAGTCGTTAAAGGAGTGCTAAGTGAAGCATTAAGATAAAGAACAATAGTAGAAACAAATACTTGTGAGCCTAGAAACATCCAAAGCGAAAATACATAAATCCCTGGATTAAGATCGGTTATGTTTAAACTAATTGATGAAATGGACGAATTTAACAGACCAGAACTAAAAATGCTCCCATTCAAATAGATCTCATATAACGACGGGAAGGAAGTTTGTAGGTGCCAGACAGTTACAGATCCATTGTTTTCTTTCAGTTTTATCTCATTGCTTACAGGAGTTACAATGGTTGTGAAAATTATATCCAAGTTAGGGTTGACCATAGGTTTTGGGTCGGTGATATTAGAGCCTGCATCGAATGGCAAGTCGACAATACCGTTTGCATCGACATCGGGACTTCTCCATGGTTCCCAAAAGTTGTTATGGACAATCACATCTGATTGATCTTGCTTAATAAAATTAGTTGAATTTCCATAAAAATCATTTTCTGCGATTTCAATGTCCACATCCATTAGGTCGATTATAGGTTGTAGTCCATTCGTATCAAAAATGTTCCTATATATAGACGAGTTAGTAACGGAATAGAAATCCATTCCGCCATCTCCACGAAAGATGTTTCTACTCACGAGTGCCATGTCAATATAAGATCCATACAATCCATTTCCGAGATATGCATCGAGGAGATTATCAAAAAAGGTAAGGTTCACAATGGAATAAAGGAGGATTCCAAACCCAAAGGTGGAAAGGTAATTTTTGGAGATAGAAACATTGTAGGTGTTATAAAGAGTTAATGCAAAAGTACTCATGTCTAAGATTGTATTTCCATATATGGAAAGGGCATCTACCTCATTGCTGGAGATTGCAGTTTCACCGTTATCAAAATAGTTTCCCAAAATTTTTACTGATTTTGAATAGGAAGAAGAGATCAAATCGTCTAAATTGTTGCCTATCAACACATTATGTCTAATTAACACATTGTTACCTTTATATGCATAGTAAAATGAGCCATCATAAAGAATATTTTGAAATATTTCAGAATAGTTAACATTGTAGAAAGAAATTGCGGAGTCCTGAATGTTTTCAAAAAATACATTTTGGATAGAGATATAAGTGGATTGCGAAACAGCAATTCCTTCATAGACATGTCTAATGTCGAGGTCTGAGATGGAAATTCGCGAAGAATTAAATATTTCAATACCAGTAAAAGCCTTTGAGATGTTTCCACCAGTGATTTGAATGTTATCGGAATGCATAATAGTGACAGCAGTGTCTTCGATGCCTCGTCCATCGATTTTAAAAGCCACATTCTTGGTTTCAATAAGAAAAGCTTGGGAATAGACGCCTCCTTTATCGGAAGTTCGACCCCCTATGTCATAAAGGACATTGAGCCCATTGAGAGTATTGCCAGACACGTTGAGCGGCCAATAGATTTTATTGTCAAAGTTTATTCCGATACCACCACCATGCAAGTCATTATTTGTGAGAGTATAATTTGATGAAGAATAGGCAGATATGGAAATTGTAGGGGAATGAACAATGTTTGAATCAATTTCTGCATAATCTGTTGAACTTAGTGAAATTCCCCTGCCAATTTTTGTTCTGATGGAATTTTCATTGACAGTTGGAAGTTCCAAGAGATTTCCCCAAATACCTTTATTGGTTGAGGATATAGAATTTCCCACAATATTTGTGCCAAAACTTTCACTTGCATATATCCCATATTGATTAGAAACTATCCAATTTTTTTCAACAGTAACATTTTCTGTCCGAAGAATAAAGACACCACTAGTCGCACCAATTGTGTTTTTTATAATACTGACATCATGTGCCTCAAAGACATCAATTGCCCAAGGAGAAGTGTCAAAGTAGCTATCATGAATAGATATTGGGGTAGATTGATCTGCAAAACCATCAGCATTTATTCGTAAGGCAGCACCATTTACAGGACCTATAAACTTTGTATTATTGAATTCAATATGTTTTGATGCGATTGCCCAGAACATAGCTTCGAAATTGGTGGTTTCAGTGGTTCTGAAGACAACATTTTCAAAGCGCACGTAGAGTGTAGTTTTGAAAAATGACCATGCAGTTGTGCCACCATAGTTATCATAGAAAAATTCGGAATTTGAAATGATAATGGGATCGTCAAATGTTCCTGCTCCAGGCCAGCTCATGTTTTGAGCCATATCCAAAAGTTGCTGATTGCCAGAAATAATGAATAATTGGTTTGTAATCCTTTTGATTTGAATTGGAGAAGTGGGAGCCATGTTCATCATCCATGATGGGGACGGTGCAACAGAGACAAGTATTAAGAAGAAGATTGAAATAGATTTAATTTTCATTTAGTTTGTTCCTCCTTTTTTTGTAATATGGGACAAGAAACAATGTAAGCAAGAAAAAGAACAATGGATAAGGTGATGTTTCAGATGTGGATGATTCAACAGAGCTAGAAGAAGAGAAAGACGGAAGTCCTTCAGCTGTTTTTGTAACAGTAATAGTCTCTAGATTTGTTGTTTCCGAAATAGACGTCAGGGTTGAGGTTGAAGGTGCAGGAATAATGACAACACTTGATTGGATTAGATCAAGGTACCCATGAACCAAAAGATTCACAGTTGAGCTTTTATTTGCAGCAGGGGTGAACGAATAGCAGAACTGGGAAGAATTGAGATACCCTTCGTCAATTAAGACACCATCGGCAAAAAGGGAATATGGTGCAATCAGAAGATTGCTGATCGTCCAACATATCTCTTGGGGAGAGCCCTCTGCAATTAAAACAAGATTGTCTGGAATGACAAGAATATCGTTTCTTGGGTCGTTGTTTGCATCAATGTGGCTATTGTTGTCAAAAACACCTTGATAAACCTCATATGGATCATCTGCCAAGCCATCTGAATTGGTGTCATTTGCCTCATATCCAGACCAGTAATTTTGGTCAAAAGTTACATTCGCGAAATTTCCAGAACTACTATCCATCATCACAGAAAATGGAACCGATTGGACAAAATCATTGAAAGTGAATGATACATTTGAGAGGTTCTTTATTCGTGAGATTTTGTTGGGTGATACAAAAATATTTGAGAATAGGGACGAATTACTGATATCTTGCAAAGATATTCCAAAATCAAAACCATCAAGGTCATTTCCGAATATCAGGGCAGTGTCTGCCACAGATAATTCGACCCCTGTCAATGTATTAAATGCCCAATTATCAGAAATTACAACATGAGAGGAGAATGATCCTAAAATTCCTGTTTGATGGTTAACAATGATGTTATTCACAATGGACACATTTGATGATGAAGAAAATTGAAGGGCAGTGCCGCCAGATTCCAAGATCACATTTGATGAAATTGTAGAATTGAAAATAGAATCCAAGACAAATCCGTCTTCACCACCACTCAGGTAATTGTCGCGAATGTTAAGCATATCCATTAAAACACCATCAAGGATAGGATAGTCATCAAAATCATTGTTTGAAACACGGTTTGATTCAATTGTGACATGGGATGCATTATACAAATATCCAAAATATCCATTGATCATGTTATTTTGTATGAGCATGTTTGAGACAGAATAATACCTTGATTGAGACTCTTCATTGATCAAATTTGAAGCAAGAATGAGATTTGCAGAATCAGTAATGTCAAATGCCTGATTTCCAGAAAAAACAAGATCTTCAACAGTCAGACCATTGACGTGTTCAGCAGTTATTCCTGTTTTTTTAGTGTTTAAAACAGAACCAGTTATTGAGATGGATGTTGAATTAATGAGGGTAATAGCATCGGTATTTATTTGCAGAATATTTGAGTCAATATCAATATTTGATGAGTTGATTAGAAATACTTGGCTTACATCAGTCAAGGTCATGTCATTAATGCCATTGCCATAGAAAATCGGTATGCCAGCCAATGTATTTCCTTTCATGGAAAATATTGCAGTTTCTATGGGATTGACAAATATTCCACCAAATTCAAGATGATTGTCATCAATGGTCATATTTGAGGTATAATATGTGTAAATTGATTCATAGAAGGCACCTGAAACGGTATTTCCAGTAATATTCAAAAAAGGAGTAAAATATGCCGTTATGCCATAGTAATTGGTCACAATCAAGTTTTGTGATACAACAAAAACGGGATTTACTTGCAATGGTTGTGAGTAAGAGTAAATATCAATGCCATTCGTTTCAGAACTAATGGAATTATTTGCTATTTCAAAATTAAAAGGATAGTTAATGTAAATGCCATAGCCAGTCTTAGCACTTATTGTATTTCTAAAGATCCCGCATCCTGAAAATTGGCAACGTATCCCTCTTTGACCATTCAACTGTGAATCTGAGATGGAAATTGCAGAATAATTGTACGCATCTATTGCATTGCCATTTGCAGAGATAAATGAATGTTCCAATGTAAAAGTTTCATTGCCAAAGCCCTTTACAGAAATACCAGTTCCTGAAAAGTTTGTGACATTCAAACTCATGACAGACACACTTGAGACATTGGAAAGAGAAATTCCATTAAGAAAAGAACCATTTAGAAATGAATCCTTTATCACTATACTCAATGATACATTTGAAATTTCTATTGCATTGAGACTCCAATTGTCAAACACAATCTCAAGATTGGAAATGATTATGGGATCCAAGACAGATCCTGTTCCTGACCACCCGAATTGAGCGGTTTTATTTAGGAGATCACCATCACCATGAATTATCAAAGAGTTTGTCATGGTTAAGGAGACCCCCACTCCTTTTCCCATGATAAGAGGGGTGTAGGAAAAGGAGGCATATGGGAGAAATAATATAATGACGAAAAGTGTTACACTATCCTTCATTAAACCCTTAGTGCAAAACTATAAAAAAAACATTCGTTTTACCTACATTAATTGAAATTTGTGTGATTTGTGAAAGATTAACTGACAAAAGACCTTAATTTGGATATTTGATTTCTTTTTTTCCTTTTCACAATTTTCGTAAAACCCACGTTTGTAGGAAATTAGGCAGAATAAGCATTGTAGTTAATCACATTTAAACGAGTCAATGCCACAAATTGTAAAGAG
>WAKA01000133.1 GCA_015523565.1 Candidatus Heimdallarchaeota archaeon | reverse complement strand
ATAAAATACCTTCATTTTTCAGAACTGTGTGTTTTTCATTCCTGCATGATTATTTTATAAACTTGTTTTTTCGTTAAAGAGTTCCAAACAGCAGAAACATTTAAAAAAATATATCTATAATATATTATTTTAATTAAATAGATTTGTCCTGAATATGCATAAAAACTAAACCCAAATTCATGTTTTTCAGGACTGTGAATTTGTGTATATTACTTTCTGGTAACTAGTAGAAACATCCGCAAATAGTGTCAATAATATTAATTACTGAAGGTATAGATAGTAAAATCATGAGACAACAAAACAGAGTATTAGTAATGCTTCTTTTAATATTGGTCTTCATTCAGGCACAGGCCATTCAGGCACAGGTTGCCCATACAACATTGAATGACCAATATGTGTATGGGGATGCTGGAGTTGGGTATAATTGGACATTTGCAATTGTTGAAATCGATTCAAATGGAGACAATCTCAATGAGAGCATTGCAGTGACCCCTTCAGTCGAGTTCAACACTACAGTGGATTCATATTTTTTTGACCTCGAAATATCCATTTATTGGTTGAATACATCGAGCAATCAATATGAAGAAACTTATGATCAACTTGATTTGCTCAATGCCACTGTCCAAGAAAATGAAATTTTTTCAACAACTTATGAGTTTCAATTTTGGGGACCTGGATTGTTTCAGGTTAATGTGAGCGTTACAGATTCCTTTACATTTGAAACCATTGAACATTCACAAAATGTCACAATGGAAGGGTCTATTTCAAACGACCCATATTTGATTGACTATTATTCTCAGCCTACAGATATTGACGGGAATGGATGCAATGAAACAATCGAATTTGCATTCTCAATTTTAAGCTACAACCTCTCTAACAACATATTTCTTTCGCTTACCGTCACAAATTCGACGGGAAACGTAACTGTCAATGTCTTTGAAAATATTGGTGTTAATGGATTCTATTCAGTGAGAAAATGGTCCTATTCATTCACACCATCAAGTGAGGATACATTTATACTCAATTTTACTGCAACACTTGATGGTGAGACCGTTATCTTTACGCAGGTGTCTGAATGGACTGCAAACTGCACTATTGAGACTTTTGACGCGACCAGCTTTTTGAATGACACGCAGGAACCAATACAAGAAACTGGGGTTGTTACTGAAATCGTCGGAAATACCTCCACTTCCAGGACTTTCGTCCTTTCGCTATCGGTAATGCCCATAGCCGTAGTGGTTTTTGCTTTTGCAACAATGACTTTGATTCATACCTACAGGAGAGTAAAAAAACATGAATAAAAAATATTTCAATTCAAGAAATATGAGAGGATTGCTTATCCTCTTGGTTTTGGTACAGTTTGGGTTTCTTGTTTTTCCACATCTTAGTCAAGGGAATCCAAACGATAATACGAACAATGACACCACAGCCAATAATGGTAAGCTAACATTACATCAATCTTTGAAAGACCAGCTTTCCCAAAAGGAACAGGAGGCGGCAAGAAGATATCCCCCACTAAAATCTAATCAAAGGGTACCCCCTGCAAATATTGCCGCAAAAGATCAATTAGCTTGGACAAGGGAATTTTATGGAATTACACGAAATGGGAAAATTGCTGTAGATTTTGGATGGAAGAAAAACCGAGATGTTTACCTTCTGGAAGGACATTGTGATTTGGAGAGTAATTATTGTGGTGAAAAATACAAGGATGGTTTTAAAAGAGTCTATAAAGGCGGAAGAGTGGAAAATGTAGCCGTTGGGGATTTTTTTGGTACGGGGCAGGATTTGCGTGCTCGTGTCTACAGAGAACTTATTGGAGGCGATAAAATATCAACATCAAAAATTAAAGTAGACCTTGAAAAATTACAGAGCAACAACCAATGGAGGGTTGTTTCAAGATTCGAATATTGGACAAATGGCGATGCTTACATGGCAATCCCCGTAGGAGCTGATGTGGATGGAGATGGGGTTGATGAATTGGTTTTGTTAAAGTATAATCCACATGTAGAAAATACGCTAGACATATTAGTTATAAATTATTCACCTAGGGGTGTAGCCAGTACTACAGGATGGAGATTTGTTAAAATTTTAGATTGGCAATATGAAGTGCTCAGACTCAGCGTGTGCAGTAATATGCGGACATTTGTTAAGGAAAAAGAATTCTACAGTTGTAAAGATGAGAGGGCGAAGTTCTATGGTGAAGCGAGACGGATGGATTGGGATAATGATGGTTATGATGAAATTGTACTTCGTGCAATGTATGGTGTTCCATGGAATGAAAGATATTATCATTGGCAAACCATCTCTTTAATTTTGGAAGTGGATAATGGGGGTCCTTTATACCCGACGTATCCAGCAGGTAATAGTTTTATTGACTTTCAAATTGTCGACTATGATAATGACAAAAGGGATGAAATAGTTTGGTATGAAGCTCGTGCCAGGTATTTTAACATTTGGGATAAAGGTCTTCCGCTAAAAGTTTTTAAAGCACCCTGCGCCCCACCCTTCTTCATCAAAGACACTAACCGTGATGGCAAATTGGAATTATTCTGCAAAGGTAGCCTTACAAACACGAATAGCCCGTTAAAGGTCTTTTCATTTCCAGAAATGAAACTTATTACTGAAAGGAGGGTAGATATAGATGTGAGATATTTTTGGCCGAAAGACTTTTACAGACCAATGGACAAACTGTTTGTAGGTGATTTTGATGCGGACTATAATTATGAGGTACTTGAAATCCGAGGATCAATGATTATAAAATACGACCTATTTAATTCACAGGTTTGTCCCAAAAGTAATGGTGATGATGACTTTAAAAGTTCCCTAAAAGGCAAGAAGTGTGAGTTAGGGAAGGTAGAAATTGGAGAAACCGCCACTTACCCGCTGATTGACTTTTTTGACCGATATGAAAGAGGAGAAGGGGGAACATGTCCAGATAAAAACCCACGGTGTTTCCTGAGGAAGGATGTATCCAAGATGGGTTATTTTGTTATGGGGAATTTCAAGGGGAGAATTGAACTGGAGCATGTCAAAACAGAATACAAAACAATGGATGTCACTCCATTGCTCATTTTGGCGGCTCCACCTTACAAGGCAGGAATTTCACAAAACTATGATGATACAACCACGACCTTTGGCAAGTCCAAATCCAAATCAGAATCCTCATCACGAACCTATGGCTATTCGGTTGATGCGAGTGTTACTATTGGTACTAGCTTCAAAACCCAAGCCCTTTTCACAACAGTGGCAGAATTTGAGGTCGGTTTGAAGATAATTGGTGGTGGTGGACAAGATTTTTCCAAAGGACAAACACATGCCGTCATTTTGGAGAAAACATATGAAACTGGAACACAAGATTCCATCATTTTTCTATGGGGCTATGGTATTCGGTCTACCTATGAAATAGTAAAACATCCAGATCCATTAAAAATCGGAACAGAAGTGTATTATTGGAAACCCTTGGAAACTGCGGAATTTATGTCACAGGTTGATTACTTTGACGCAAACTTTCCGCAATACAATGTCAGATCAATTCTTAAACACAAGGTTGGTGATCCAACAACCTATATGAAAAAGACAGATCCGAACTTTCCTAAGGATAATCCAAACACTATAAAGGATAATGTATTCATGACACCTATGTCAACTGTTGCTCAGGGAACAGGGACTCAAAGTTTAGGAATAACCTTGTCTGAAGAATTTACAGATGAAAAATCATGGAACGCATATGTTGGTGCAGGCTTTGCTGGCAGAGTTCAGGCAGGAGTGATCTTTGTTGAAACAGAAATAACGGGACAAGCAAATTTTGCAGGTAGCGTGACCACGGCCCATGGGAAAGATTTGACTTATTCTGGTACTGTTGGTGCAATCGAAGACAAATTCGAGTTTGAAAACTATAATTATAAGTATGGTCTGATCGTATATATGGACACGCTCAAGAATGCAATTACTAAACAAAAGGTTTCTGTCGAGGTAGTAAACTACTATGTTGAGATTCCAGCAACTTATGGAAAGTTAACCGATCCAAGAGCTGCCCAAGGAACTGCTGCGGCAACCGGTGCAGTGGCTACTGGAACAGCGGCGGCTGGAAAGAAGCAGAAATGCTGTTAGGAGGCACTACAATGCAAGTAGCTACAGAACGAGACATCAAAGAGATCTTCCGCCAGGATGTCAGACAGGCAAACCTTTTGGTTGATCTGTTGTTCATTTTGGTATCCTTTGGAGCAACGGCTGGTCTGATTTACTATTTTCAGGATTATATCGGGCTTTTCTTCAATAATTTTGACAGTGCCTCCCAGCTTAATGATGTAAAGTTGCTGATTGGTGCACTCGCCGCATTCGTCCCGATCGGTTATATTATGGGCTTGTTTTGGGCCGCATTTACCTGGATTCTCCTCCGCCTCCTCTATATCCAACCCATCAAAGCGGCGAAGGACAAGAAGAATGACTTGCTTCAGTTTTCCGGTATTTTGGCTAAACTGCTGTTTTCCGAGAACCTGAAAAACGCCTTCATCAGGCTGGAAGCTCCTGACATGGACTATCGGAAACTGTTGCATATGCTGCGGTTCTCCAGACGGTTTGTACTGACCTATATCTCCTTGTTCTACATAGCCCTCTATTATGTGCTTGATATCTTCAGGAATGAGCAAACCAATGATTTCTCTCTTGTGCTGATGATACTGGTGTCCATGCTCATTGCTTTTGTAGGAACGGGTCTGTACCTGCCCATAAATCTGGTTACTGAAGATGCACGGATCATGGTGCTGCAAGACAACGGGCAGTTCATCACCACAAAAGTGGATCTGTTTGATTATATAGACAGGTTTCTTGTCTTTTCTGGGTTGGTATTGGGCTACCATATGCTGAGCCGTGAATTTGTGATGCGAAATGTGTTCACAGATTCTGTCACCCTTTTGCTGGTCTATTTCCTTTTCACGATCGGGATTGTCATTGTCATCGCTCCTGCCTTCTATCCTGCTGTGCTGGCCTATCGGAACATGCATGCCCGGTTGGTCAATAATTTCAGGAAGGAATTGCTGGAATCTGGGCTTGAGGTTGCCATGATCAATAGAAGTGCATTAGTGAAGTTTATCCCCAAAGAGGAGCTTTTGGGTGACGACAAAGCAGGAAAATAACACTAACCCCTAAGTTTCACAAATCATTATTCTTGTTTGACGATCTATAGATACTAAATTAATAATTGCATGATAAACAGGTACCATTTTTGGTCTCAAACAGATTAGAATTTCAATCATTTTCGACCTCACATCGCCATGAAATAATTTTATTTTGCATGGGAAAAGGTCAGCATTTTCAAAACTATAGATGGAATTTGCTAAGGATAAACTTTGTATACAATCACCATAAGCAATTCATTTCATTAGAATGTCTGCTGTTTTTGAAAAAAGAGGTTCATATAGGAATTGGAAATGTTATTGCCGCTCAATCAAATGCATCCTACCCAAAAGTTTAATTAATTAATTCGTACTGAAACATTTCATGAAACAGTTTATTGTTGTTGTTTCCCTACTATTGCTGGTTCATTCAGGTATCCCTACCAATGGTCTTGAATTGGTTTCTGGGAAGACTATCTTGGTGTTCAATGGAGGCGGCATATCTTCCCCCGAAATCAATGGGTTCTATGCAAATTACACCTCTGCAGGTAATCAAGTGATCAATGGAACAGACCTGACTGTGGATAGCCTCCGAACTTTATTGACTTCGGATGTGGACTCACTTTTCCTTCCTGCCAATGATTTGTCTGGTGAAAACCTGACGTTCATCAAAGAATGGTTTGATTTAGGAGGCAGGATATTGTGGGTTGCTGGTGACAGTGACTTTGGGGGATACTTCATCTCTGATAATCTCAATCCTGTTCTTGAAACGGTTGGATCTGTTCTCAGATTGGATTCTGGAGCGGTTAATGACCCAACAAGCAATGACGGTGCATCTTATCGTGTCATTGCCACCCAACTTGGAAACGGATCAGTCAGCGATGCCATTCGAACAGAAATTGTTGGTAACTTCAAGATGTACTTTCATGCTCCAACAGCAGTTTATTACCTAAATAACAACAGTGTTCCTTCTGATCTGAGAGAGGAGAGCCTTGATAATGTTGAAGTGGTTGTCAAGTCCTCACCCGACGCTGTTGCGATTGATCAGGATTTATCTGCTGGTTCAGGTGATTTCTATTCAAGCATAAATGCTGTTGGCAACCTCCCCCTGTTGGCAGTCGAGACCATTGGTTCCAACGTCGTGATCGTTTCTGGAGATAGTGTTTTCAAGGACTTTAAAAACATGTACGGTAATACCTTACCACATTCTGGTGAATTTCATCATGGGTCGATTGTTGTTGATACCTTACTCAGTTACCTGTGGCAAGAGGTGATTCCCTCATTAGAATCAAATTCAACCAATTCTGAAACTACATCCAACACTACAACCACACAGACAACTATACAATCCAATATTACAACTACTACACAAACTTCTGTGCAATCCAGCACTGCAACATCCACACAGACTCCTGTACAAGAAACTCCGTCTCGAAGTGTTCCAGTTTCCATCATGCCCATAATGTTGATGGTTGCTGGTTTTGTTCCATTGCGGAAAAGAATCCTGAATGCTAGTTTTTCAAAATGATGGATTTGACTATGCGCTCTCCGTTTGTCTTTTCGATTAATGTTCAAGTAAATCTGCCTTTGAAGTGTTTATAACTTTCCTTAGGTTTTTGAAAATGAATTAATTTGAACGCACATAAAAATGGGAATACAAAAGTCATAGGAAGGTCTGGTAAAGATTTGAAAGTCAATGAGTTTATAATATCAAAAGATCAAATAAAAACAAGAATGACCATTGAAGTAACGAAAGAGAGAAAACGACTCAAGGGCACCCGTCATGAAAAACCTGTTGTTGAAGGCGTTCTTCCCGAAGGGGTTCCCCGGCTTGGAAGAAGAGAAAGTGAACCCCATTCCAGTGAAATCACCTATCTCTATGATGTTCTGACCACTAACTTTCCAAAAGACAGGGTCATGTGGGATCTCAACCACTATTTCAAATGGGAAGGGGAGATTGTCAACATCCAATTTGATCTTTCCTATTTCAGAAATTTCAGTATTCCTTATGACATCTCCTCTTACAAGGCAGAAAGATACGGTAACCGTGTGCCAGATATGGCTGTCAATATCCTTTCAAAGTCAACCTACAATCAAGACATTGGTATGCATGTCGAACGGTGTCGTTCCATCGGAATCCCTGTGTATGTGGTAATAAATCCATATCTGCCAAATCCCTTGGAACTGAAAAGCCCTTTTCTCCGTGTCTACTATCGAAATAAGTTAGACGAACCTTATCAGATACATGAGCTTAGGGTTCCCTGCGCCAAAGAGGGAGACACTGATCCTGTGGTTGACGAAACGAAACTGATTGATGTCAGGGCAGACCTCCTCCCGTTCAAACTCGGCATCATGCAATTGAAACGCCAATATGAGGGTTCTTATCCTCGTTATCGAATGATCCTTGTTGACCGTGAAACGCATGAGATTCTTCCCACATTGGCTGAAAAAGAACGGAAACGAGCAGAGAATGAAAAGAGGCGGGCTGACATGGCAGAAGAAAAAGTAAAAAAATTACAGGAAGAACTTGACCGTCTCAAGAAACAATGACAAATTTTCAGTGCCTGAAAAAATGGATATTTTTGATCAATCATTGCAAAAAAAATTACCATTTATGGATAAATCTATTGTACCCTCATTTAAAACAAAATAATAA
>WAKA01000132.1 GCA_015523565.1 Candidatus Heimdallarchaeota archaeon | reverse complement strand
GTTCCAAACTTAAATCAAAAAAAGTCATGAGGTCTTTTTCCTCTCTACCAAATTATAGAAGATTTGATATTTATTTTTTTTGAATAGTCGAAAAAGCTTCAGATAAATAAAATGATTTGATTGAGAATCACCTATGTTAGGGAAAAGAATTATTAAATTAATTGTGCAAGATGACTAAGAAAAGAAATGTCAGACGGAAAATTACATGTCGGTTTTACTGTTGAAGACAAAACACCAATTGAACTTCCTGTCAAAACCTTGAAACGCCATTTCGCCGCTTTAGGGGCTTCTGGATCAGGAAAAACCGTTTTTGTCAAGGCAGTGATGGAAGAATGCATTCGTGAAGGGATTCCATTGATAATTGTTGATATTCAAGGAGACCTTGCTAGCCTTGCTTTAATGGGTGACAAAAAACTAATGGAAAGCAAAGGTGTCCCTGGAAAATATTGGGATGAAATCAAGGACAAGGCTCAGGTCGCAATTTTTACTCCTGCCAGCACAAAAGGTATCCCGATATCAATGAACCCCCTGAAAGCCCCTCCAGAAGACCTTGAAATGGAAGATTTCATTCAAGCAGTTGATAGCGTTGCAGAGGCAATAGCATCCATTTTGAAATACAATACCGAAAAAGGCAAGGGAAAAGATGTTCATTCTTATCTATACCTGCTCTTGGAATCTCTTTGGGAAAATGGAGAGGAAATCGGGTCATTTGATAGGTTGGCTCAGGAAATGATTGAAGAAAAATATCTTTCTGATGCTGATAAGGCAATCCTCAAGGACAAGGACAAGGATGAACTGATTAAGCAAGTGAAATCCCTGACAATAGGTGCAGATTCTCTCATCTTCAATCTTGGAATGCCTCTGGATATTGAAAAAATGATGAACTGGGCAGACCCAGGCAAAGTTCCAGTTAACGTTCTTTATCTAAATACCATCAGGGATGAGGATACCAGAAAATCCTTTATCGCGGACATTGCAAATCAAACCTATAATTTTATGCTTCGAAATCCCTCTGAAGAGGTTCAGCTTGTTTTTCTCCTTGACGAACTTGCAGGACTGGTTCCTCCCATTGGAAACCCCCCAACCAAGAAGAGTATCCAACTTTTGCTTAAACAGGCTCGAAAATATGGGGTTTCACTTTTATTGGCTACACAAAACGTTTCTGATGTTGACTATAAGTCATTAGGTCAAGTGGGAACTTGGGCGCTGGGTAGATTGATGGCAAAACAGGACATTGAAAAAGTCAAGGCGATCATTGAGGCAATCAGTCCCAAAGAAGTGGATGAAATCACCTCAAAGATCAGGAAACTTAAGACAGGTCAGTTCATGCTCTTAGCACCTGATGTTTATGACAAAGTTCAATTTATGCAAGTGCGTTGGTTGGCAACTAATCATACGACACTTGATGAGGACAAGGTTAAACGTGTCATGGATGAATCTGGCTTACGTGACAGGTTTCCGAAAGGAAAACTCAAGTCAAAGAAAAGAAAACAGAAAGCCAAAGAGGAGAAAGAAACGGAACCCCCTGAAAAGTCTCTGGAAGAGGAATTGAAAGAGAAACAAGTTGAAAGTGTGAAAGATGACCTTACCGCAATTCCCAAAGTCGCAAAGATCGACGACTTGATAAAGGAAATGGAAAAGGAACCCTTGGCCTTAAGCATTGAGGATGTTTCTGTCCAACTCAACATTCCTGAAAAGGAGGTAAAACAAACACTTGAAAAACTCGTTAAGTCAAAGAAATTGAAATCTGAAAATATAGACGGGGTTACTTATTTCTGGTCCAAAAAACATGACATGGACCCTGCCAATAATATTATAGGTCCCCTTTTCCGTGTACACTTGGCAATCCCCAAAGGAAAGGCTGAAAAAATAACTGAGAAAAACATTCCGAGGGATTTGTGGAAGAAAAGAGAAGAAATCATTGATAACAGAACTGAACTTTTCTATATCCCGCTGTGGAGAATCGCAGCATTGGAAAGAGAGGTTATAAAGAAAGGTGGTTTCTTCAAAAAGAAAAAGGTTATCCAAAAAGACAAGAAAGTGTTCTACTATATTCATGCTGTCAACGGAAAGCTTGCTGTCCTTGAATATGATGACAAGGAACCTCAACTCATTTTTAAATCCTCAGGAATTGAGGACAAGACAGAGGTTGACACACTTGATGAAACCCCTATCTTTGACAAGGAAGTCAGATCAGGTCTGACAGAAACAGACATGCTTCCAAAATTGAGTCGGGAAAAGGCAACTCGTCAGCTCATTGCCCTTCTTAGTGCTAGGATTGATAAAACCACAATTCCTGCACTAGTTTGGTATCCAATTTGGCAATTTGTCAAATGGGACGACGCAGAAGAAAAAGAAAAGTATGGCTGGGTCGATGGTGTTTACGGTACATATTATAATGAAAATCCTATGGTATGAAAAGATCAATTAAAATAATGTCCTTTTTTTCTAATTGAACGAAAAAGATTTTTCAATTTGTTATGAAGTAAAGGTTACGATGAGCACAGAAGCAGACTCAGAATCAAAGAAAAAACGACGGCTTTTCTCTAGAGATAAAAAGGAAGAAGGTGAAGAAAAAGCCAAAAGAAAACTGGTTTGGGATCCTTCAGACGGATTACAATGGCAAGACTTCGTCGGACTTATTCTGGCACTTTTCATTTTTATATGGAGAGTTATCAAACTTATATTCTCCCCATTTTTTTGGGCAATTGATGAAAATGTCAAAATGTATAGGTTTGCAAAACAATCCGATACTGAAAGGCTAATGTCTGAAGAAGAACAAAAGTTCTTTGAATCACTTCCATTCGTTTTCATGGTCAGTGGACTTTCTGGAGGTGTTGTTCTTGGAATTTTTGTTGCCTTTTCATTAAAGGATTTCATTGAGCAGTTCTTGGCAAACTTAAATCTGGAAGGGTTATTCAACTTAATAGTTGATATTATCAGATTTATCTATAATGCCATAGTATGGGTCATCACTCTCATTGCAGATATCGCATCAGCTCTCTTTGACTTTGTCGTTGGATTGTTTACTCAAAATCCATTTGTTGCCCTCGGTGGACTCTTTTTGTTGACATTTGTTGCTGTTATTGTCTTTATCGTCCTGAATGAGACTGAAGTTTTCGCTAAAATAAAAAGAATACTCATCAGAATCACTGAAGCGATAGTGGGTTCACCTGATAGGTTCAAACTAAAGGTAGGCTCATTCTATAGAAAATTCAATCATTCACTTACTGTCCTTCTGATTGGATCTGAAAGATTGACAAAAAGAAAATTGAAATACTTCAAAACAGTCGCATTCTATACATTGCTGACATCATTCCTGACCTATATTGAGGGAATTGTTGTTGCCTTTAAATTCACTAATCAAATTAAAGATGCCTTGGTAATAATAGGATATTTCGCATTCTATCTCCTTGTTGCTGGAATTGGAACTGGATGGATTGCATTTGCATTTTATGCAAGGTTTTTGGATCTGCTTTCACGCAAAAAATACATTTACAAAGAGGAGGATGCAGCAAAAGAAAAAGAAACAAACAAGGATGCAGAAAAAGAAATGGAAACCAACAAAGAAAAAGAAATGGAAAAAGAGGAAAAGTCCTGAAATCATTTTATTCAAAGCAACAGTTATTATGTACTTGATTTTACAATCCTTATGGAAAAATCAACATTATTTCTTGCAGGGGGTTGCTATTGGTGTCTTGAAGCGATTTTCCAAAGGATTAAGGGTGTTGACGAGGTAATCTCCGGAATGGCTTTTCCTGACACACAAGAGCCAAAAGTTGAAACCATTAAAATTGTTTATGATCCTGAGATTATAGAACTTGAAACCCTCCTTGAAGTGTTCCTCACTTCTCATGATCCAACCACCATTAATAGGCAAGGCAACGATGTTGGTCCTGAATACAGGTCTGTTATTTTCTGTAATGACAGACATGAATTTCAAATTGCGGAAAAAGTTGTTTATGAAATGCAGAAATATTACAATGATCCAATTGTAACCCAACTAAGGAAACTTAAGAAATTCAAACCAGCTCCCACTTCCCATCAGAACTATTACAATAAAAATAAAGAAAATGCTTATTGTACAAATATTATTTCCCCAAAAATCAAAAAATTCAAGGAAAAGTTTTCCTCTTTGTATAAAGTCGTTTAAGACCATTTGTCTGTCAATATAATCTTTTCTAAATCTGTAGGGTATGCATTGCATATCTTTCCTTGAAATGTTTTATCCTGCCAAAGAGACCATCGACAACGTGATTTTATCCATTGTCTTGTTATAGTTGTTTTCGCATCTGGATCTATCAAAATGTCATCTTCATTGGTTTTTAACCCTAATTTCATGAGAAATGATTTGGGGTTTGAATATGTGATTTCTGTCAAGTATTTTTTTGTGATCTTGTCTTTCAACCAAAGGTCTATTAGGATTGTCATTGTTTCTTGTACCCCTGGAGCTCCACTGACTGCATTTTTCTTATCCTCATGGGTATGGGGAGCATGATCACTGCTTATGATCTGTATTTTTTCATCAAAAAAATAATTAAGCAATCTTTCTTGCTCCACTCGCGGTCTTAATGGGGGATTCATTACCCCATAATTTCCAAATTTCTGTATGTCATCAGTATTGAAAAAAAGGTGTTTTGGCAGGACATCCCATGTAACCTTTTTTTGTTTAATCAATATTTCTGCTGCACTTGCTGTTGAAACATGTGTAATATGCATTGGAACATTAAATTCTTTTGACCAGTCCAACACTTGTTCGACAGCCTTCACTTCTGCAATCACAGGTCTGTTTTTTGCATGATCCTGCCATCTCTCTGTCTTTATGATTAATGAAGGATCCTCTGCATGAAAAATAACCTGTTTTTTACAATTTAGTCTTTCAAGAATTTCTAATGCCTTGAATATCTTGATATAATTGATTCCTAAATCCCCTGTTGAATTTGCCATGAAAATTTTGAATAGGGGCGTATGGTTTGACAATTTCCTCAATTCATTTTCACTTGTTGCATTCTCCTCTGTTATGGCGGCAACTAAATGGACTTTGATGTTTGCGGTATAATTGACAAGTATGTCCTTGGCTTTTTGCATCAATTCATACTTTTTAAGGTATATTTTTTCATTTGTAACTGGCGGCAATGTATTTGGCATCTCAACAACTGTTCCCACT
>WAKA01000131.1 GCA_015523565.1 Candidatus Heimdallarchaeota archaeon | reverse complement strand
GTATAAAGGATAAACCACATTCATACCAAAGGAATTTTATTATTTGGAATCCAAAATAACCTGAGTGAATTTTGGGGAAACGTAAAGTTGCCGTCTCGCAGAGGTGGGACGAAGAAACACTGAACCTAGTCAAATCGGGATCGGAAAAACTTGACATTAGTCAAACCCAGTTTACCGTTGAAGCAATTCATGTCTATTTTGAACTCTTAAAAAATGAGGAATTGATGAATTTGTCTTTGGAGCAGAGAATAAACAAAATAAAATCTGCCCTTGCCAATTCGGATCCACCTCCAACAAAAATCAACTCTGTCAATCCTTCTAAAAATAGGCGACGTCCACCCGGTTATATCTATGATCATGTATATAATTTCCTCAAGTCACATCCAAATGAAATCTTCAGCACAATTGAAATCGCTTTTGCCTTAAATGTTCCACAGCCTACTGTTCGAACTTACGTCCGTAAATTGTCCAAAAATAAGCAAAACAAATTAAAACTGTATCCTGGACGTCCCAATAAAGTCCAATACATTCCAGATTAGTTTCAAAAAAATGATATTATGTATTTCAATTACCAACAGGATTTTAACTATCTCATAATATAGCATATCATGATTGACAAACGAGGTATTGTTGCAGAGTTTTTAGGAACTTTTGGACTGGTTTTTGTGGGTGGCTTTGCAGTTCTCCAAGCGGATATCGGCAATTTGACATTGCTTGGGGTTGCCATTGCTCACTTTTTGGTGTTGTCAATAATGATTTACTTTGGTGGTCGATTTAGTGGTGCTCACTATAATCCTGCTGTCACACTCTCATTCACAGTCACTAAAAAATTGGATTTACAATCTTCTGCAATCTATATACTTGCACAATTGACGGGGTCAATTTTTGCAGGGATACTATTGGTCGTGCTAAAACCTTCTTCAATGGACAATGCACCAAGCATTTTGGGTTTCCCCCACGTCTCTCCAAACTATAACATATGGATCGCAGTACTTGCCGAGGCTGTTGGTACATTTTTCTTGGTATTTGTCATTTGGGCAGTTGCTGCAGATCATAGGGCTCCAGATCAAATATTCGGGTATGCAATAGGCGGAACTGTCGGATTTATGATCTTGGCAATTGGTCCGATGACTGGTGCCGCACTCAACCCTGCTCGGGTATTTGGTCCTGCCTTGGTTTCTTTTGATTTTGCAAATCATTTTGTTTATTGGTTGGGTCCAATTATTGGAGGCTGTCTCGCAGGTCTTTTGTATGACAATGTCTTTGCAGAAGATTCATCAAATAATTGATTATTTTTTCATTTTTTTTGAAACAAAATTAAATTTGCTTCTTTTACCTGTACCATATGGATGCTTTGGCACAAGCCAAGGAAATGATAGATAAAGGGCTTTTAAAGGAGGCTCTTTCCATCTTACGCGATCAAACCTTTGAAAAAGAGGAAGATGAAATTGAGGCTTTGGCTTTACATGCAAAAATAAACATGCTGAAGGGTGAATTCGACAGTGCTCTTGAATACGCCGAAAAAGCAGTCAGCCTCAGCGTTTCCCGAAGGGACTATATCATAAATTTGAAGGATCGGATATTGCAGTTGGGGGATCTTTGGAAACAGGGAAAATTCAAGGAATGCTATGAAATCATGACATTGACAAAGGAGAAAATCAGGGAAGGTGTTGACTTAGACACAACACAAGAGGCAGTGGCTCGTTCCTATGAAAGCTTGGGTATCTTGAATTATAACCAAGGACTATTTGAAGATGCAATACAAAATCTTTCAAAGGCATTGCATATCATCGAAAAATATGGGTTGAGATACAATGAATGTCAAATCCTTTTTTATTTGGCCTTGAGCTACATTGAAACAAATGATGAGCATTCCCTTCAAAAAACCCGAGATCTGCTGGAAAATAATGTCGAATTCTGTGCTCCTTCAAAAACAGAGCTCATGCTGATTGACGCAATGTATGCCAAAACCAAATCGACATGGAAAGAAAAAGTGAAAGCAGAGGAATATTTTGAGCAAATCCTAAAACTCCCTGATTTAAAGTATGAAATGCATGTTTTTACCCTTACCCAATATTGCGACTTATTGTTGGAACAGCTAAGAAGCGTAGACAACGCTGAACTCTTGGAAAAAACCAAGAGAATCACAAGAAAAATTTACGATTTAGCTAAATCCAAAGAATCCAACACCCTTTTGGTTAATGTCCTTTTACTTGAAGCGAAATTTGCAATCCTGGAAATGAATTTGGATCATGCGTATGACCTCCTTGATCAAGCAAAAACTATCGCTGAAAAGAAAAATATGGTCTACCATCTTCTCCAAATTCGAAATCTCAAATCCATTATTGAGAACGAACTGGAAGAAGTGGAAATCAAAATCAGGAAAAATCTCCGTCTCAAGGAACGTTTAGATATGATGACCTACCAAGATTTCCTTGACTTGGCGATTAATACCACTCCCGACACAAAAAATTAGCTGTTATCCATGTCCAGCAAGTAGCTTCGCCTTTTTTTTAAGAATGAAAGAGGAACACCCAACATCATTGCTAATTGTTCAACAATGAATTCTGCTGTGGTCAAGGGGATTTTTGCCCTTTCATCAGCCTCCATCAAGATTGATGGAAGTGAAGTTTCCAATCCATGTTGAGACATGACATAAAGAGAACCCAATGCAAGATCCAAGTGTTTTTTGAACCATCCTTCACCTATTGGATACACAACTTCAATTCTCAATGGCAAATCATTTGCAACGGGTTTTATGTATGAGATCCAAAATTCAATTTTTGGATTGAGTGGAATCCACGAAGGTGTCAATGACTGAAACCATGCTGTTCTTTGTCCCACTTCCAAAAGGTATGAACATAGTTCCGCATCGAGAATGGTCGTTAGAACGAGTCGGTGCCCTTTTATCTCTTCTGTCTTTATTTTTCTCTCCCTTATCCATTGTATAATTGTAGATGATAAATGGGTTGCCAATTCTCTTGAACGGGAATCCTTTACTAGCCCTATCAGAATGGTTTCATTTCTGATTGATTCCCTTACGAGTTCCAGATAAATTGATTTAACCTCATTTTCCAAAACTTGAAGAATTTCTGTTTCATTTACATTTGAAAAATCGCTTTTTAAAGGTTTTACAGATCCATCAATAAAAAGAATCTTTGGTTTTTGCACCTGTAAAGCTTGAAGCGCAATTTCATACTCTGTTTTTAATCTTTTCAGAGTTGCAATCCGGCTCAATTGCTGTCTACTCTCAAAAGATGGATGAATAGAAAATTGTGGGCGTGGGTTAAATTCAGGAAAATATTCAACAGTAACTCGATCCCCCAATCCCTTAAAAATTGGCACAACTGCGCGGGTTAGGATAAGGTCAAATCCCCTGAGCTCCTGCTGTATCAATCCTCCATCAACTGCAGCAATCCGCAAATACTTGGAAACTTTTTTTGGGATTTGGTGGAATAGCTTCTCCTCTTTCCATACTGTACTTGGAAGTCGTGGGATTTCAATTCTCCGAAATTTTGTTAACCAAATCTCTCTCTGACGTATCTTCCGATGTTCTTTCGCAATGATCTCTGCAATTGTGGAATCAATGAACTCAGATATTTTATCCACCCTATATCAATTATTAAAGATCAACAAATTACATAAACTCCAACTCTTTATTTTTCTTTTTATCTTGGAGCTTTTGTTTCAGTGATCTGAATGCATATATGATTGCCCATCCAACCCCTGCATAAAATGCGATACTTTCAATGTTTCTGAAAATTTTCATTACAAAGGGCAATGGCGTGTTTGTTTGAAGAATTTCAAAGGGTAGATCCTTTTTATGTGGTCCATCAAACTGTGGCAATTCAGAAATGTCACTATAAATCTTCGTGACAATCAAGGTGAATGCAGAACTGATCAACAACAGGAATATTGCCAGATCATCCTTAACCTTATCCATTACCAATGTAATTGAGAAAAATTTCAAACTGGAAACAAAAATAATGTACAATGGTACCACAAAGAGGATGATTGCCTCAACAAGCTCTTGCGGAACTGGATATCCCTGTAAAAATGAAAAAATAAAGTCAAGAGACACCAAAAACTCAAAACCAAAATTAAAACCAAACTCATCTCCCAGAAATCTAAAAAATCCAACAAACCTATCCCATGCTATAATTGTCCAAGAAAGCAAAAGAAGAGACTGCCCCAATCTAAAAAGGGCTGTTGACCCTTGTATTGTTCCAATAGATTCCCCTCCTCTAATGCCACTTAACATTCTCTTAAAAATTGAAATGACTGAAAACCCTTCTGCAAATCCTAAAACAATTGCACTTATTCCCACAATGAAAATAAAGTCAAGCTCGTAGATTCTTATAGGGCTGAAAAAATTCAATTTAAGAGTTTGAATACCTAATTCGATGAGTGATGTGGGTGAAGAGGCAAGTGTATAAGTCGAAGGGTCAATGTTTGGTATTTCTATGCCAACCACTACATTAGACGTATCATATACTGTTCGTTCCGTAGTTTTCCTTGACAATATCACAAAAAGATCCCAAAATGTCCATAGCAGTACTGGAAGAATGTAAAAAATGAAAACAACTGGAATGGACATCATTATATTATAACCGCCTATGGCGAAACTGAGTCTCAAAAGCCTGCGAAGCATGTCTAAAAGCAAAAAGAACACTGCCAAAAACAACAGGGTAAGTGCAATCATGACACTTCCCAAAACCAGAATGGAAACCCAAGATGCAGGATTTATGATCAGCAAATAGCTCATGACAATTATCCCTATGGATACGACAATAATGGAAATTCCCTTGTAAAATGCAGATATCAAAGGTGATTTTGCAAGAAGCAAGGATTTTGCATCAATTTCATTTAATTTTTTCCTCCCATATCTAGTCAAGATTGCAATCATAGAAGCTATCGGAAAAAGCAACAAAACAGAAAGAAACCCTATGAAAAAGTAGGCTCGATATGTTGCATAAGCAATAAGGTCAGTGTCCCTCGGCAGGAATGTGGCAAAATCCAAGGGTAAGTCTATGACTATAAGCCATGTAGGTACAACAAGCCCATGCAGGGTAAATACATTGATAAGTGAAATGTCAACCAATATAAAAAGTAAGGATATGAACAGTAATTGAACGACAATATAGAGCACTGATTTTTTTGAAATCATGGGTTGTAATCCCATTTTTTTACGCTGGTTGATGAATACTGCTCTTGTAAATGCGAAGGTAATTGTAAAAAACAACAAAAATCCAAAGATTCCCAAACCAAAATGTATTGCTTCCTTCCCCAAAATATTGGTCGGGTTTGTGTCCGATATGTCTGGACTTAGCTTTCTGGATAGAAAAAACAAAGTAATGATTTCTATCAAGACTATCGCGAAAAATATTGCAAGTAAACGTATCTGTTTCAGTTTTTTCTTTTTGATTTGACTGGTTTTTCTTTTCAATTCTTTTTGCTTATTTTCCAATTCAGACACCAATTGTATTTCAGGATAATACTTGATGTTTTAAAATGTCTTGAACTGAATTTGATTGAATGCGAAAAATATTAGTGATCGGCGAAAAGACAAGTCAAGTGAAAAAATTCGCAGAAGCTGTTTGTGGAAGTTTTACCTCCAAAAAACAAGCTAAGTTTATCTATACCTACACTGGAAACAGAAAAACTAGTCACGGAGAAGTTTTTGTATTTACCTTTTTGCCATTGGCTGGTCATATCACTACAATTGAAACAAGAAAAGGATTTGGTTGGGGTGAATGTGATCCCTTGGACTTAGTGGAAAACAAAAATGCCCTGCATCTGGTCAATAAACGACCTTATGTCTCCATCCTTAAAAAAAATGCAGAGGGGATGGACGAGATCTGGTTCGCAACTGATCCTGATTCTGAAGGCGATAATATTGCTTACGAGGCATTGCAAATACTCTCTCCTTTGGTCAAGAAGCATAATTTACCTATTCGAAGGATTTGGAATTCCTCTCTCACAAAAAAAGAAATTCTTCGATCATTTGACCATCCCCTGCAATGGGAGGACAATCTAGCATTGGCCGTTATGGGACGAAGGTATACTGATGCTTGGCTTGGTTTTGCAGGAACAAGGGAGGTGACAATGGCTGCACGAAAGGTTGCTAAAGTAAAGGTGATATCTTTAGGGAGGGTTCAATTGCCTACCTTGCATATGGTTGTAGAAAGGGATTTTGAGCATGAGCAATTCAAGAGTAAAAAAAAATGGAACATAGAGGCGTTAACAGAATATGGACGGTTAAAATTGACTCATGAAAAACAACCGTTTTCTAAAAAAGAAGATGCAAATGCAATATTCCAAAAAGTAAAAGACGAGAAAAATGGAATGATAAAAAACATAAATGTTCAACAGAAATCTGAAAAACCACCTGTCCCACTTAATACTACTGCTGCAATTGCTCTATTAAGCCGGCTTTTGAAAAAGCCATCTTCCGTCTGTCTCTCATATCTTGAAGAATTATATGAAAAAGAACTCATTTCATATCCACGAACCGAAAATACAAAATTTTCCGATAATTTTCCTCATACCGAGATTCTGGATAAGCTTGACGTTTTTCCCCCCCTCCATGCCCTGATCTCAAAAATAACAGAAAAAAAACAGGTTCGGCGAAACGGAAAGAAAATGGAAACCGAAGATCACGATCCAATTCATCCTACTGGTGAAATGAAAATGCTTGCAACATTGTCGCCAAATGTTTACCGAACTTGGGAAATCATTACTAGACATTATATCGCCATGTTTATGCATGACTTTATTTCAGAGAACGTACTCCTTCAAGTGACAATCAGTGATGAACCGTTTGTTGGTCGGCTTAAAAAAACTGTCCAATTGGGGTGGAAGGAATCCGCCAACTGGCACTCTGTCCGGAGTGACGAAATTGAATTAAGTGGATTGAACAAACTTGGCATTAAGAAAATTTCTCTTCTTGAAACAAAAACCCAGCCCCCAAAACGAATCAGTGATAGTATGCTCCTTGTTGAAATGGAAAAGAAACGTATCGGAACAAAAAGCTCTAGACCAGAAATCATCAAGAAATTGCAGGATCGGAATTATATTGTCAGAAAAGGCACTCAATTGACTTCCACTCTTTGGGGACGGGTCTTAATCCTATCATTGGCTCCCATATGGTCGGAAGTTATCCGCCCTGATTTTACAGCAGAAGTTGAAGAACAAATGGACAAGGTTGCAAACAAGGAAAAAAAATATGGGGAAATGCTGGAATCATTAAGAACACGATATATCTCCCTCCATAAATCCTTAAAACAAAACCTGATAACTTTCCAAAGATTATTGATTTCCTCTGGATTGACTGACCAAAATACCATTGAAGAAGATAATGAAAAGAAAAGAATGATTTGGGATCTCTATTCCAAAGTCAGAAAAATGCAGTATGGAAATAGACAAAGTAGTTAGTTTCCGATAAATTCTTAATTATCAATTGGACTAAAAGTGTAAGAATTATGATATTTCTGACTTGTCCCTCATGTGAAACCATAATCAAACTAAAATGGGTAAACGAAGGAGACCAAATTGTCTGCTACAAGTGTAAAACAACGTCAACTGTCTCTAGGTCTAAGGACAACAAATTTTACCTAGAAGAAGAATTCTTTGATGACTTGGAAGACATAGTTGACGACATTGATTTTGAGTTTGATAACGATTTTGATGATGGATTTTATGCAGACGAAAATTTCGACGAAGGATTGATGGATGATTTTGACCTTCTGTCTGATGAAGGGGTAGAGTTTGTAGCAAGCGATGAAGATTTGGATAGTTATGGTCCAGATGAATTTTTCGATATTGATGAGGAATTCCCAGAAAACAACCTATTGGAGGATGAATTTGGAGAAAGCTTTGAAGAATATGTTGAAGAAGACATTGATGCAGAAAGCGTGGAATTTGCAATTGAAGAAGGTGAATTTGAAACTGATGTTGATTTCAATACTCCAATTCATGGCTATGATGTTTCTGTTGAATATGAGGATGACGAGGATTTCGAAGATTTAGACGAATTTGATGATGATGAGGATTTTTACGACGACGATGAGTTGATTGATGAAGACGATGATTTCATTGAAGATGACGGATTTGATGTTGAAATCATTACTGAGGATTAACTTTCCGCATCATTCTGATCTCTTTTGATAAGCTTTGGAAGAACAAATCCAAGGAACGCCAATGCAAGAATGGGGATTGTTCCATTAATTCCTGATTTAATAATGGGCTCATTATTTGTGGCATTGATCATTAATATGCTGGAAAAAAACAGGAAGATTGAAAGCCCAATCATGTATTTCATTCAAATCAAGTGTAATATGGTTCTTTAAAAAATCTTTTGGAAATAAAGTTGATTTCCATCATTTTGGGAAAAAGGTTTTTATCTTCAAAAATGTGAGAAAACGTGATAAAATTGTTTAATGAGAAAGATGAAGTCAAGAAAGCATTACAGAATTTGAAAGATTCATTGAAAATCCAAAAAGAAACAATTCCTCCCGCTGATTTGATTTCTGTTTTGGAATTTGTAAAGGAAAATCGCAAAAAATTCCATGACGAGATCCCTTTCGATGTGATGTCTAAGTCATTGGAAATGGACTTTGAAACCCTGAACAAATGTTTACTAACCCTAATACTAGAAAAAGAAATTATCGGGTTCATCAATGACAAACAAACAAGCGATAAAAGTGACGATATACTCATTTTGCGGGATCAACATTTAATTGACAAGATAAATGAATATTCTGTCGAATAAACGGTCTCCACTTAAAGCTATTAATTTTGCATAAAGTTAATAATTTGCCGATCTTTAATTATATTAACACATGCTCCAAAATTTGGCAATGATCGAAGGAATTTCAAAAAATCGTATGCATAAGTTGACGGATACGGGAATTGAAACCATTGATGCATTGTTGAGCAAAAATGACGAAATGCTTGCATCTGTACTTGGCATTCAAAATATTCCAGAAGTGCAAACCATCAAATTCCGAGCCATGCTCCTGAAAAAAAGAGCATTTTATATCAAACAACACATTTCACTTCCCGATCCAAAAAACATAATTTTTTATGATGTTGAGGCTAGCGCAACCAAACATTCCTTGTTTTTGATCTCATTTGCGACAAATGATAGTGAACCTGTCTCTTACTTCAAGAAAAAACCTGGGTTTTTCGAAAAGAAAGTGAAGGAATTCCTAGAAACTCATACCGACTCAATCCTCCTTTCTTCTTCTGGAAATGATTTTGACTACATCTGTTTAAGAAAATCCCTTAAAATTGCGGATAAATGGTCTCCTATTCTAGATGAGCTACAGCATCAAGATTTGATGAAAATACTAAAAAACAAGGTTGTCACGCCTGTTGGTTTCAGTGTGAAAAAATTAAGCTATTTGTTAGGTTATTCAAATTATGAAAAGGAATTGTGGGATCCCAGCCTTGATTCCCTTAAGAAAAAATTAGGTGCCTACAGCAAAAAAAGCAAAAGCCTTGGATATCTGTTTGCCCTTGCCTATGAAAAAAAAGTTCTCAACAATTCCCTTAGAAACAAAATGATTGAATACAATAGGTATGATGTCATTGCCCTCAGATACATTTACCAAAAGGTATATTCATTGTTGAATGGAAAAGACAAGGGGTTCGTCCCAATTGTATGACTTCTTGACTGTCTCATTGAACGCTATCAATGAAATGTCTACCCATGCATTGCATGGTCTTCCTAATGAGGTATGTGGATTGCTTGTAGGGTCAACTGACTTGATCATCTCCACACGTCCCCTTAAAAATATTGCACAAAATCAAACAAACAGATACTTGGTTGATCCAATGGAACTAATAGATATTGAAGAAATGGTTTATTCTGAAGGACAAGATATCATTGGTATTTATCATTCACATCCTGATGGAACATCCCGATTGTCCTCTATGGATTTACAAAACGCACTTCCCAATTGGGTCTATGGACTTGTCTCGTTTGATGGAAATAACCCAAAAATACGTTTTTGGAAACTTTCCATCGATCGGGAAAAATTTATTGAAATTCCATTCAAAATACTTGCCACTTAACTTATATCCTTGCTTATTTAATAAGTTAAAATTTTCTTGCATTTCTGATAATTGATAAACCTACAATCTTATTTAGGACGACTCTGTTATTGGCTTGAAATGGACTCTTTTCTCTATATTGGTTCCTCTAAACTGCTTGGTGACGATGCCCTTCCGTCATTCATCGGCAGAAACATGATCCCCCTTGCGTGGTTCCTGTTATTTCAGCCTGAGGATTTAGTGACCCGAAAAGAGCTCATTCCTGATAGCATTAAAAAGGTTCGGAGGGATTTTGATCTAGAACAACTTGCGGCATTCCGTGTAGAGCCTGTAGCATTTAGAACCACTCTTCAACAAGGTCTTGAGAACCTTCGAACCTATAAGGGGGCATTCAAGTCAATCCCCTATATTTGGTCATATTTTCGTGTCATAGAGATCATTGAACAAGAAATTGAAAAACTCTTTGAAATGAAAGAGGAAATTGAACTTGAAGACCTTTGGGCAAAAATCCCTAAAGGGAAACAAAAACGTTCAAACCTTTCACAAGTGAAAGTAAAAGAAGAGAAACAAAATACACCTCTTCAACCCAGCCTAGATAATCCATTTGCAGAACTGGAAAATTTTGGTTCCACTTCTCCAGTTTCTGAAACTCCTCCTAGCACTATCCCAGAACTAGGTATCGCAGAAGATGAGCTTCTTGAAGTTTTCAGTAGCTTAGATGAAGATCTTGGTGACCTTTTTGAACAAGATGAAACTGAAGATGAGATTGATGAACTGGAACAACTTGAAAATGCTTTGGATGTTGCAAAGTTGGAAGACAGATATCTCATTGTCCAATTCAATGATTTATTGGATTGGCAGAACGGTATTACCGGAAATGATTTTGCACAAATACTTGTTTTCTTTGAACGACTATTGCACCATGTGGAACGAGAAGGAACGATGACACGTGTCATGCTTGAAATTCTTCAAGATATCTTTCGTGAGGGGAAAAGTGAATGGAGACTGACAGGACAACTTTCTGAAGATTTTCTCAGGGATAACCCAAATAGACTTGTTGACATAACTTTGGGTAGTCCAAGCCCATATATCGTGCTTGAAGAAACCTTTGATCTTGAATACTGGACCAATGGCACTCTACAACCTGGAGACGAAAGATTGATGTATGCCCTTACGCTACTCCCCAGCGAAGAAATACACCGGGCCCTTGAAACAGGAAAATTCGTTGAATTGGCGCCTTCTCTGCCAACTATTCTTGCCAATACTGCACAAATTACTAAAGAAAAATTAAAATTAGATTTACTTAAACTTCCTCCTCGTCAAAGCAATCAATGGGGATTTCGTGTCCTTATTCATGATGCCAATGGAACTCGTGCAGGAACCTTCCTTATTTCTGACCCTGATTTGCCATGGGAAGAATTTTTCAAGAAAAATCTTGAATTACCAAGTGTCAGACAAGATTGGCATATTGTCCTACAAATGCGACTGAGTGAATACACCGATGTTGATGAATTCACTTTGGAATTTGCTGGTGCAAAAGATATGGATGAGGCTTTTTTAGCATTTGGACGATGGATCCGCAGACATCAAAGGCTATATTGGAACAAATATGGTGTTGAAGGAACTATTGAATTTATGGCAAATTGGCTCTTGAAAACCAATGATGCCACACTAGCGTTCCAAATTTTTGATTCCTTGAATCAATTGACTGAATTTGGTTTCCCGAAAGCTGTGGAAGTGCTTGGAAATGAAGCAATCATCTCCAAGATTACAACGTTATACACTTAATCCATCTTTTTAACCATTTTCCATTCCATAACCCTAAACCCATTTGATTCCCAAAACTTTTTCCCCTTCTCTGTCACCGCAGTTGCCAATACCATTTCCTTATTTGGATATATCTCCATAAGCTTATTAACCAAGTGGCTTGCCAAACCTTTTCTACGATGGTCTTTTCGAACATAAACGGATCTGATCTCAATTTTTGATTCTAGAATGTCGGCATCAACAATTCCAGCTAATTCTTCATCAGAAAAAGCAAGTAAGACTCCTGATCTCCCCTCTTCAATTTTCTTAATCACAAACTCCCCTGCATTTCTCAAAAAATCAGGAACTGTCTCATCCTTACTGGCAATCAATGAAAAATCATATATCATGCCATGATCCTCTGCAGTTGCCTCTCTTATAACATAGTCATTAACTGACGATTTCATGCATCTGAATGTCTCAATTTAACCTTATAATCCCTTTTCAAGAAAAATGAAATTTTGAAAGAAAAATTTCCTTTCACTAGGGTGTGGTATTCTTCACACTGTTCTGACAATAACTCATAAAAGATCAATATTCTAGCGACATCTAGTCAATGATCCCAGTTTATGAATCCTCAACAGGTTTATTGCATGAAATGGGTCCTGGTCATTTGGAAGCACCCGTTAGGCTGACTCTAATTAAACAAGCTTTAGAAAAGTCCAATCTCGGCTTTGAGTTCATCCCTTCTATTCCTGTTACTGAAAAGCAACTCCTTGCAGTTCATTCACCTGAATTAATTGCAGAAATAAAAGAAAGTTCGCTGTACCGCTGGACCGAATTTACTCCTGATACCATCGCAAACCAGCATACTTGGAATGCCGCTCTTCACGCTGCAGGAGGGAGCATTCAGGCGGCATTTGAATCATACAAAAAAAAGCATGTTTCTTTTGCAATGTTACGACCCCCTGGACACCATGCAACCGTCAATGCTGCAATGGGATTCTGCTTTTTCAATAATATTGCAATTGCCGCTGAAATATTGCACAAGACATTTCAAGTTAACAGGATTGCAATTGTGGATATTGACAACCATCACGGCAACGGAACACAAGATATATTCTATCACAGGGCAGATGTCCTATACGCTTCTCTCCATGCATCTCCACGAGTGGCATATCCTGGAACTGGGTGGTTGGAACAAATTGGAGAGGGCGAAGGGATTGGAAAGACATTGAATTTTCCACTTCCTCCAAAAACAGGCGATGAAGAATATCTTACTGCCTTTACTGAAATATTCTTGCCAGTAATCAATGAATTCTCACCTGATATGATCCTTGTATCCCTCGGTCTTGACGGATTGGCGGGAGACCCCTATGGTGCATTGTCCCTCTCAACTACTGCATTCACACAACTTGGTCATCTCATCTCATATTTGGCAGATAAAAACTGCCATCAACGTATTGCAGTCACTTTGGAAGGTGGTTATAACTACGGAAAAATAGGGGAAGCAACTGTAAACTTTTTTTCAGGTTTGAAAACCCCTCGAATGATTGAATTCTCCAACGATGTTTTTTCCGAAATGTTTGAAAACACATTGCGAAAAGCGAAGGCAATTTTTAGAAACTATTGGTCAAGTATTTGAAACATTTAATTTCTGTTGCTTCTCATTCACATTGTGAAAATCCTTGTTATTGCCGCCAACCTCTTGTTTAGTCCTGACGGGTCTGAAATTTTGTTAATCCACCGTACCAAAGCCCCTTATGCCAATCACTATGCACTCATTGGAGGAAAGACTGAATTTGGAGAATCCTTGTTTGAGTCCTTGCAAAGGGAGACAAAAGAAGAAACTGGCATATCAATCAAAAGGGGTCGTCTATTTGCCATTTTGAATGAAATATTTTATTCTGGTGAAAAACAAATCGCTCATTTCTTGATACATTATTGGGTTTCATTTTCCAAAGATAAGTCCGTTATTCCTACAAAAGAGGGAACCTTGCATTGGGCATCTCTTGATGACCTTCCAAAACCTATTGTTCCTTCTGATGAGCTTGTCATCAAAGAGTATTTAGAAAACCCCCATATTTTATCATACTATGAGGGGGCAATTGTTGAAAAAAAAGATGGATCACTTATGCTTCAGAAGTGGGAAAAAATTAAGTAATTTTTGTTTTTGAGTCTTTTTTCCTAATCTTATTGTGAATTTCCATTACCAATTGTTTTTATTTTTGTTTTTCCTTTCTCTTGTACCATGAGATTTAAAATTCTCCTTCTGATTTTTATCACAGCAATTTTAGTGATGGGTAATGGCTTTCAGCCCCCCCTCAAAAAAACACCGATGCAAGAACATAAACTTGCAACAATAAACAGTGGATCTATTAATGGCCTTAATTACTCCTATGGGTCCATTGATTTTTCTACAAGTGGAAATTTTACACAATCATTCAATGGGTCAATAGTTGAAACGTTGAATGACACTCGATCTGGTGTCAGAAATATTGACTTAATTACTAATGCCACACATATGAATACACTCTACAAAACAACGTGGCAAGAAGAACGAGGGAATGAAACATTTTCTTATGATGAATACTACAACCAACAAACACTTGACTTTTTTGTCAATGTCACGTTGGGAACTATTGTTCCTTCACGATTCAATCCTTTGAACAGCACAGATGGAAAACTTCAGATGAAGCTTAATGTCACTGAAGCGTACAGCCTAGAAACTGCATACGTTATCTCTACTACTGGCAAATTCTTAGGGCAGTTTCCTGTCAACTCTACTTATTTGGAGTATTTCCATAAATACCAGAATGGCACTGTAACAAGGAGGGCAGGTGTCATTTTCCCTGAAGTTTTGATCTTTGACGTCCAAACCAAGTCTTATGAAGTTTATGTTGAAAGGACTAAGCTGGCAATTTCTATTGTCAATTATTATGTTGCACAATCGTTTGTATACAATGTAACTGCACAGGCATACCAAGTGAGAATAACAAATGGGGAAAACTTGGGGCTTGAATTCAACATGTTTGACAGGATACAGGCGAATTATACCCATTCCATCTTCTCTTTTGTCACTTATCAATTCTATTCAGTTGACTTCACTTATCTTGAATTTGCGTCCAATGGAACCAGAAACGGGACTGCTGTCCCATTTGACATGTATCCCCGTAATATGTTGCCCATAACTGCTTCTTCATCAGGATATTTTGTTGAAGCAGGTTTCCAACAAGTATCAACCACCGCAATATCAACTTTTCAGAGTATCACGAGCCTTTTTGTCTCCAAAGCATCAAACATGACTGACATGAACCAAACCAATGTTGAAGCACGTTTGGCTATTTGGGGTATCCAAGCAAGTACAACAATGGCCGCTTACGAAGATGGTAACGGGAATGGAAGATTCGACCTTGCATTGACTGATGACGGGTTGACGATTGATTCTGATGATAGATTGGCATATGTTGGATTGGGGGAGGCATTCCAAACCACAATTGTTAACGGTCGATACAAGGAATCAACCTATAATTCCAGTGTTGTTTTCCATGGCTTGGGTGTTTCTCAGAATGAGACCAATGTAAGCTCCAACAGGACATTCTTTAATGTTGAAAGTTTTGGTTATGGTGATGTAAATGCAAACACCTCTGCTGATTTTAGATGGAATGATCCAATTGTCACAGATAATGGCACTGTTAAATTTGATTTTGGCATAACTTACAATGACTTTCCTGTAACATGGTACAATGTTTCCAATCCCAGAAACTCTGTGATTGATCAAGAAACCATAGGTTACAATTATGTAGTTCTCATCAATCCTGATACTGGTTTTGTCAAAATTAGTCCAACTTGGATTTACAATGGAGTTACAGATCCCTCGCTAACCTCTGCAATGAATGGTCTGTCACTGTCAACGGTTTACAAATCGGAATTCTTTGCCGCTCAGGCACTATACACTGCTACTGAGTCCAATGAGACAGTTCCATCAAGCAGATCCGAAAGGTTTGGAAGATTGGCAATCAATACTGGTGTAGGTCAACCAACATCTGAAATAGATGTAACTGGTCCCAAAGCAAATTACACTTTAAACAATGTGACCTATGGTGCGGCATTTGATGCCATTACTTTAATTCAGATTAGTGGATCATTTAAAGAAACATCTGTCAGTCCACTAGAATCTGAATCTGCAGATAGTGCTGGAACTGCCACAGTTGGCTCCTTGGTTGAATCCGTAACTGTTAACTTTTTCTATCAATCGAACTTGATTGTTGTCAGTTATGACGTATGGAATGGTGGCTCAATTGTCCATGATCCTGATTTCAATTTGAACTATGAACCAACTGCAACTGCGCCAACCACCACCTCCACCTCTCCCCCTTCATCTAGTACAATTCCTCCCACCACCAGCACATCACCTCCTGCCACCTCAAGTTCAACCACCACTAGTTCAGCACCTCCTACCACTTCCTCCCCCCCTCCAACCAGTTCAAACACGACAAGTGACACCACTCCGTCTACTACAACACCTCAAGCAACCACTTCTGCATCCCCTCCTGAAACTACTTCCCCTGTCCCTCAAAACACAAGTGCCGACAATGGTCCCATCATGGCATTGCCATTGTTAATGGCTGTTGCTTTTGGTGTCGTAATTCTTCGTCAGAGGAAAAAAAATTAGTGTAAGCTCCAATTGTTGTAATCAATAATTTGAACATTGACTCTTCTTCTTTCTTTAAACTTTGAATATAATAAATCAAGATTGTCCTTTTCATAACTATTCCAATCAATGTCTATCATCTTTTCAAATACATATTTTGGAACGCCTATGTCTGCCAACTCCAAAGATCCCACTTTATCCCTTGCCTTTAACAATCCCGTTTTTGGAAAGGCCAATGTAAGCGTTTTCATTGGACTGAAATCACTGTGCATTGTACCTGTTGTTGTATCTAGTCCTGATGGTGCATCTAAAGAAATTATCGTTTTGTGATGTGAAAGAAACTCAAATACATCTTTTACAACTCCTCTAGGAACACCAGTATAGCCATACCCTATAAATGCATCAATGATCATCCATCCTTCATAATCTTCTATTGGGAAATTTCCAACTCCTTCAATTACTTTTGCCCCAAATTTTTCAGTCCTTTCCAATTGTCTTGCTGGCAGTTCCCTCAGTTGTTTCTTGCCAAATGGAAGCCATATCGTCACCTTTTCATCCCATGCGGTCAATCTTCTTGCCGCGACAATACCTCCTCCTCCATTATTTCCCTTTCCAGCAATCACCAAAAACCCTTTTTGTGATGAGATTTCACATGCAAGTTCTGCCATGGCAACCCCTGCATTCTCCATCATTAGTTCAACTGGAACCTTCAAGTTTTCTACCATAATCCTGTCAACCTCTTCCATTTGGGAGGTGGTTATTCCTGGCAGCATAGGTTTGTTAAAATCTCCACCTATTTTTTATTTTTCACAGTAGATTGGAGAAATGGTGCACTTATCTAACTCAGATACGGATAAGTACAAATACTATTATTTCCTTAAAAGAACAAATTGAAGATGGATTTCGATCAAAAGCAAACATTCAAGCTTGTTCTAGTCGGTGACCCTATGGTGGGGAAGACTTCTCTACGGAGAAGATACCTTGGAGAAGGCTTTTCATACAATTACTTAATGACTATTGGTGCCGATTTTGGAATTAAAAGGGTTGGAAACACCATTTTCCAAATATGGGATCTTGCAGGTCAAGAAAATTTTGAAATTGTCAGGGAGGGATACTATAATGGTGCAAATGGTGCATTGGTTGTTTTTGATGTGACAAGACCTCAAACATATGAACATATCCCACAATGGATCAATGAGGTTGTGAAAAACGTTGGCAAAATGATTCCCTTTATCCTTGTTGGAAACAAGGTTGATCTTAGAAAAGAGGGTGAAAAATGGTGTGTGCCAACAGATGTTGCTAAACAGTACGCAGAAACCCTTTCGGATTGGTCTGGTTATGATGTTGGTTATATTGAAACCTCTGCCTTGCTTGGATTCAATGTAGAAAAAGTTTTTGAAGATTTAGTCGATGAAATCATAGCTTCTTTACAAATGGACTAATGGCTTTCACGGTGAAAAAATGCATAATGAACATGATCGTGCCTTGCCAATTGAAAATTTTCCTGAAATTTCCTATGATACCCTACTGTCACAAGACTTCTTTAATCAAGTCAAAGGGTATTGCAAGAGTTTAAATCTTATCCCTGCCCAATTTTTGCTTCATTCTGCACGCCTGATCCATGAATCCATATGCCAAAATCCCGAAACCCCTCTTGACCTTTTTGTCCCAAGTGCTGCATTCCGAAAAGTATCACGGAAAGAAATAATGCTTATGCACCAGGCAGATAAAAAAGGAAAGGTTGACCAGTGGGGTGCCCTATTTGGAAACAAAAAAAAATTTCGTCAATTATTCAACACTAATGTCATTGAATCCCTATCCAATGAAAATCTGATCTCATTGATTCGACCAAAAGGAAAGAAAACTGGATGGGATGGGATTGTACTAACTATAAAGGGATGGTTGGTATCACTATGCTTGGAAAAGGAACAAGGAAATCAACTTTCTCCCTGTACATCTGAATATTTTTTAGACAGAAACTATTTTTCAGATTATTTTCTTCAGAAATTTGCTATTCCTACGCTTCCTCTATTGCGCAAGAATCAGTTTAATCAGTTCAAACAGTATTGCATCAAAAAGCATGATGATCTGAAAATAATGATTTCCCAGCATAATGATGGATCCTCCGCCTTTTTACAACATGTACAGAGGTTATGGGATGATATGGTTGTGATATACTTGGATTTGCCAACCATATTTCTTTCTTCCTCTTTTCAAGAATATTTGGTTAATCGTCTCGAAAATGATTTTCAAGACGCTCTTATTGGAAATTCCGCCGATATGGTGGATGATGTCCTTGACAAGATTGCCTCCGCCAAATCCTTTACTGCAATCATCTCATCATTGCACAAGCTCTTTAAACCAAAGGAAGTAATTTTCGCAATTGATCACGCAGACATTTTATTTCTAAATCCTGATAAAATTCCTCCCAACATTTCAAAACTATTCAAAAAGGTGCTGTCAGCCAAAAAAACAAGAAGTCATTTCATCTTTAATATCAAAAGCCCTCCTTTATTTAATGAACCCAATGGTGATTATTTCATATTTCCCCCCATATCAAGACGTTCATTTGCTGATTTTGCCATTTCCTGTTGGTTAAAAAACCACTTCCAAAAACTTGACCAAGACTATGTTTTAGGTCAATTAATCGATGATTTTCAAACAAAGCTTCTAGACATGGAAACTATTTCTAACAAAACACTTTCCATGAATTCCCTGATGTTTTTAGGGTTCCAAATTATTGAAACTCCCAATCTCCTATTTGAAAACCCACTTAAATTGAAGGAAATCATTGATTTTACACCCTATATAATTTCAATACTGGAAACTTCTGAAGGATCAAGGTTTTTTGGGGAAATAATGAGACTTTATGAAAAACACTATACAGATTTGTCTTTCCCCTCCTTTGAATGGTCATTTCGAGATTGGATACCCATCCCCACCAATGGTCTATCCACGCTAATTGAAAAATGCCGAAGTAAATTCAAATTCATATTGTTGCATACTGAATTGTGTAACAATCATGTTCGTATAACTTCTGACGAGACATTAAGGAAAATCATTCGTGAAGTAAAAACTTATTCGTTTTCCCCAATTGACATGGATGTAATCAATAAGATGTCCAATGTGAAAAAAACATTCAAATCATGGGAATCCCAACTTGTATATTTCAATCCATATGATCGTGCGGAATTGGAGGAACTTCATTCTCTTCTTCTTCAACTGCTTGGAAACAGATCCAAAATGCAGAGAATCAATTTGGAACATTGTGCTTATTTTACTTCGCTTTTGCTTATTTCTGGTACAACGGTATCGGAACAATTGATTGAAGCTACCTTCCCTTACTTGGAAGATGTTTTGATGGAAACATTGTCTCTTTTGCAAACAATTCAGAATCCAATTCATGAAAAAACCCAACTTTTGGAAACCTTTTCCATCAACTTGCTGGAACTTACCCAATCTTCAAGAACCCTTCGAAATCTTGCTGGATCGCTCGTCGAATGTTTTGTATATCTTCCTGACCAATACTTCCCTGATTTGGTGCTAAATGCATTAACTTGGCATTATTCCTCAAACCATAAGATGATGACCTTGATTGACTTTATCATTTCTTTTGGTGAAAAGTTCAATGAACTACTTTATTCATCTGACAATACGGTTTCGTTTGCTTCATTTGCATCAAAAATACCTCGCGATGAACTTAACCACAAATTCGTTAATCGTCTGATTATGCATTATCTTAATGCCAATTGGTCTGATAATGCCTTCTACCAATATATGGACCTATTATTGAAAGGTGAATTCTTGATTGAACCAGACCTTATTGAGGAATTATTGCATTTTGTAGAATCCCGTTCCCCCTCCCTAAAAACATTGATGGAATATTGTCTCCCCCAAATTAACGGAAAACTTAGGTTTGTTGATGATTTTCCCATTATCTCATTATATCTGCTATTGTTTGATCATGATCCTATCACTATTAACTCATTACAGTCACTCCTTCAAGCTTTTCTTGACCATCTTGCACAATTCAATGAAGATGAAGCTTTGTCTTTCATATCTATCCAGAATGTCTTACCCGACATCAATCTCACAGATTTCTATGCCATAAAAATTGCGGGATATGCATTTGTTTTGCAATTGCCAACTTCAATTATTTTTACCTTAAGATATCGAGATAAACATCTGAAACAATTCTTGATTGAATATCTAGTTAAAGGATGGAAATATCCAAAACAACTTATTGGTCAAGAACGCCTTATCAAAGAACTGTTTAGTACACATGTTGAGAATCTACCAATTGAAGGAAGGATTGATGAGTTTTTCCAATTTCTATCAATTGCTAAGGTCAATTATTCCTTATACCCAAAAGCTGTTCCATTTCTTGTAATGTCTTTCTTTCCAAAGGAGCAATGGTATCTCCAAAAATTCCTAGAGGTGATTTTAGACCGTATCGATGACTTTTCCCAATTCAATAAAGTCATCACTATAGCCTGTGTATCTTCTATCATTCGAGATAGGATTGAGGTAATCAATGAGTTTCTTGCATTTTGGTTTAACAAAAGAACAAAAAAGGTATTCTTACAAATTTTTCTTTTTCTTTGGAATGAGGTTACCCCCACATTGTTCATGGAATGGGATAAACTTGGTGATTATTATGGTGAATTGGTTTCTGACTTTGCATTTCTCTCTCTAATGTTGAAAGAAAATGTTGAGTTTCCCTCTTCACTTTCCTCTCAGGTCAAGACTAAGCTTGATTGCCTTGCACAACTTCTCCAATTCCTTAGATTTCCAGACCCCATCCCAAATTTATCAGAACTTTCATGCATTAGCAATTATGTAAAATATCTTGTTATTCAAAAAATATTTTTTGACAAGACAATGTTGGATCATATCATGAAAAATGGGTTTCAGGGATCAAAATTTCTGACTTCTGTTATTGACGATCTTGTCACAACTGAAAACCTTCCTCATGGATTTTTAATGGTTATATTTTATCGCTTATTGGAAGGCTATTTGCAATCCCTTCTTCATAAGGTAGAAATCACTTCTATCGCCTACCTCTCTGTTTTGACACATGCTTTCTCTAATTGGCTGGTAAGGAATCCACAACAAATCCTCAATTCAATGAAAAACATGCATTCTTCTCCTGATGAGAATTTGGCTGTTGAACTTCAACTTCGATCCTTCCTTTCCTCTTCTTCACGTATCAAGGAATTGTTCCATAGTCTTCCTGATGATTCCAAAGCACAAATTCTGAATTTCCTTAAAAAACAATCATGGGATATACAGAATTTGTATGGTTCTGTTTTAGAAGCTTGACTCTCCCTTTATCCTGTTGTTTGAATTCTATAATCTTGCTTTTCTTTCGATTTTTAAAAAAAGAAGAAAAATCCTGTTTAAATGTCAATTTATTTAAATAGGTTGCAAAGCTAATTTAACGCGAGATGCTTCAAAAACAATCATTACTTCTTCTTTCTCTACTTCTAAGCAGTTTTATCATTCTTCCTCCCACCGCCATTATCTTGGATTCCTCAACCTTTTCTGTTGGGAATGGAACTGGTTTTGTTTTGGATGGAAGTGTAACACAAATAAATATCTATACCGCAAATTCAAGTGGTTCAGTATCAGGTGCTGATGCTTCTATCCAAATCATTTCCCCTTTTGGCGATTCGGGAATTGTTGGAGACCTCATTAGAAATGAATCTGCAAATGTTCCTTCCGTATTTGGCCCATCGAATACGTCTGGTTATATTTCCCTGCTATGGTATGTTCCTGAATCGAACATCGAAATACCAAACGTGGAAATCAAGGTGAATGTGACCTATGGTGGCGATACATATTCATTGCAAAGTCAATTTATTACAATCACCCCTTCTGCTGTTGAATTGACATCAACGTCTTTGGATGGTAACACTTCTGTTGTCCACCCTGGAGAAACGGTTTCATTAACCTTTTCCTCATTTTCGATCAATGGAGGTGATCTCAGTGGCATTCAAGTCTTTTTCAACTCCTCAGATGGTATCGGCAACTTTTCTTCAACTAATGTTTTGACTGATTCATTGGGAAAGGCATCCACTTTATGGTCTGCTCCTCCCAGCATTTCTGAAGACATTAACGTCACCCTTCAAGCCACTGCAACAATTCGCTCAGGACTTAATTACATCTCAACCATTCAAATTCAACTTAAGCAATATGATCTCAATGGATCATTCATTTTGTTTTCAAAATCATCTATTGAAACCAATGAATCCGTACAAATTTTTGTTTTAGCTAATGGAACCGATGGTACCGTATCAAATGCAGAGGTTATATTATTCCAAAATTCCTTAGGATCCTTCAGCGAACAGTCAACAACGAACTCAACTGGAGTTGCAACATTTTTGTGGACTGCCCCATCCGTTGCCAGTGAAATTAATGTCAATTTCCAAGCAATAATAACCAAAGCAGGTGCTCAAATCACAATCAATAAAACCTTACAGGTTTCCCCCATCATTTATACAATTAATTTGAGTATCAACGAGACTGATGTCGAAGTCAATCAAACTGTTCTCATCAACTTGGAGATTACCCACAAAACAACCAAGGTAATTGGGGCAACAATATCGTTGACAAGTAATGAAGGCTATTTCTTGGAAAACGGGAAAACAAAATTGTTGCTGAAGTCAGATGGGAATGGTAGGGCATCCGCAATCTGGGTTGCTGATTTAATTCCTCTTTCAATTATCGGAACAACTGTCAGTATTCTTGTAGAGGCATATGGCAACGAGACTGGAATTGCAACAAATTCTGCAAACATTCATGTCAAGCCGTTGCCATTGAGCTTTTCATATGATGTCATGGCGGATAACGACGAGGTTCATCCTAACGAAAAACTGAAGATAACAATTATGGTCTACAATGAAACATCTCAACCATACTCAGGTGCTTTAGTATCAATTTCAACAATATTGGGTGTGTTTGAATCATCCAACGACACTACTGCTGTAGGGTTGACCAATTCCTCAGGAATGATTACATTTGTCTGGATTGCAAAAGGATTTGATTTACTTGATGAACCTTTGGATCTTAATTTTTCAGGTTCCATTTCCATTTCTGACCTGAATTTGTTGATGGAATGGTCATTTACGACAAAAATAGTACCACAAAACCAATCCCAATCTACGGGGGCATTCTTATCCTCCTCCTCACAAGGTGGAATAAATGAGATTTTAAATGGCAACTTTAATGATGGAAATTCTCCAATATTATTGGTGGGAATAATCGGCACCATAATTGGCATATTCGGTGTAATATTCGTCATAATTAAAAAGAAAGGTTAGGTGAAGAACCATGAAAGGTAGAAAAGCAGTCTCTCCAATTGTCGCTACAATGCTTTTGATCGCTATTGTTGTTGCCGCCGCAGCATCCGTGGCATTATTGGTGAATTATTATATTAATAAGGGATCCTCAATATATGATGTCTCACTTAGCGAAGACAAATTTTATGATTTTGACGGTGATGGCAAGGCTGATTTGGCAGTCTTTGACTTAACAACCAAGACTGTGAATTCAGTTCCAATTGCCAATGTGTCGGTCATTTTTTCAAATGGAGTCTTCGTAGGAGATTCTTGGTGGTCTCTGCCACTAACATCAGATTCTATCAGTGCCTCTGAACCAGGGAAATTGGTAATAACCGCTGGAAAATCCAGCGAACAATTTTCAATTGGGGATTCATATACATTAATATTCTCTATGGCTGGTGGAAACGCAAAACTTACTGGTTCTGTGACTGAAATCAACCCTACTGACCCTCTAACATTTCAATTACAGGATAGCACTGTAATATCTGCCACACTAAGAATGCAATTGGAAATGGCCGCATCCAGAAATGAACCAGACGCAGTCGAACTGCTTCAAGCTGGTGGTCGCAAACTCAAGGGTATTAAGGTTGTCCCCTTTGATGCCAGAAAAGACTTGCCTGCATCTGTCGAAAAAGTAACAGATGATAATGGCAAGGCTTCTTTTAGGTTAAGGGCTGGGAAATACTACCTGAAAATCTACATTTCGCCAACAGATGTCAAGAAAACTGCTGTGTTTACTCATCCTGCAAGATTGGACAACTTTAAGCTATTCAGGAAGGTTCCCATAAAAAGCCAAATCCAGGCTGTAAACGTTCACTATTCCGAAAATGATGTTCCTGTTGATGGAGCAACCATTTATTCATACAAAAAAGTCATTGTAAACAACAAGGTTGTGGAACAAGTCACAGGCATCTCAAAAACTACAAATATTAATGGCTCAGCCACTTTTTACCTTTTGAATGGTGAATATAAATTTAACGCCTATCATGGTTCCACCGTTCCTGCTTCAAGCTCTTTTGTTGACGTATCTCAAACAAAGGATGTTTACATCAATACCAACCCTGGTGTTGTTTATGTCAAAGTCCTGCAACAGAATAACGTCGGCATTTCTTCTGCATTTGTCCGTGCATATTCCGTAATTGGATCCTCTGCAACATACGTCGGATATAAATACACCAATGCAACAGGATACGCTGCGTTTTCAATTCCTGCAAGCGAATTTAAAATACAAGTGACAAAAGGAAAAACCTACAATTCTGGTATATTCAAAGTGGTTCCAGGTTCTGTCTATGAATTTTACTTGGATGGAAATCATCTGTCCGTAAATGTTACCACTTCTTCTGGTGATCCCGTTTCCTCTATATATGTTTCATTGTATGATGAGTTTGGAAGGGCTTTAAGCTCCCAAAGAACAAACAATACGGGATTTGCGGACTTTTATGGTCTGAAGAATGGATCTTATTACCTTAAATACTATGCTGGTTCTTCATATCATTCCACAAGCAAATTCAGTGTCAATTCAGACCTGGTTTACAACATCACAATCCAAGGTTTGGTCATTTATGCGAATGTGACCAATCCGAATGGATCTCCACGACAAAATCAATATGTATATCTGATGTCATCAAAAGACAACAAATATCTTGGATTTGCCAGAACCAATACTTCTGGAATTGCAACGTTTATAACCACGGTTTCTGAAAATACCAGTGTCTACCTGAGGACGTACTTCTACATCAGTGGAAAATATACCCAAGCAAGAAGTCTCTCATTTAACGCCACAAACGGTATGGTTGTGCAGTTTAAACTTGGCGGTACATTGGTCGAAGTGCATGTCCAAGATAATTCTGGCAATCCAATAAAATACACTAGGGTGAATGCATATCTGAATGGTGAAATCTATGTGACACAATATTTGAATGCAAATGGCAATGCCACATTTGCATTGTTGCCCAACACCAATTACACTATTGGCATTGATTATGGCACCATAATACAGACTGCTGTATTCAACACTTCAATAACCACATCTGTCTTGTTGGTTGTCAATGTGGTTCCATTCACCATTCATGTAAAGAATTCAGATGGAACCAATTTGGCGAATGCAAGGGTTTACCTTTATGCAGCCACCTCTGGGTGGGTCTATCTTGGTTATTCCACAACTGATTCTAATGGGAAAGCCAACTTCAATGCTCCTGAATCTGGAATGTATCGCGTCTATGTCTATTCTTATAGCCCATATCTGTACTTTTACTCGAGCAATTTCACCATAACAAACGGTGGAACAGTTGTGGTTCAGCCTGCAAGCACCACAATACGTCTTATGACAACTTCTGGACAACCATTGAAGAATTCCTATTTCTATCTGTATACCCTCCAGAATTCATACGCAGGATGGGGCAAAACCAATTCAACAGGATATGCCACAGTTACCATCAGTAATGGATCCACTTACAAGATCCGAATGGGTTCCTTGTATTCAAAGCCCATAACATTAGTGGAAAATACGGTCAACACTGTCCTGTTTGATTTGGTGACAATATATGTGAAACTAGTGGATAGTAACGGCAATGGGTTCCAGCCACCTAATTCTTGGACTTATACATATATCTACTTCAATTCCAATAACAGCTATATAGGATATGGTGTTTTCAATTCATCAGGGATTGCCACGGTTCTTGCACCAAACAATACTGAACTTGTGGCTCGGTTATATCTGTCAGGAAGGGAAATATTGTCCTCACCCTTAAATTCATCTGATGGACTTGTCACTACCATTGTTGTCATTGGTCATCAACTTACAGTTCGAATACTGAACAACGGTTCTGCATTGCAAAATGCCTATGTGTACTTATATTCCTCTGAACTAGGTACGTATTCTGGCTGGGCTAAAACTAATACGACTGGATACGCCGTGTTTTCATTCGTGATAAATGACTCATATTATCTAAGAATATACAAGTATCCTGTTGTATCGCAGAAATCATCAACATTCAATGTGACTGGGAATACATTGTTCGAGTATTCATTAGCAACGACAACCGTCTCTGTAAGTGTATATCAAATTGATTCCACATCCAAGGTAGGTGCAGACCAATGGGTATATCTGCGGACTACAGAGGGCTATTGGGGTGGATGGGCAAAAACAAATGCCTCAGGTGTTGCTGTTCTGAATGCGGTTGTCAATGCCTCATATCTTGCCTATTCCTACTATCCTGGCAAGGGCTATGTATACTCAAATCTCTTCAATGCGACTGCCAACAAAAATGTGGAAATCCATCCTGTCCCAATATATATACGGGTTCTAGATGGTGCCAACAATACCGTTCCCCAAATGAGGGTGTATCTCTCATATCAGGGGATTCAAGCTGGCTATGGTTATACAAATTCCTCTGGTGTTGCAACTGTCTATGCCAACAACCAAAGCAAATATGTCTTAGTTGTAACTAAAGCATACTTTACCTATGGCCAGTCGTATATTGGTGGTCAAATAACTGCCAAATCTGGCGATATCCATGAAGTAAACATTGGTGGTGGAACTGTCTATGTCAAATTGATTGACTATGATGGCACTCCTCTTACATCGGCCTATGTCTACCTTTACCTGCCTTCTGGTAATGGATACTATCAATGGACTGGATACTATGCCATTACTAACTCCAGTGGAATAGCTACATTCCTTGGTGTAGGAGATGGGACATACGTGGCTTACAGCTATCAATTGGGTATCTACTCTTCTGAATTCCAAGCACAGCATGGTTTAGTTGTCACTATTGATGGATCTGCTGTTCTTAATATCTCTACTGAATTTTATATGGTTGATAACCCCGTCAAAAAAACACCCGTTCAATAGACACAAAACTTCATAGCAATAAAAATAAAGTCCGTAAATTATCTCTATCTATTGCAAAATGATTCTTGATCATGTTTTTTCATCTTTTTCTCCTTTTGGCATAACATCATCGGATATTGAGGGTTTAGGATTTTCTAGGGATGTTTGTCCAATTTTGGATCGCAAATTGTTGGACAAATTAAAGACTTACAAAAAACAGGTTTTCATCAATTCTCTTCTCTTAAATGAATTAAAGGAACTAGGGGAAAATCTCATTGCAGAGAACCCCAATTATGGTCGATCTTTACAAAAAATTAATCTTGGGTTAAAAAGAAGGCTTTCTGCAAACTTCACCAATAAACCCATTGCCAAGTTTCTTGGAAAACTTGCTTATCGATATAATCCTACGGCAAGAAAAGTGACTGATCCATTCCATGGCAGTGGTAGGTTATTATTTGAAATGCAAAAGTCTTATTCCCATCCTCTGTCAATCTTCGGGTCTGAAATTTATTTCCCCTCTGTTCTCTCCTCTCTTCAAACCCTTATGCCATTGATGCTTACACACTCCACAGAATTAACCATTTTTCATTCAAATGCATTCAAGCTACAAAATATCTCTAATCTTTTTGACATTGTTGTCATGAATCCTCCGTTTACTCGTCCCCATTATTTGACTCCTAGCTCGCTTGATACAATAAAAGAGTCTCTTTCATCCTATATGGAGTACTTTGAAGGACAGATGGGGTTGCATGTCTATTCCCTCTTCTTGGCAGATAAAATGCTAACGACTGGTGGGACACTTATTGCTATTCTTCCGTCTGGAACCTTTACTGCAAAATATGCCTCTGGAATTAAGAAATTCCTGCTTCAAAATTATACGATTCATCAAATCATTGGAAACCCTGGAATGACATCATTTTCCGATGGCAGTAAAATCCGTGAGCTAATTTTAATTGCAAGCAAATCCATTCCAGATACAAATGTTGTCACATTTTCCCAAATTGATCAAGCCAAAAAAATGCACAACATAAATTCAATTTCTCAAAAAGAATTGGAAGGTGCCTGGAATTGGCTCAAATTCATTTATCCAGTCTCCCCTCAACTTAAGGTTCTTCAATCCCAATGCCTTCAAACGACATCTGCCCATGAAAATTTGCTCAGACGTGGTGTAGAGATGTATGGTCCCGAATTCTTTCTGATACCCAATAAAACTTGGCGGATTTTGGATGAAAAACATGATACAATTGCAATTGTGTCCCCAGACGGATATATTCTTGAAATGCCTCGTTCATTCTTGAAAAAGGCTCTCAGGAAGCCCTCCCTCTACAAAAACAAAATCTCTCCAAATGTTATGCATTATCTTCTCATTATCCCCCCAAATCAGGAATCCCATAAGGCTGTTCAGGAATATGTTGCTAGGACAAAAGCCTATGCTACACCAGCCATAAAAAAATTTGGTGCCCAATGGATACATCATCCTTATTTTCAAGTCCAGACAAAATCTCCTTTCACTAATCTTGCAATGGTTGACAAGTTTGGCATGAAAACTGTAGGTACATATGTGCACTTTATGGACGATCTTGTCATCCCCACCAAAAACTTTTACATGTTCAGGGGTGAAAAAGAAACTTTGAAACTCCTTGCTTCATGGTTTTCTTCCAGTTTTTTCTTGTACTTTTTCATGCGGAGCAGAAGGATAATCGGTCGTGACCTTGGGAGACTTCAAATCGTTGATTACTCCAATGAGCCCCTTATGATAAATCCTATCTCTGTTCCACCAATCTTTCGCCAGAAAATACTTGGTGAATTTGATAAACTAAGATTCATGGATCTTCCTCCAATTTCAAAACAAATAGAAAAAGGGACTCGTAAAGCCCTTGATACAGCTTGGTCCAATTATTTTGAATCAATTGATGTTTCAATTGATCTGCAAGAGCTCTACGATACCCTTTCCTTTCTCTTTTGATACACCCCAAGATTTCTTAAGCTGTAAGTATATATGCCCTAAGGCATCATATATAATTGAAGACAATTGAAATCCATTCATTCAATTTTTATTGTATTGTTGCTTGTAATGCCCTTGTTGCCTGCTCAAGCCAATGTCCGTCCAGTTCGGCGTGCAATTTTCCAAGAATACCATGGAGTATCCTTTAATTCAACAAATACAAAATTTTATGGTGTCCGATATGATAATTTCATGGGTCTGTTCCTTGCAGGACAAAGCAACAATAGCTATGCCGCACATTTTGCAATGATTACCCAAACAAATCTGGCATACTTTGAAAAAAATGGATACAAAATCCCAATCCAATCAACACAGGTTATATTTCTTTCGTTCCCGAAACTTTTATTTCAAATCCGTAATCCACAAGGCAAAACTTTTCGTCAGCACCTCATGTTCTCTAACTTGGATTGGAATATAGATGTTCAAAAGAGACGGATTGGTACAATTGCACAGTTATCAGTCAACTTGTCCGCAAGTCTGGACGTTGTTCCTGCCTTAAAAAATTCAAGTATCGTACTTAATTTTCAAATTAATGCATCACAAATAGAGACCACAAAAAAAATTCCAGTTATCAGACAAGAAAACATCAATTCCTATTCAATATCTGAGAAAAAAAGTTTTGGGAGGAACATTGGTTTAAGTTTGAAAATCAACCATTATTTGTTCAACATGCCTAAAGAAAGAATTAATCTTATCATCCTTCCAGTACTCCTGAGAATTTTCATGAGAGTTGATTTTCCCAAGGATTTTCTCGAGGCAAGATCCCAGATCCAGACAGTCCAAAAGTATGAGAATATAGGGAATACCTCTATCCGCCCTTCCAAAATATCATTGCGACATGGCTCTCTATTAAATATTAATTATTCTTGGGTTCCTAATGTGAAAGTTGATGGAATGGACAAGGTTGTCAATGTCAAAAAACAAAAAAGCAATTATTCCACCCGTTTGGCAAAACTTAACCAAACATATTATCGCTTAAAAAAGGATGCTTCTCTTGGCTATGGGCTGATTTATCCATCTGGTAGGATGATTATTCACGACCCCGATTTTAGTGCAAGCCTATTTCAAGAATATCAAAAAATTGTTTCATTATCCCCGCAGATACAATGGTATGGACAACTTGTTGCATTGCCGTTCATTACAGCACTTCTTGTGATTATGCAGAAAAAAAAGAAATACCCTTAAAACAGATAAGGTAGGTTCTGTAATTAATGCTCTCTCGGGATAAAGGCGATCAACATGACTTTGATCTATTGAAAACCCGAGTTGAGGAAATATTCAAGCCATTAAGCAATACCAATAGATTGAAACTATTTTTCTTGATTGCAGATGGTCCAATATCCTATTCTGAAATCCTTGAAGAGACAGGGATGGAAAGTGGATCGTTCTATTGGCATATCAAAAAAATGAAAGGGTTAATACAACAAACCTTTGACAAAAAATATATACTTAGCGATCTGGGTCAAAAGGCTTTACTTATCTTGAAAGATGAGGATGAAACCATAGAGGTGGAAGAAAAACCCGTTGTACCAATGTTCTTGAGCAAGGCAATGCATAGGATAAACCAAGCACCCCTTTGGTTCGTGATTCAACAAGTTATTATACTCTATTTACTTCTTTCGTCCCTATATTCATCGACCCAAATGATTCAGTTTGGAACATTGGTTGATTTTCGAACTAAGGTTGACTTTTGGGATTCTTTCTTGTCCATCATCATTTGGGCATCTTCTATGAATCTCATGATCTTCTTTGTTTCCATGGCTTACCGCAAGGTAAAGGGGACATTGGATTTTCCTCCTAAATCTACCATTGTGTCTGCCTTTCTCAGAAACTATGTTTTTCTCTCCCCACTGTTTATTCCTGGGATTATATTTGGACTTGTTTTGCTCATTGAAAATTCACCTGATGTGGTCTCAATTCCAATTTTTCAAGGGGTTCTTGCCTTTCTAAGCAGCACAATGTTGGCGATTTTTCAAGTCTCATTTTTAATGGAGCAATTTGATTTTGAATTTACTGATTCAATTCTGATTACATTTTTGTCTTTATATCCACTGATACTTATTTCATCTCTTTTCTTATAGATCGATATGGTCTATGGAAAAAACCAGATCAAACTCGTCAAGTTGTGTAAATATCCTTATTATTGCTTTTGGAACCTTGATTGCCTTGTCTTGAGTAATCTTGCCCAAAAGGATTGCATTCACGCCCTTCAAAAATCCTGTGACATTGAAAAGCTTTTCATAGGAATATTTTGGAATGTATGTTGCCTTCCCGTCCCAAAAGACAGTTGCAAAATTTATGTTGGTAAGTGTTGCCAGGTCCATTTCAAGGAAATTGATGGGGATTGTGATTGGTAGGTTGTTGAATATTGTTATATTAAAGACAACTGTCCCGTTTCCACTAAATGGATCATAATCATTGATAACAAAATTGTCAACTTGCCACCCCAAAGGTGTTAACCCCTCACCCGTTTCAACTTTCAATTGAATTTCCGCAGGGATTTCCGCATTCTCATTGACTACAGTTATCTCCCCTTCTACTACAAAAGTGAAATTTTCACTTGTAATCAGACTTTGAAGACTCTCTTTGTATGATCTTTCCAACTTTAATGGAAGCTTATATTCTTTGGATCCCGACTCTAAAGTCAATGGATTGGTTAAATCTATATTTCCCAATACTAATTCCCCCATATTTACTTTTACAATTCCTGTAATGTCAAAATCAGCAGAAAACTGATTTGAAATCATGATTGTAACATTGGTGTCAACTGATTTGGAACTGATTGGATTTGAGATTTCTGTTACATTCATTACAATGCCCCTTGATAAGTAAAAATGTAGGACATTGTCAAATTCAATGCTTTTCCTGATTCCATTTGCTTTGGCAGAAATTCTTCCAAGAAATGGGATGTCAAACATTCCTGAAGAGATTAAATTCCCCAAAAAAGGGCTGTCGGAATTTTCCAAATCTTTAATTTCAATTGACGAAACAAATGAAAATGACATATTGTCCATTACGGTTGATATCGCATTAGTGTCAACTGGAATAACAACTGGTCTGGATGCATTTGGATCCAAAATCAATTGAAAACTCTCTATCGTAAACACTTCTGAACGTGTTGTATTCAAATTTTTAACTTCCCCTGTAATATTAAAAAATATTTGCCCATTGCTTATGTTCAGGATGTCCACATCATATATCATAAATTGTGCATTCTCTAGGTCTTGTTTTGCTTTTTCTGCTTGATTGTCCACATATACCCACATGGAAATGGGTGCAATGACAACGATTCCCACCAAAATTGAGGCTATGATCATTTTCTCTGAAATATGGGGCACAATCCAAATAAATTTTCAAACTTTATAATCCTCTTTAATTACGGCTGTCATTTCTCCCAAATTTCTTAATGATGTATTCAAGAGCTGTATATATGTCTGGTGATATCTTAATTGCCTCAATCAACAGCATGTCTCTGACCTTACTTTCAGGAATGTCCATTTCCATTAGTTCTTGTATTCGTTTCGGGATTAAATCCCATAGTTCTTCTTTTCCATATTTGAACTCCCCGTTGATCAATCTCTCCTTTATTTCTTCATATTTTCTTGAATCATGATACCACCACTCATTTTCCAGAAATTCCTGCAGTTTCTTCTCCAATATTTGTGCACCTTGGATAAACCATTTTTCTTTGCATTCCCTGATTCCCTTGTTCAATTGTGTCAATTCTATTGTCTCTTTGTCTGTCAATAGATACCAAGGGAGTAATGAACTTACTATCTTAATTGGTTGGCTCTCGATTGATTTTAAAACCGTCTCTGCATTGATGATTTCAAATATATTGATCTTTCCTTCTCTTTCAATGGTACAGACTGTGTAAGAAAAGGGTGCTATTCCCATTTTTATTGCTTCACTGAAATCAAGCTCATATGTCCTGCCATCATATTGGAAATGCATTATGTCCCCTTCTCCATAATTTGAACGGATATCCCATTGGACAATGAACGCATTGGCTGGTATTATGGGATTGCTTGTCCCTAAAAGTCTGTCTTTATAATTTGATTGGATTTTTTCTCCTCCAAGCCATTTGAACAATTTCAAATGGTTTGTCACATCATCATATGTCAAATAATTCTCTTGTTTGATTCTTTCCAATATGAATCTTAAAATTGGATAGTCCATAAGAATGGATTCTGGAAGATATACATTGTCATAATATCTGCGAATGGGGAAATCATATGAGGGTCTTGCTTTCAATTTTTCCAACAGATAGATAAAGAAATCGTCCAATGTAATTGCATTCTTCCGTCTTTTCTCATTGCTGATCCCAAATGTTTCACTCATATATTTCTTAAGTTCCAACTTTCTCAATCTCAGTTTCTTCAAATCCATTGGTGGGTGGGTTTCATTGGCAAGAGCTAAAGCAAAACCTATCTTGTTCCTTGCAATTTTTGAATTTGAATTCTTGAATTTGTCTAGATATGGCGTGATTTCATGTTTTATGTTCATGGTGGGATTTATCCCTGTCCATTCCTCTATTTCTTTAATCCAAGTATCAATGCAATGCATCATGAACATGGTTTTAACAATTTCTTCATTCCTGTCTTTCCAAAATCCATCTACTCTTCTCTTAATTTCTTTTATTACCTGTTCCTTTGCTGATTGATATGTATTATAGACTTCCTTAAGGATTGTTTTCCAATTTTCTGCATCAATTTCTGAAACAAGATGTTTGTTAAAAAGTTGCTCTTCCACGATTCTAATGGATCTGCTTGCTAGTCCTTCCTTTCCCTTCATTGCAGAAATCTGTCGAACTGCACTTATGGTTACCCCTGTTAGTTCAAACATTCTATTGAGTGGCGATTGATTTACCCATTTCAATGAAATCTGTCTCCAAAGCATTCTGAATTGTCTCTCTGGCATCAATTGAAAGACACGGAGCAATTGTATTGGTGATTCTGCACTTATCTTCCCCTCCTGCAATAATTGTGACAAAATTTTTATTGATGCTTTTCTGGCACTTTCAAAACTCCTTTTCCTTGCAATAAACGGAATGCCCTGTTGCCTATAAAAATGGCTGAGCTCATCAATATGCTTACATGTGTTTATTGTCTTTGAACAATGATGAACAATTGTATCTTGTTCTTTTGCCACGTAAATTATGTTGTTGTTTTCCTCAATGATACAATATCCCCTATCTTCTGAAATGCCCCATTCAATTACTCCTGTGGTTTTTCCAACTCTGATTTTATTGTCTTTCACCATTTGACATCATCTGTTTTCAAGAATTGATGCAAGTTTTGGAACAAGTTCATCCCAAGAATTCATAAAAACTGTTGTTATCCCTATCTTTGTCAACACAGTTTTATTCACTTGTTCCTTCGTCATCAAAAATGTTACCTTTACATTTCTTTCGACTAGTTTTTGCAATAGATCCAATTTATGGTCAATGTCTGCAATCTGGCTGTCTGTCACTACAAAGAGCCCCTGTTCTTTTGATTTTGATTTGTTGAACTGGTCATTGGCCCAGTCCAAGGCTCTTCCAATCATTGTCCCACCCTGCGCTTTCAATCCAAGAATTGTTTCCAACAATAATTGCATGTCTTTTTCTCTATCCGTCAGGTTACAGGCAACTGATGTATTGGAATCAAAAAATGCAACCCCTAAATTATCTTTCTCCAATGCATATGTCAATATCATTGTGGATAATGCCGCAGTTGCAATGGATTGTCCTGTCATGCTTCCACTTTTATCAATTAAAATGATAATGTCCCTTTTTCCCTTTTCATAATCTCTTACCAATAATTCTTCCAATTCAAAATTATCTGGTGTCTTCCCCAAAAGCAAGAGATGATCCAATGAATTTTCAATGTCAATTTGTTCAAATTCATCTCCCAATGTATATGGTCTCAATACTCCCAACAAATTACCAAATCCCATTCCAAGACCATATTCATGTTTTCGAACTTTTGCGGTTTCGATCAGTATTTGTTTTGCATATTCCTTCAATATCTCCTTTAATGGACTTGGAATAGAATCCCCAACCTTGTAATAATTTCTCAGCAGGTTTTCCCCATGTGCCATTCCCAGCGCATTTCTGAAGAGTTCTTCCCCATTTTCATGCTTAGCAAGCTCCCTAGTTGTTTGCAAAAAATGCTTTTCCATTAATGCAGCAGTGGCACTTGCCATCTTTTTTGAAATTGCACTTTTTATGATATTGTCTATCTGCATAATGTTCAAGCTAGATTTGCTTAAGATCGTTGAAAATTCCCTGAAATCATCAACATCAAACTTTATCATTGTTTGGAGAATGCTATAACTATCCATTGAAAGGTTTGACAACTCTATCTCGTTCAATCCCAATTCCTTTCCCTTTTCCATAAGGATTTGCTCAATATTTGTTTCCATATCCCTGAAATCTTCCTTGATTTGTTTGAGTTCTTCATAGTTCTCTGCTTTATCCACCAATTCTTTAAATAACTTCGAAATTACATCTTCTTTAAGTTCAAATTTAATTTCTTCATCCAAAAAATTCTGTGTTGTCTGTAGTAATTTTTCCAATATTCTTTCAATGGTTTCTTTGTTCTGTTGACGTATTCCCTCAACTTTTTTCTTGAGTAACTCAATCCATGTCTCGTTTTCTATTGCATGTTCTAGTAATTCCTCAATTGATGCCTTTTCAAGTTTTTCCGCTTCTAATTCCCTGAAATAACTTGTAAAATCTGTATTTTCAAGCATGTCTATCTTTCCCAATTCTTCCAATGTCTTAACTGCACCCAAGGAATCTACCTTTTCCTTTATTCCTTCTTCAAAATCTTCCATTGTTATGGTTTCAGGGTTGATTTTCAATTTTGCAAAAATATCGTTTGATGTGTCTGATTGAAAAACTATTTTCTCTTTTTGTGATTTTTCCAGTTTTGATGCCTTTTTTTTCTTGAACTTATCCAATTCATCTTGCAATTCCTTGTTTGTTTCTATGCGTTGCAGGGACTTTCCTGACAAGATATTCCTCGCTATTTTTTCCGCCAACTCCTGATGTGGTGGTGGTGTTGTTATTTTTGCAATTTCCACCAGATCTGAAACTGTGATTCGTCTTTTTCTGATTCTTCTTGATGTTCCCAACTGTGTAATTGTAATCGCTTGTCTTGTTGATAACAAAAGGTGTTGATTTCTTGCCCTTTTGACAAATTCTATGGCAAATTCTTCAATACTTGTCAGCATTCATGGCTCTCCTTTGAGTCCCGTTTTTATCACTGTCCAAATTGCCTTCTCCCTATCGATTCCCGGCTTAAATTTTATCCCTCCTAATAATACCCTATAGGCAATGTTTTCCAGATCCCTTTCATCAATATCGCCTTCTTTCTCTATTTTTTTCCAAATCAATTTTGCCAAAGCTATACCTGTTCGGATTGATGCAGGTCTTTCGACTTCCTTTGAATTTCGTGTCACTGCAATAAGATCATGAACCTTCTCAATATAGTAATCGTTTAACTGCACTTCAGGAATGTTTGCCTTGATTATCTCAATCTCAACCTCTCTTTCAGGGTATGTCAACGATATCCATACTTTGATTCGATCCTTCAATGCTTCTGACAACCTATATGTTCCCGCCAAATCGGCAGGGTTTGCCGCAGCGATCATGAAAAAGTTCTCATGTGCTTGAATTCTTCCAATCCTTGGCAAATAGATGCTCCTTTCCTCCAATGGTTCCAATAATGTGTTTTGTGTGTATTCTGTGGCTCTGTTCAATTCGTTTGCAAAAAAAATGCCCCCGTTCACCATCATCTTTGTTAATGGTCCTGGCACAAATGCATCATTTGTAAATCCTTTTTTGAAGGCAATTGCTGGATCAAAAGACCCCACCAAATGTTGGGGCTTTGTTGCCTCATCAAACGTCATCCACTCAAATGGAACCTTTTGCTTTTCCGCAAAATACCTCGCAATAATTGTTTTCCCAGTTCCTGGAGGTCCCAAGAGCATTGGTGTCAATTGACTTGCCGCGGCATCCTCTAGAAGTTCCAGTGCCTCCTTATATTGACCCCTTATTACGACAGGTCTTGACAACTTTTCCTCTTTTACAAGGGAATTACTCAATCTTGAATAAAAATCAATATCGCTCATTTCTTCAAATTTTTCTGTGTTTTGAACAAGTTAAGACTTTTCTCCAGAAACTGTCCTATAGACTTCTCTTCCAAAATGTCTGATCTCATTTTGTCTAATTCATTATTTCCATTCAAAAGCCTCATTTCTCCCTTTCCAAATTCAAGCCTGATGTCCTTGTCTTGTTTTGACACCCACGAATTCCCCTCTTTCAGTGCCATTTTGCCGAACATGTCTCCTAAAACACCCATTTTTATGAAATTCTCGAAAACCAAAGCCGCCAAATAAATCAAGGCACCCAATAAGATCACTAAAGACAACAATACGGTAGTTGTCCTTTCCCTAGAAAAAATAAATGAAATCAATATTGCAATAACCAATATCCTATAAACCAAAAAATAGCCTTTCCTAAGCCTTGTGACCGATACAAATGTTTCTGCCGCTTTTTCTGCCGTGATCATTTTCCAAATCCTAGAGCAATATATGGAAATTCTTGCTCTGTTTGGTCTAAATCATACTTACTAATTGAATATACTGAAAGTGAACCTGATATGGTGATAATTAGTCCCACCATCATGAAAATTTCTTCATATGCCAAATGCCTAATCAACAATGAGGCCACAAATGATCCCACCAACTGTCCGAGCACAAGATTTGTAGCAAACATCCCATTTATTTTTCCAAGATGTTCATCTTTGACAGTCTCTTGAATAAAGGTCGCTGTAAGAATATATACCCCTACATTCACAATTCCCAAAAAACCTGCTGCAATGTAGAGCAGAAGTATGTTATTGTATTGGGAAGCCTCTCCCAATAAAATCATGGCAATTCCCCCCAAGATATACCCATATGCAATCAATTTCAACTTATTGGAAAACTTCCCCTTTGCAATAAGTAAAACTGTCGAAAATGCCCCACTTACCGCAGAAAATGCCAAAAGTCCACCAAATTCCCTTGGAGAAAATCCAAATGCACTGTTCAAATATGGTGCCAACAATGGGTCCAAAATTCCAACCCCTACCAACAATATGAATGATGAGGTGAAAAGAAATCTCAGTTGTGAACTCTTATTGATCTCTTTAAGTGCAAAATTCATGTCATGCAATGGTGATGTCTTAATTTCTCCTCCCTTTGGGGATAGGTTTGTGGAAATCATCACTACTATGATTGCCGCAATAATATAGGATACTCCATCAATGAGGAACCCTGTTCTAAATCCGAACTGACTTAGGACAATGCCTGCCAACAACGGGCCAATCAATCTTGAAAATTGAACCGATATTTGAATCATTGAATTTGCATGCAACAGTTCTTCTTTTTCAACAAGTCTCGGCAGGATTGCCGTTCGTGTCGGATAGAACACCAATCTTACAAATGAATGAACAATAACCAATGCATAAATCTGTGAAATGGTTGTGGATTGACTATACCCATATGCTACAAATGCTCCCATAATATTTGCACTCAATAAAATTATCTTCCTATTGATTTTATCTACAAGCACACCTATGAAAGGTCCGATAATCAATGTTGGAACCACTTGGAAAATGACTATGACGGTTAATGTTTGGGCGGCTTCCAATGTCCCACCCTCTTCCGTCAATTTAATGACATAAAAAATAATACCAAAAAAAGAAAAATAGTTTCCAATTTCGGAAATGAATTCCGACCCCCATAATTTTCGGTACTCCCTTTTCCTCAAAAGAATAATTGTTTCTCTCATCTTTTCGGTATTGGCTTTCTCTAACAGGGTGTGGATGAGTTTTCCGAAAGCCGAACCCATATCCTGCCCTCGAAAATACGGTCTTAAAATTTATTTTTTCACTTGATTGATTTTGCAATAAATTTCCTCTCCATTTGCTTATATCTTTGCCAATTTTTATGTGGGATATTTCTCCAATACTATCAGTGAAAAAAACAAGAATATTGTTGACCAATGATGACGGTGTTAACTCTCCCTCATTGGTTCCAACCATTGAATCAATTCTTCGATTACAGGATCCTCCTTATGGTTTGGACATTTCCCTTGAAGTTATTGTCCCTGCCGACGAGCAGTCTTGGATCTCCAAAAAGATCAGTATTAGGGACACCATTAAAATTGACAAGAATTACAAGGTTGATGGCTTTACTGTAACAACATTAACTGGAACCCCTTCTGATTGCGTGAACTATGGCATATACAAATCAGATAAAAAACCACAGCTCGTTATATCTGGAATGAATGTTGGAAGCAATACCAGTTTAGGTCATTTCTTTTCATCTGGTACTGTCGGGGGTGCCATTGAAGGAGTCATTGCAGGTGTCAGAGCTATAGCGGTCAGTGCCCCATATGCAAATGAACCTCGAACCCCTGAAAACTTTGGAAAAGCATTGGCTATCTTCCCGAAACTGGTTCATCGATTTATCGAATCCCCTCCAACATCAATACATTTGCTTTCTGTCAATATTCCGTTGACTCGTTCGTCCAACTATTATTTCTCCTCTTTTTTGGAGAGAAAGAGCTATGGGCGGATATTTGAAGAATTTGAAGATGGTTCCCTTAAACATAGATACATGAGGAATCTGATTTCTCCTGATGAATTGACACGGGGAAGCGACCGATGGGCTCGGGCTTTTGGCATTCCAACAATTTCCGCTTTTGATCAGAGTATCGTGCCTGTTGCACCTGCGACACTACAAAAGTGGCTTGCCAAATACAATCTTAACCATGTGTTGAATGAACAGGAACTTGAATCCCTTTTATAAGCTAGCTTTGAACCAACTGAAACTTTATGATCTCATAATTTTCTTCTGAAATCTCTTTATCTCCCTTAATTTTTACCTTTCCTTCCTCCATCAGTTTTTTTAAATGAAGAAAGACATTGAACCCTGCGTATCTCCAAAGTGCTTGGCTGACATCTCTGTATATGTCCCTAACTATTTTGTGTACTGTATCATTTCCGTTTTGCAAGGATTCAATTATTTGCTGTTCACGTTCCATTCGGTGCTTGTAATAATAATTCAATGTCTTTTCTGGTTTGAATATGACTGGTCCATGTGCGGGAAAGATTAATCGTGGTTTCAGTTTAAGCAGAAATTCTATACTCTTCAAATAATCGGCAACAGACCCACTTCTGGGATCCAAAAGGGCTGTTCCACGTCCAACCACATGATCGCCTGCAATCACGACATTATTTCGCTCGTCATGTAGACCCATATGCCCTTTTGTATGACCTGGCAATCCGATAATCCTTATTGGCCATTTTTCTCCATCTTTTTCAAGGTCAATGGTTCCTTTCTCTACCTTTTGACTCTTTAACCCTGTTTCAATCCGCTCTAATGTGAAGGGATGCGCATATAGCAATGCATGCGGAAATCGTTTCTCAATAATATCCAATGCGTTAACATGGTCTTTATGATGGTGGGTAAGAAATACAAGCAACTCTTCAGTTTTGATTGTATCTAATATTGCATCACTGTTCGTAGCTTCTGAATTCCATCCTGGATCCACAATCAATGTCTTCTTGTCCCCCCTGAATAATGTCAAATTTGTGTGCTTGAATGGTTTTGCTGTATTTGCCGATAAGGGAACCAGCTCCACCCCATCTGCAAACTCAATTGGTGTCTGTACACCTATTGGCTTATTCATGTCTTTCAATGACTCTTGGATTGCCTTCTCTATTGGTAATGTTAACAATTTAAGTAACCTGACAATGGGTGGTGGCACAATTATCTGCCCTTTTTTCCATTTCTCCAGCATTTGTTCAGGTGTTACCCATTGTGCTTCTGTTGCTTCAATTCCATCTGGTCTTGGCTCTATCTCCTCTTTTACATTCAACAAAAAATATGCCGCATCATATATCCTACTTGAAAACGGGGGTGTCTGTCGCCTTCCCATAAATTTCATTCTCTTGAAAATTTCTTGTTTTGTATCTGCATCAATTACGTGGTTTACTGATTCTTCCCTTGTCTCATGGATGATTGGTGGTTCTGTGGGAATAATTCCCACTTCCTCGTAAAGCTCTTGCAATCCCCTTTCCTTGAATACTATTTCATCACCCTTATAGCCTTGGATTGGTTCTTTTTCCAGTTTCCCCCCTGGAAAAACCCATGAGTTGGGAAAAAAACTCATTTTGCCTCCACGTTTCATCATCAATATTTTCCCTTTTGTCCATAATATTATTGAGGCAGAAGGTATCATGTTTGACCTTCCATCTGACCCTGTATTAATCTATTTGATAAGGCAAGGTTTTTTTTCTCGTTTATTCTACAACTTTATAAAAGAGATGCGCCAATATTTCTATGATGGAAGACCTTTTTCCAAAGAAAAAAATCAATGAAATAACATCAAAACTCAAAAATGAAATGGGGTCTGAATCAAAACTTGGAAAGGTAACACGTAAACTTGGTGCGGATGCAAAAAATGTCGCAAAGAAAACTGGAGAGATTGCCAAGGAAACAGTTAACTTCGCAAAAGACAGGATAACTGGTAAAAAGGGGGTTCCTATCGAACTCCTGCTCTTCCTTCTATAAATGAACCTTTAATAACCTAAAAATCACTCAAAACATGTGCTAATCTCAATTGGGTTTGAAAGCTCTGCTGATAAGGTGGGTGTTGGCATTGTTGATGAGGATGGCAACATCCTTGCCAACCAACGTGCCACATACAAGCCAGAAATAGGGCATGGTGTAATTCCAAGAGATGCCGCAGAACATCATGCAGAGGTTATGCCAAATTTGCTGAAGACCGCATTGGAAGAGGCAAGCCTTTCAGCTAAGGACATTGACTTAATATGCTTTACACAAGGCAGTGGAATGGGTCCTTGTCTTAGGGTCGATGCAATTGCCGCAAGAACAATGGCTATCTCCCTAAACAAACCGATTATCGGTGTTAACCACCAAATAGCCCATGTGGAAATTGGTCGTTTGATTGGAAAACTTATGGATCCTGTTGTTCTCTATGTCAGTGGTGGAAACTCACAGATTATTGCATATTCACACCATCGCTACCATGTTTTTGGAGAAACTCTTGATATTCCTCTCGGCAACTGTTTAGACGTCTTTGGAAGAGAAATGAAATTGGATGCATCTAAGGCACCAATGGGAAGAGTCATTGAAGAACTTGCAGAAACAACAGATGAATATGTCCCCCTCCCATACTCTGTTAAAGGAATGGATCTCTCTTTTTCTGGTATTCTAACTGCCTCAATCCGGAAAGTGAAAGAAGAGGGATACTCTGTAGAGGTTGTTGCCAACAGTTTGCAGGAAACCTGTTTTGCAATGGTGACTGAAGTTGCAGAAAGAGCTTTGGCTCACCTCAAGAAGGACGAACTTCTCGTTACAGGTGGGGTTGCTTCAAACAATCGTCTGAAGCAGATGCTGAACGAAATGGCTGAAGATCACGACGCCAGATTCTCAGGTCTGCCTCCAGCAACCGCAATTGACAATGGTGCAATGATCGCTTGGACTGGTTTACAAATGTACCGTTCTGGCTATCGTCAACAATTGTCAGATACTTTGGTCAGGCAACATTTTCGACCTGAAGAAGTTGAAGTGACTTGGCGAAACGATTGATCCAAAAAATGCTTTCAGCATTGGTAGTTTTCTCCTTTCGAAACATTTTATTTCATTACTAAGTATGCTTTTGATATGCCATCTCTAACAATAATAACACCTGATGGTCAAAAAACTGTCAATGTGGCAGAAAACAAAAGACTCGTATTGGCTATTGAAGATTCTGGAGTCGACATTTCACACCGTTGCGGGGGGAATGCAAAATGTACAACATGCCGAGTTGAATTCATTGAAGGAGAACCATCTGAAATGAATGAGAGGGAAAAGGAAAAACTCCTGTCCTCTGATGCTTTAGGGAAATATCGGCTTTCCTGTCAAATCCTTGTCGATAGGGATATGACTGTCAAGCCACTTAAACTTGTTCATGAGCAAAGTTGGGATGATCCTGGTCCACGACCTTCTGATACACTTTAATCCTGTTAGCTTCCAACAATATTTTCCAATGCATGATCTATTGGTGCCCTTGCAACTGGTGAGGGTGTTGCCCTTAATGCCTCAACTCTCATTTCCAATGTTTTTTCACCCAAGAGGAAGAGATCCGTCGCCACTTCTTGAAAAATGAGATCTGAAAGGCTTGCCGCAACACTCAAGCTTCTCAAGATATTGTTTCTTGCATACGGCGCAGTTCTCAATGGTTTTAAGTTTATAAATACTGGTTCTCCTGTTTTTGCTCGATTCAAAAGCTCATCCACATCAATTTCCTCAGTTATCGAAATAAAATTCAATCGTGGATTTGTCTTTTCTTCTGTTTGTATGGGTTTTTTAACTGGTAATGCCTCTTTTTTGTTCCTGCCCGTAATCTTTCCTATTACTATGCCTGCTAGTCCTGTGGACAATGACAATGTCAATGTGACGGGATCAACCATACCTTTTTTTTCCTGTTTGATATTGATAATGGGGTGTAATACTCTTGGCTTATTTTGGTAATTCATTTTATGTCTTCTAGTGCTTTCTTGTATATTTCCTGCATTTTCTCCAATGAAACTATCATTGGTCTTGAATGGGCAATTATTTCAATAAAATTCATCTCTCTAGGGAAACGAGGGACAACATGTGCATGGAAATGCTTAATTGACCCACCTGCGTTTGGTCCCTGATTCCATCCCACATTGACTGAATTTGTCCTTGTCGCATTCTTGACCAAATTTATGGCTCGTTTCACTTCTTTGCCGAATTCCGCAATCAATCCATCAGGCATTGTCTCATATTCCTCAAAATGCTGAAGTGGTGAAATCAACAGGTGCCCTGATGTATAGGGGAACAAGTTCAAAAACACAATGAAATTCTCATTCCTATAAATTTCGTAGCTTGGAACATTTTTATCTCCTTGAACTATGGAGCAGATTGTACATTTCCTTTCATTTTGTTCCTCATATCTGGTGGCATTTTTGTATTTGCCTTCCTTCTTAATATAGTCATATTTATGTTCCACTAAAAAAGCATCTTTGAAAAGAGGACCGTCAGGGTCATTCACAATATGGGTATAATGTTTCTCAATTAAAACTCTCATTTTGTGCCTTTCTTTCAATGTCATGTAATTATTTTGCATCAACCGTTTCCTTACTTGATGGGTCTACATTTCAACAATAAAATGATCTCCTGTTTTCACTTTTCCTTCTTTCAAAACCTTTGCATACCATCCCCTTCTTCCTTTCATTGTTTCAATGAATTCATTGACATCACTCACATAAGGGAGGACGGAAAGATTCTTACATGGTGTAGCTTGTTTTGTTAGCTCAATAATGGCTCCTCCCATTCTTATTCTCATTCCCTCCTTAAAAGCATTGAATTCAATTCCCTCTGTTGTAATATTTTCCCCTAAATCTCCTGGTTTTACTGTCCACCCTTCATTGTTGAGCTCTTCTATTGTCTCAATGGGAATCAGAAGAACTGCTTGGTTCGGTGTGTTTTCCTTATGATAAAACCTATAATGATTGAAATCTCCTTCTACCCCATCAAACTTTATTTCGGTCTCCTCAATTCTTTCTTTTGGTAATCCTACCTTACCTTCTGGTTTAACATTAATTTGTACAATCCTGCCTTCCATCTGATTTCCCCTTTACAGTTTTTCACCCAACAGTTGGTCTCTTTCTTTTCTCCATTTTGGCAATTCTAATGGATCATGGGGATATTTCATGTAATGATCGCGGATTTGTATCACTTCTTCTTTCATTTTCTTGAATGTCAGCGCAATACCCCAATGAGGAAAAATCCTTAACAGCTTTTTGATGACTGCACCTACTCCAAGCTCCAATTCCTTTCCCAAAAATATACTTGTCAGTTCCTCTTCAGAAAAGAATCTTCTCTTTATTACAGTTCCAATTCCTTTCTGTCCTATCTTTCGCAAATACTTCAGGAAAATATAGGACATGGCATGTCTTGCACCAAAGTGCCCAATCACCAACCGATTATATCCCCACAGTCCTTCTCTTGACACATCTCCCGTTTCTAATGCCTCACTGGCAACCAACCCTGCATAATAGCCTCCCATAAGTGCTGGTCCATGCCCTTCTGCGGTTGTTGGATCTACAAGGCATCCCGCATCCCCAACCACCATTCCCCCATTGAACGTCAAGCAATCAAATGGTGGTCGAATGGGAATCTGTCCACCCCCTGATACTAATACCTTATACTCATCTGGACTGTAAACCTTATGCAATGCATTTTTGAAAATTTTCTTCATGCTTCCCTTGATGACGCTCGTATCCGATTTCAACCATCCTGTCCCAACATTGAGTCTTTTCGATCCTTTTGTAAAATACCAAATATAGCCAGGAGATGGTATTTCCTTGTCATAGTAGAGGTAAATTTCATGGAGGAATTCATGTTCTTTGTTTAATTCTATTATTTCCCTGTAACTGGCTGCTATGTGGTTGTCTGGGAGCTCCTTATGCAACCCCTCAGAAAATCCATCTGGAAGGTTACGTCTGACTGCACCCCATGTTCCTGAGCAATCGATCACTATTTTTCCACGAATGTCCTCGTCCTTTCCCTCCTTTTTGTAAGTCACTCCTCTGACAAATCCTTCTTCAATGATCACTCCCCTTACTGGTGCACTGTCTATTACCTTGACCCCTAAGTTTTCACATTCCCTTAAAAGCCGTTGCCCATATATGTGCCTGTCAACAGTATAGCCTGGAGCTTCTAAGCTCAATTTTCCTTCTTCAGTTGCAATGGTCATGGTATCAAGAACATCGGAAACCTCTTCTCCTTCAGGAAGTTCCAGTCCCAACGCCTGATGCAACATTGTAACACTGCTGGTATCCAATGCATCTCCGCACGTCTTATTTCCAATCTGATCATGTCTCTTTTTGTCAAGCAATGCAACACTATGACCGTATGTTGCCAACGTATAGGCACTTAAGACACCTGCTGGTCCACCGCCTACAACAATGGCATCATATTGCTCACTCATGAGATTCCGTTTATCCATCCATTCAAATACATTACTTTTTCTCTATCAAAAAAATCAATATTGAAATGCTAATCCTGCAAAATATATGATGTCTGTCCAATCAATGAAAAAAGGGTTTTTTAAAAGAACCAACTTCCTGATTGTGTGAAATCCCGTGTTTCCTTGAAAAACACCCTTTCATTTTCCTATTTTCTGGAAAGATCAGAAGAGAATTTACTTTCCGATGCATTCCTGTTCTTCCTCTCAATGGTTTTCCTTTTTCTTTTGGTTCAAGTTATGTTATTCCAAATTCTCTCACAACTTTCACAGTATCCTCTCTTTTCAATTCCATCCAAAACCTTTTTCACATCTTCTCTATTCTTCATCCTTGTCCCTGTCTTTTTTGGTGGTTTTCTAACCCTGATTGCATTTCCAAGCAATCCACATCTGTATGTTGAAAATTATGAAAAACTTGAAACTGACTGGTTTTTCGAAAATCCAGATGTGTCCTTCAAAAAGTCATTTACCTTGGATCTGCTTTTTGGAATGGTTTTATCCCCTCTCATGGGATCTGCTCTCTTTACCTTTTCCTTCCCATTTTCATTGATACTTTCTGTCTTTTTCCTTTTTTTTCTTGCAGGGCTTGGTCTCAATTACTTTTCAGCAACTCTTTTCGCGGTTTATGCCAGTTGGATCATTGTCCCATTGTCCCTTATCCAAATCCTGCACAAGATCCTTGAAAAAAGAAACAAATCTTCCGAACCTGTTCAACCTCCAATTCTTATCTCAAATAGAGTCAAAAGTATAATCAAATCTGGTGAGGCTCCGATAGTTTGCCAATCCTGTAGCTCCTTTGTTCCTGCTACCCAAGAAAATTGTATGGTCTGCGGTGCACCGCTAAGATGAATTGAAATATTTCATAAAGGGCGCAAAATAGATGCATTGATCCTCAGGCATAAGTGTTGATTTCAATGTCGCCTTTTCATTCTGATTGTATTCCACTCCAGAAATGATGGCGAAAGGTGTTTGCTCATCAGTTTCGCCCATCAATAGGTTTGCAACTGTTGCCAGATTGTCCGCTATTGCACGTGTTGTTATCTGCATCTCATATCCATATAAATCATGACTACCTCTCTCATCAATCACTGGATCCATTCCTGCTAAGCCGATCGTTACTCCTGTTGTTCCTCTTCTCAATGGAATGGTTCTTGAGTCTGCAATAATCACAGGTACATCAATCCCAAAATCTTCCAAAATTTTCTTTCGGATTGTTTCTGCATAACTACTGGGATTACGTGGAAGCAAAAGTGCATAACCATCTGGGGCATTGCTTAAGTCAATCCCCGCATTGGCACTGATGCCATAGGGTGTTTTTGCCAGTATTGCCTTTGGCACACAACCGAAAATTTTCCCTTTGGATTCATCAATTACTAACTGGGCAACCCTTGAATCCATTTTTGCTTCCTCTCCCAATTCCTTTGCCCAATCGCTTGGCTTTATACTATCTAACTTTACTGCCGCCTTTTGCTCCATCGCAACGACCTTGGAGGCAATTACAAGAACATCCCCCTTTTTCAACGTAATACCCTCCTTATTTATGGACTTGACAAATTCATCATATACAGACTCCCCAAACCCAATGATTTTCGTTGATTTTACGCTGAATGCCTTTAGGGTTCTCACATTTTCCAATACCCCATTTCTGTTAAAACTCATTGCATCGTCCCCATGGGATAACGGCGAAATCGTTTTATCAAGCCGTCTGAAAACAATGGTTTCAGTGACTGAATTGGTATTGGACAAAAATCAGACGATGTAGCTGTCATTTTCATGATAATTTTGTATCACTTGTTTGCTGGTGAAAATGCTTAAATTTTATCCGAACGTATCTTTTGTATGGAAAAACTAGTTTATGATCTGTCAAAATGGCACTCCCGCCGTCCAATTGGCACCTTTACCTTACTTGCGTTCTTTTACTTGATTGGTCTCGTCCTTTTTGATGGCTCAAGGTTTACGGATCCGACTCAATACAGGATGGACACATGGATTGTTTCTATTGCCACTCTTGACATGTTTACCTTGAAGGGTGTATTTGTTTGGCAGTGGCAGGTGTTCACATTCTATCTTATCCACTTTGCTTTTGTCCATTATGGTTATTCTGGTTTTCTGATGCTTTTTTATACTCAAGGTCTTGAAAGAGCAACAAATTGGAAAATTACCTATCTAACCTTTTTCCTCAGTGCAATCCTTGCGCCCATAATTTTAAGTCCCCTTTTGTTCTTGGTACTCGCCCCTCTGACTGAGCCCCTTCCATTTGGCGTCCTCAAACAGACCTATTTTCTTGGTTCATCTGTCGGGATTTGGGGAACCATAGGAATGACTGTCCCGATCTCACGAAAAAGGAAAATGTATTGGCTCCCCATTATCATATTGCTGTTCTTGGAGTTCTTCCTGAAATTGGCATTCATCAACAATGCTGATATTACTGCCAATATTGTACATCTCATTGTTTTTTTCACAACCTACTCAATCAGTAGAATATTTTTTGAATTCAAGCACAATGACCAAGTGGTGGGTAAAATTGCTTTCAATGGAAAGTTCAATTGGATACTTGTCTTTCTCCTTATTTTTCATGCACTCATCATGTTTATCCATTTTGTGGATACAATGGGTTTGACAGATCATAACCTTCTCTTCTATCTTTTCAGTTAAAAGACCTAAAAGATTATGTTTTGGTAATTCTCAAGGAAAATTGTGCTCTACAGGGTATGGTACCGCAACATTGTCTCAAAAATGCCCGAAAATCTTGTTGAAAAGGGCGGTGGTCCTTTCTTTTCACTTGCCTCCCTTTTGGTCAGGAAACCAAAACCAATTCCTATAGACATTCAAGGATTAAGATTTCCATATCCTGTAGGAATGCCAAGTGGATGGGTCGATGATGTAACAAAATTACAGACTGCCATAAGGCTTGGTGTTGGCATCCCAATCATCAAGACGATCACCAGAAAGCCAAGAGTTGGAAATCCAAGACCACGTGTCATTAGACTTTCTGATGGCCTTATCAATTCTTTGGGTCTCCCAAACAAGGGAATGGATTGGTGGCTTCAAAAACTTGAAAGAATTAAATCGAATATTCCCCTTATTGCGAGTTTAAAAGGGGAAAACATTGGCGAATGGCAGGAAATGATCGATGCATTTGATACCAAGGTTTCCCTAATGGAACTCAACTTTTCATGTCCCAACACAGAAGAGGGTGTCATGGATATCCAAGAATCCGTAAAAATTATCGAATCAATTGCTGGCCTTTCTGACAAAATTTGGATAAAACTAAGTCCTGAATATTCTCCTTCCGAAAATCTTCAATTTATCAAAAAAGTTCGTTCTAACATCAGGGGAGTCACCCTAATCAATACAGTGCCAATTTCTGATGAAAGACTAGGGAATCCCAGAAAAACAGGAGGATTAAGCGGCGAACCCATTTTTTTGACTTTGAAACAACACTTGCGTAAATTCAGGAAAGAATTCCCAACCTTTTCCGACCTGCCAATCTTTGCAACTGGAGGAATCCATCCAAAAACCGCTCCTAGTATCCTGAAGGAATTTCGTGCCGTTCCATTCATGTTAACATCATTTCTCATGAACGGTCCAAAGACATATGTCTCTGCAATCCAAGAAATAAAATCACAACTTGATGTTGAAGAAATCAACGAACTACTGGAATAATCGTGATTTATATGCTCAAATATTTATATTTTAAATATTATACACTCTAAAAACCCTAAATCCTATTTAGACCTCCAATACCAATAATTATTTCTATCCTGCCTTCATTGACTCGTTATGAAAAGAAAAATTGGACTTATCGGTGTCCCTCAAGATTTGGGTGCATCACGACGAGGTGTGGATATGGGTCCGTCAGCAATACGCATTGCTGGCATTGAAAAACATCTTCGGAAACTAGGTTATGATGTCCTTGATTTTGGGAACATTCACTGTCACGATATCGATGAACATACAGAAAACTACACAATGGACCCTCGCCTACGTTTCCTGCCATATATTGCTGATACTGCCAAACACCTGAAACAAATCGTTGAAACTGCCATTGAAATGGGTCTCTTTCCCATTATCATTGGTGGTGACCATTCAATAACCATTGGCACTATGGCTGGCATGAAAAAATTACACGGTGGAAAAACAGGCATTATTTGGGTAGATGCACATGGTGATTTCAATACTCCTGAAACCACCCCCTCTGGAAACATCCACGGCATGCCCTTTGCAGTTGTCTGTGGCTATGGAGACCCCTCTCTTACTGAAATCGGGCCATCTCCTTCTGTATCCCTTGAAAACACTGTGCTTTTTGGCGCAAGGGATCTTGACAAAGGAGAAATTGACAACCTAAAAAAGGTTGGTGTAAAAGTAATCACTATGTCTGATATTGATCGAAATGGTATCCTGAACTCATCTCTAGAGGCCATTTCCCACGCCACTAAAAATGTAGATTATCTGCATGTCTCTTTTGATATTGACGTGGTTGACCCATACGAAGCTCCAGGCACTGGAACTCCTGTTAAGGGGGGACTCACTTACAGGGAAGCACATCTTTTCTTGGAGATGATTGCAGACACTAATAAACTTGCATCATTTGAAATGGTTGAAGTCAATCCTGTCCTTGATACAAGAAACAAAACAGCAACCCTTGCTGTAGGGCTTATCCTTTCTGCCATGGGCAAAAAAATAATATAGGTTAAATGAATGAAGAACAAATCCATCCCATATCTCCAATGTTGGCTTATCAAGGTGGTTGCCAACCAATTCACTTAAATTTTCCTGAATTTTTCCTTAACCTATGGAACTTCCAAAATTCCACCTCAAGTTGCATACTGGTGAAGACATAACCGATAAGGATCTACGAGGTCATCGTGTAGTTCTTTTCTCATATCCCAAAGCATTCACCCCTGGATGCACAAAAGAAGTGTGTTCAATTGAGGACAGCTTCTCCCAAATCAAAAATCATAACGTGCTTATTTTCGGCATCTCTACAGACCCTGTTGAAAAAAACAGGGAATTCGCTGAAAAATACAACTTGGAATATCCACTAATTTCCGACCCTGAGCATGAGCTTTTGGAAAAACTCGGCATGTTTGGGGAAAGAACTCTTTACGGAAAGAAATTCATGGGGACAAAACGCTATATCCACTTTTTTGACGAAAACGGAATGCTTGTCAAGACTATTAAGGGAGTAAAGACCGCAAATGCTGGTGAACAGATATTGAATGCATTCAAACAACTGAACTGGTAACTCAAGCCTTTTTATGGTATCCATTCAATTCTGCACATCATGAAAATCTACACAAGAAAAGGAGACCAAGGATACACTTCTCTTTTCGGAGGGGAAAAAGTTCCCAAAGACAACTTAAGAGTTGAGGCTTACGGAACCGCTGATGAACTAAACAGCATATTGGGTCTCATTGTATCTCATCTCAAAAATGAACCCCCTTATTCTGAAATCAGGGATAGCCTGCTACAAATCCAGTCTGATCTATTTACCATAGGTTCTATCCTTGCATCACCAAATCCAAATGTAATTCTTGATGAACAAAGGGTCATGGACCTTGAAAAACTTATAGACAAAGCATCCGAACTCCTTTCCCCTCTTCAATCGTTCATACTTCCAGGGGGCACTTCTCTCGCTGCAGAAACACATGTTGCAAGAACTGTCGCAAGAAGATTTGAAAGAAGGATTGTCGGACTAAGCCATTCCAATGCCATTGATCCCACAATTCTCAAATATGTCAACCGCCTGTCCGACTTGCTATTTGTCTGGGCACGGCTTTTTAACCATCTAGATGGCATCTCTGACATCCTTTGGAAAAAATGACAACCGACTTTCTTCAATTCACAAAAGAATTTCAAAACCCATAAATATGTTAGCGTAAAATGCTAGTTGATGTCTACTGGAATGACCTCAGACGATGCCCATTATGAGGAGTTCCATTCTGTCTTCATAGAAGAATTCGAGTCTATGCTTGATAACTATTCCCACGCCTTGAAACAACTTCGAACCATCGAACCCCCTGAAACTAGACTTAATGGATATCGCGAAATTTTCCGTATTTTCCATACCATGAAAGGCACTGCTGGATATTTCGAAGCATACAAAAACCTCGCAAGGTTTGCGGAAAGTTATTGCGAACTCTTCAGGAACGTTGACGAATCGTGCCTCAATGATTTCAACCTCCTCAATTGGGCAAGGAAAGGTTTCACTCAACTTTCCTCCACATTTTTCGCTCTAAGAAGGGGTGGATCTGTAAATGCCTATCGCTATATCCTTCCCCCAAACGGTAAGGAATGACTTTGATTCCCATCCCTGAACAAGAAAATTATTAATTTATCATTAGATTATACAAATTCAAACAATATGTCAAGAATATTTATATGTCTGGTGCCTGTATTAAATGAATATGGCTATTAATCAAGCTTTTTCTGATTTCTTCCTGAAACCCCACATAAAAATAGGTAAATTCAACCTTGCAATTGTAAATATTCTTGAATTGCTTGGACTGCTCACTGTGATTCTAGGAATTGTACTTGGCATCTTTTTTAACTTGACAGCAGGATGGACTCCTGAACAGATTCAAATCTTTGCAATTGTCTATTTTTTCCCATTGGTTCTTTTGACTCTGATCCCTCTACCTTGGATGGGATTCAATGACTATAGGTACAGACAAATCCTTCATTTCTCTATATTAGCAATGACTCTTGGATTGTACATTTTCGATATCCTTGGCATTCTTTTCCAATTTGAAAATCCCTCTCTCCAAGGATTCATTATTCTTTCCGTAATTCTACTTCCCATAATCATGGGAATTGTCCTGTCACTGTTCGTCGAAGTTGACGTCTATTTTGACAAATTCAATCAAGCCACATTGGAATTCATCTCTGGAAATCTCGATACCAAAATCACCGATAAACGTATTGTTGGAGACAGAACTTTTTCCAAACTTGCTGATAATTTCAATAGTATATTCACCCAATCAAAAAATCTCATAGACCAACTTAACCTTACATCCAACATAGCTAACACTGCAAAAACAATATATGCCGCCGCAGAAGAGATTCACACCTCTTCCGAAAGTGTTGCAACAACCAGTCAATCAATGTCCGACGTGGCAAATGAACAGGCACAAAAAGTGCAGGAAATGTTCAATACGCTCAAAAACACAAGCAAAACCATACAACAGGTAACTCAAAGAATTTCCGCAAATTCCAAAACTGTAGATGAAATATCACTCGAAACCAACATCTTGGCACTCAATGCAGGTATCGAGGCATCCCGTGCAGGTGACTACGGGCGGGGATTTGCTGTTGTTGCTGAAAATGTCCGAAAATTGTCTGAAGAATCAAAAAATGCCGCAGAAGAAATACAAAAGGTAACTGACCAAACAATTGAAATGCTAAACAATGCATTCAGCACCCTTTCCCAAAAAATGGAGGAAATTTCTGCACTTTCTGAAGAAACTGCGGCATCATCTGAAGAAGTGGCTTCTTCTGCAGAAGAAACCAGTGCGGCAATAGAGGAACTCACTAATGCCATTAAAAAACTTGAAGAAGAAGCCAACAAAGCAAGTGCACTTGTGAAACAATGATTCCCAAAATAAAATACATCACATATTATTATGAACTGACCAAGTCCATGCACTAACTTTGTTTTTTACGAATTCAAAAGAATATCATGGGACTTATTCCAAGTATAATAATTGTGACTGAAATCTGAACTGGCGAGGACATTGGATCTGGTGTGGGGGCAGGAATTATTTCTTCATTATAAAAGAGAACCAACGTGAACTGATCCCAATCAATGTTCGTCTTGTTTTTAAAGACAGCTCAATGCCTTCTAATGCCAAGTCATTGTAGGTCATGTTCCGAACAGTCTCATTTGCATAATAGACAAATCCCTGAATCCTTGTACCCTCTCATAGATCAAACTTCCTTTGATGAACCAAGGTTTCGAGCCACAGACACAGAGGTTATTGCCAACAAACCAAGAATGAAAATTGATAATGTCTTTTTGGTCATGTTTGACACCTTCTAAATAAAGCTACCAAGCATGGTTGTCATGTCCTTTCCATGTTAAGGAACCCTTATCAAAGAACGGATAACATAAATTGTTTTTGAAGTATGATTATGAAAATCACTCTTGATAGCTTTATAGAAAGCATAATTTGTGAGAAAAAAAACATATTAAAAAATTACGGTTGTGTCTTAAAATTGTGCGAAAATAAGATAAAAAGAAACAGATCCTCTATTTTCCCTAAATGATTGTTTCTATTCAAATTTTCATAATTATGGATAAAAAAGAAAACAATAATTAATTTAACTTAATAATATAAAATGTGTGAACTTGGTGATATCAAGGCTCAAGTTGATGTGTTTCCAGCATTTATGGGCAAAATCTCTGATTCCATTGATAACTCTTTGATCTTCACTTAAGAATAAAACCGAGTTCTTCGAGATCTTTTTTGAGATGTGGTCTTCTTCCCTCACTGAAACGACGGGCGATGATGCCTGACCATGCCGCTTTTGGACTTTTTCTTCCTGTCATCGTATAATAGTCATAGAGGACATGATCATAATCTTCGATATGTTTTTCCAATCCTTTTGCACTGTAGGTCTCCTGATGGGTCACCGCTTCTTGAGGCAATCTGGGTTTTTTGGGTTTGACTCGTTGCCAATCAGGCCAACCGATAGCCAATCCAAAGACTACATAGACACCTTCGGGAAGCTCCAAGAAACGTGCAACTTCAATTGGTCTGTTTCTTATCCCTCCGACCATGGTGGTTCCCAATCCTACCGATTCCGCGGCCAAACTGAGGGACATCCCGACCAACGCTGCATCAACCGATGAGACCAGAAAGTTCTCAAAATTCTTGGCAAGATTTTTTTCATGGATTTCTGCGGCCTTTTGTAATCGGTATGTGTCTGCACAAATTGCTATGAACGCCGCGGCATTCTCTATCCACTTTTGGTTGCCTGCAAGAGATGCAATGTGCTTGATTCGTTGCCTGTCCCTAATCACTACAAATGAGTATGCCTGCATGTTGCTACTTGTGGGTGATCTGCGGGCTGTATCAATTAGTTCCATTAGTAGGTCATCCTCGATGGGTTTGTCAATGAACTCACGAATGCTGACATGATCCTTTAGTGTTTGCATGACTGATTTCATATGTCCAATTGGGTCTACGGCTTTCTTGAGGTTTGGTATTCGGCTAGTCAAACCAAATTCATTCTGTTATTCCAAAAACTTCATGATGGGACTCCCTGTGGAATATGAATTTAATCCTAAGGGGATTCCTCAAGATCTAAAGCCTTTCGAAGTCCCTTATCCCTTGAAACTCTCCAAATTTTAGAATCCAAATAATAATGTTGCATTGCCCAACCGAGCAAGAATGAGGCAAACACTTTCTGCCCAAGATTGAGTTGTTCTGGATGTCTTATTCCTGCCATCATTCCAATGGAATTGAAGAGTAACCCATCCAATGCCAATCCTGTGACACTTTCCATGAATTTGATGAATGGCCCTCGATAGAATAGAAAGGTAAATGCTAGCCCAAAGAGCAGATAAACCAAGATGTTTTTGAAGAGAAGGCGAGCCAAACGATATCTGGGATCCGCAGACATCTTGTATTTCTTTTTGGCAAATTCATACACAATCACGTGGTACTGGATGTTATGACCCACTGTGACAATGGGCGTCACAAACACTACAAGGATGGGATGGGAAAAGGCAACAAGATGAAGCGGTACGATAAGTGCCATATATATGAGCTTTGAACCGTTCAATGGAGACCCCCTAATATATAACCTGATTTGAATCAAAAAATACCCAATTATGGTCAAGAGATATGCAGTCCAAAATATTGGATACAGGATCCCTCCAACACTGGCACCATTTGGGAGGATTGGCGATCTGAGACCTAGATCGATGGATTCAAATCCCGGCGTTTCATAAAAGTAAGTGCTGGTCAAAAAAATCAGCAAAGGGAGGTAAAGACTGAGATTGAAGAACCATGTGTCCACCTTGTCGCTGAACGGATCAAAATCATTTGCCTTCCGTTTGTAGAGGCGAAAAAACCCCCAATGCTGACGTACCACATGGTAATATGCCCAAAGCCTGAAAAAAATAAGAAAGACAATGGAACCAAGAACCAAAGTGGGTGGTGTAATATTTATCCCAAAACCAGCAAGCAAGTCTCCCATCAGGTATGGTCCAATTATCATTGCTGGACCGACAAGAAACCACACAAAGGACTTGATGAGCACTCCTTTCCGTTGTCTCCACTCATCTGGATCAAAAAAAGTTCGTGCAAGAGTTCCCCAAAGATGGGGCGCATCAAGTAGAAATGCCCATGAAAACACGACAAGGACCTCCAACGTCAAGGGGATAGTCCATTTCCCAATTGACAGTGTCGTGAATGGATCTGTAAGGGGACTGTCCAGCAAACGGACAGAATAGGTGATAATGAGAACATAGAACCATCCAACAAGGGCGGAACCAATATAATATGCAAGATCACGATTGCGGGACAGGAGCCAATTGAATTGTATCCTTTCTTGCGCAAATGCCATGATTACCCTGAAAACTTACCTTTGATAAACCTTTTTTGACGAAAGGACAAGAAGATGAATCCATTATTGCAAAATTTCATGACTTGAGAAGATGATGTATTTTTCTTATTTTACGTTATCCATAAAATTAACATATTGTTTTCTTTTTGTCCTATAAATCTGAAAATTTATAGTAAGGGCAATCCTCATCATAATGGTTTATTTATTCCTTTATGCTAATCCTTGTTGATTTTTGAGGCAAAATCGAAAAGTTTTTATTTTTTTTTCGTACAAATCGTGCTTTACAAAAAGCAGTCATGTGTAATATTTATGATAATGCTTCTTGTATCACCAATGATATACGTTCCACAATCGACACTTGCATTGAAGGAACGAGTGCTTGTCAAGGATGGATTCATTGGCTTTACAGCAATTCAATCGGATGTTGTGTATTGCCAAGACGCGGTGTTTTTATTTGTCCATTGCGACATGGTTCTTGATTCACTGCCATCTGACGGTGAATTCAAGGGAACAGTGGTCATTATGGACGATGGTCTTTCAGTTCGCGATTGGCAGGAATTGACTTCCCCACTCTATTGCATAAACATTGAAATTCTGGCCTATCTAACCAAAGATTTCAATGGTGGTGTGGATGTCATTCATTTGACCCATGGCTGCTTCTCTTGGGAGCTTTTTCTAAAGGTGATAACATGATCAAAAAGACATTTGCATTTCTTATATTTTGCATGTTGATAACAACAACTTCTACAGTTGGATACAATCATCCCCTTATTGACCGAACTTCATTTTCATTTGATAAACCGGGAATTCAGGAATTCATTTATTCTGCCAATGATACGGTTCGGAACATGACCTTTGACGGCATGTCAATTGTCTTTGAAAATGAGACGGACATTGATTGGGATCAGTTCAGCGCAGTTCTCTTTTACAATGAAGACAGAGTTCCCGCATCCACGCCAGAGGGGAACAATAACGGAACCGATGATCTTGGTGTCATCATTTTTAAATCATTTAAGAGATCAAAAGGAATAAACTATCCATTTGCAGTTAAAAGTGAAAATGGAACATTTATGGATGATCCCAATGTTTTCAAGCTGGCTGTGTACTATTTTGGAAACCAAAGCATAGAGGTTACAATGTCAATTTACTTAGGTTTCTTCACATGGCTAGATAATGATGCCTCTACATTTGGATCATCATCAAACTCCGTCCCCATTACAGTTTCATTTTTCATATTGGGAATGGGAACAATGACAATGATATTTGTCATAAAACGAAAAAACAGAGAAAGTTTTGAATCTCATCCTATATCGAAAAATATTTTTCAAAAGTGAAATCAGGAAACTTCAAAAATGGTATAACTAGTCAAATCCAACCCCTCAAGAAATCCACAATTCAAATTGCTCATATGAAGTCAGTATTGGAATCATTGAAGGGTCATTCCGACTAAGGCTGCATCAACTGATGAGACAAGAAAGTTCTCTAAATTTTCAGCAAGGTTTTACCATGGTCGGAGGAATCAGGAACAATTCCCTTGAAGTCGCTTGTATCTTTGAGCTTCCTGAAGGAGCCTATGAAGTCTTTGGATTGGCTATCGGTTGATTAGATCAAAAGCGGGTCAAACCAAGGAAACTAGGATTGCCTCGAGATGCAGTGATTCATCAGGAAACCTATAATATAAAAGGGATGGAGAAACCTATTGATGCTATAGATCATTGCAACAGCCAGGAACAGCCCCGAAGAGACATGGTCTAACATTATTGCCCGCCACTTCAGTGAGGGAAGAAGACCACATTTTAAGCAGGAACTCATAACGCTCGTTTTTGTCCCAATGTGAATGAAAAGGGATTCCTCATAAGGAATTTCAATAAACAAATGGGACAACGCATCATTTGAAAAATTTACCTCATAAACTTCCCTTTTATCTTACCATGCATGCAAATGTTTTGTTTTCTTTTTACTATATAACATTGAAAATTTGGATTAAAGGTAATCTATGTCAAAAATAGATTGTTTGGTTCTATTTCCCAACTCTGTCGCATTTTTAAGGTACAATCGAAAATTTTTTATAGTTTTTTTTCGCACAAATTATGCTTAACAAAAAGCTGTCAAGTGTTATTTTCATGATCATACTTTTTGCACCATCCACAATATCCGTTCCGCAATCGGTACATGCATTGAAGGAACGAGTGCCTGTCAAGGATGGTTTCATTGGCTTTACAGCAATCCAATCGGATATTGAGTATTGCCAAGACGCGGTGTTTTTATTTGTCCATTGCGACATGGTTCTTG
>WAKA01000130.1 GCA_015523565.1 Candidatus Heimdallarchaeota archaeon | reverse complement strand
GTCAGATGTGTATAAGAGACAGATATAATATGATTGGGTGGACAATAACATGATAATTGCAAATCAAGTCATGTTTCAGCTTATAAATAACAGGGCATATAGTTCTTTCCGAAAGCTATTAGAAGAAATAGACAGTGAGATTGTTCCACTTAATCCTGCAAATCCAAATTTCATTAGACAGCACAAAAATAAGATTAAAGGATATTTTCATTTGATTTTGCCAGATAAAAGGTATCGTGAGAATCCACCCATTATAAGACCATTATTGCAATATCAAATACCAGTAGTAACATTTTCTTATGATTTATTCCACCCTCGTGATTTAAAAATCCCAAATACAAAAAAATTTGTGACAATGCGTGTAAAAGAGAGGGAGGTGACTAACAAGTTTTTATGGTTCACAACGAAAATCCCATTTATTGGAAATGAATATTTTATAGAGAATAAGAAGGGAATTTATAAATATTTGATATCAAATATTTCGCCATCATACTCTGGAGTTTTCTCATTTTTCATGCAAAATGTACCAATATTGGTTCTTCCATCACCACTGTTTGTGAAAAATAAGGTTTCACAAAGAGATGTCATGAATAATCCAGATCATGCAAATTTCCTGAAAATCGTTCTTTGCACATTTCTTAGAATGAAAGAAAAACAAACAAAATTCATAAAGGAAATAGTTGGTCAAAAGATTTCAAGATGGATAATGTTTCCTTCAGGAAGCAAAAGCATTCCAATGAAAGAAAGAGATATTCTTGTCTACTATATGCTTCCCGATCAGTTAAAAGTATCGTCTGTAGAAATGAAGGATGACATTCTCGAATATTTAGGTTTTCAAGAAATTGAAAGGTTTGGAAAATCAAAATTACTTCAATTTAAATTTAAATTGAAGAGATTTCCCACCGATAGGTCATTGCCTGAAATTGAAATTATTTGGAATGATGGTGGGTTGAAAACCAAAATTCCAAAATTTAGACTAGATAATATCAAGTTCAGTGACCAGTTTGATTTCAAGAAAATAATTGAATATAGAACTACTGGTGTTTCAACAAGACAACCAATTCGTCAAGAAGTTAAGATTGATTTGCCCCCAATAAAAGTCCAAAAGAAAACAAAATTGCCTTTGGATAATTTGATCATGACAGTGATGGAAGAAAGCAAATTGAATGAAATGTCATTGACAGAGATTTTTAATGCTGTTAAAATCTATAATCCAAAAGTCAAGCAAAATGATGTGGCCATGCATTTGAAAAAATTGGTGGGTTCTGGAGAAATTGTTCAGACAATTGATGAAATGGGAGATGTCAAGTATCTCCTGAAAAGCAATCAAGCGAGAATGTTTAATTTGGCATACATAATTACAGAATTTCTTGAAAAGAACAATCTAAGTGAAATAAGCTTTAGTCAATTGTTTCTTGAATTGAGAACACATTATGAAGAATTTGAAGGCATGGACCTTGATATGTTTGAGCAATTAATTAATTTCCTTAACAGTCAGCAACTGGTCTTGCTGATGGAAGAAGCCAATCAAAAAATTGTTTATTCAATGGACATTTACGATTCAACGAAAATCAAGAAAGTATTGGATTTGTTTGAAAAATATGGTGGTCGTTTGTATCTCAATGAAATTGTAAGGGAACTCTCATGGTCACCTGAACGCGTAAATTTGATGTTGAATTATTTGACTGAAAAAAACATGGTTTGGTTTGGTGAGGATCCAGAAACTAATGCAGTTGTATATTATTTGTTGGGTGATGATGTCTGATGGAAGTTATAGATATTGTTGAAAAGGTCAATGACTATAGAGGCTTTTTTGGTACATTTGAATCCAGTGATTTCAGTATTGGAAGAAGATTCAAGAGGAAGTTAAAGAAAAATGGCATTTCAGTTGAAATATTTGATTCAAGAACTTTATTTCCAGCAATTGTTTTTTATTCAAAAGACATCTTCTTGACAAATTTCAGGAACTATATGAAAAAGGAATTTCAAATTGCTGTCAACAGGTATCTGATGCGTGCACCAAAAAATATGATCGAAATCGGCTGGTTCAATAAATTTATGCATGGATTCTTCCTATCAAATAATGATAGTCTTACAGAGGCTCACAAAATAAAAATATTGCAAATCATCCAAGATATCCTCATTTCCGAATCTGAACTTAATGTGGTATATGAAAGGAAAATTCCCAAATATTTCACAATTTCAACTGAAGACATATTCCCACAGACAATTGATGCCATTGTTTTGAATTATATCAAAAAATCAATGCTGGATCCAAGATACAGTCATCTTGAGAAAGAAAAACATTTTGAATTTGCCATTAGAAGCCTAAAAAATCTACTTAAAATAAAGATTTCAGAGGAAGAATGCAATCAGATTTATGAATACGCCATATTTCATCAGCTACTTTAGTAATTGACCACAAACAAGGCAATTTGTTAAAGGAGGGGTTGGAGAATTACAATACTTACATTTTTGGACTTTCTCCTGCCAAAGTCTCTTCATTGGTGATTTAACATTAGCTTTTGGACTATTTTCAATTGGAGACCCACAAATTGGACATTTGTTTAGACCAACAACATTTGTTCCACAATTGTTGCAAAGCATGTTAGCCACCAATAATTGATGTAAACCAAATTGCGAAAGTGGATATCAACACAATAAAGTTCATCCAAAACCTAATTTTTTTCTGTCCTGTCGGATTGATGTTCAAATCCATCCAGATTGGATTGTTTAATTTTGATCCCATCTCTATGAAATGAAAGGGTTGAATGATTCCCCAAGGTTCACTGTCAGGATAGAAATGTTCGACATTTGCTCGTGGGTCAAAATAGGCACCCTTATCACCGAATGCAGAACAAACCATGACAATACTGTCGGGTAATATCATCCGAAGTTTTCTGAGAAAATTGAATGCATCGTTTCTCATTAACTCTTCCATGCTTTTGTATCCTTTTTTAACTAGCTTGTCCGCAAACTTATCGCCTTTGGTTATCATAAATACAATTCGATTTTTTAGGGGATTGTCCTCATATTTCCTGAAATATTTAGCGGCATCTTCAAATGTATTCTTATAATCCAATCCAAAAATCGCCATCACCATTGATCTTAAATCCACTTTGAGTTCATTTTCATAGGAAAGCACATCACCAGTTTTGATGTCTCCATCCTCGGTGATAAAAGTTGGATCCATCAATAGAATGAAGTTGGCCTTTTTCCTATTCTCTTTTATTGTTTTGAAATATTTCTTGAAATTTTCCTCTTGTTGCTGCAACAATAAACGTTTAGCATTTTCATCAATATCTCCAGTCGTTCTGGTAATATCTCCAGGATAATCCATAGTATCCACTTCAAGATTCCCCAATTTGAAAAAAACTTCTGTAATTTGAGCAGTTCCAGCAAAAGGATTTCTAAGTTGCTGAAAATAGCTTCTTGCCTCTTTTGAGAAATAATAAGATTTTGGCTTCTTGATTCTATGAATTTGAAGATCGGGATATCCCTTGTCATATTCCTTGTCCTTGAAATCGACCATTTGCCTATATATGGCCATAAGAAAGTGTGTTTTTCCACTTCCAGACCCACCAATTATATAGACAGGCTTTGTGGCAAATATGTTTTTCATAAGAAAACCAGAAAAGGAAACGATGACCAATAAGACGACACCACTTCTTGCAAATAACAAATAATCTGGAGGGATCATTTGCTTATAATAAAGCACGTAATATGCTACATTGACACCAATCCCAAAGATTACAGAAAAAGGGAATAGCAGGACTAAAACGTTTTTAATGCTTCCGATACCCAATGAATAACCTCCTTGAATGGTGGAATAAAGAGCAACAAGAAAATAATGAAAATCAAGAGTCTTTGTAAAAACTTTGTTTTATTTGGTGGCAACCCAAATGTATTGTATATCAATTCGTTTGAGTAATCACCATATTCAAAAAAGTGAAAGGGTTGAACAATACCCCATGGTTGAGACTTTTCATGATATAGGTAATCACCAAAATTGTTTTGGTATACTTGGTCACCATATGATGAACTTGCAATTATTTTATATTGGTCAAAAATGTCGATTATTTCCTTTAATTTTTCAAAACCCCTTTCATTCAATATTTCATCCAATGAATTATGATACCTTATGTATCCATCTTTCCATAAATCGGCTTTTGTAATCACAACACACAATTTCATTTTCAGCCGTTTCATTCTCCAATCATCAAGGTCAATATCTTCATATCTCGCCCTTTCATCTTGGGCAAAAATTGCGACTGCAAGACTCTTGATATCAATATCCAACTCGTCAACTTGGGACGGCTTGACTTTTCCTGTTTTGGGGTCAATATATTCTCCGTCTATAAGGAAAAGGACATTGGCTTGGTTGTCTTGACGTTTCAATGTTTTCAGTATCTTCTTGACAGTGTCTGGATCATATTTCGATTTTATTTGCTGCATTAGCATATTATATTGAGCCTTATCACCAAATATGTTCGAGAATTCCCCAGGGTAATCTGCTGTGAGAATTTTTAGACCACCTATTTCAAATTCAAAGATTGTGATGTCTTGTGTACCCTGTTGGCTTTCACCTCTCAAAATTGAGCCATGTTTTTTTTCGAGATAATCCTCTGTTTCTATGTTCCATCTAACATAGTTAGGAATATCTACAGGATTTATGTTTAAATCCGGATTTCCAGGGTCTTTTTTGATTCCGCGAAAATGTTCAGACCTGGTAATTCTCCAAAGACCCAATAAAAATGTGGTTTTACCAGCACCAGATCTTCCAAAAATGAATACTTGATCCCTAAATTTCAAAGATCTTCTGAAAAAGAACCATGATATCATGAAGACAATAAAAGTGATCAAGCTTAAGATGGTTGATACCCTTGCCAATTCGTTGTTGTTGAGTGGAATTCTATCTATTAATATGGAGATAGTATAATAAAGAAGCAACAAAATATATGTAATAATAAGGTCTTTTGAAAGAAATAGTTTCAGAGTAGCAAGGATGTAGCTTTTGGATTGGTCAGGGCTATTCATTTGATTGTCCTCCTTTTGCGTGATTTAGTGTTGACAGCGGCATGTTTTTTTTCTGTCTTGTAATCCCTCCGTTCTTTGTTATTTGATTTTTTAACATTCTTATGTTGTGTAGATTTATTTTTCTTTCCTTGTTTGTTTTTCTTGTCTTGATACATAGCAAAGGTTTCATCTTTTTTTGGTTTTTTCGGAGAAAGGATTTTCATGAGTATTAGCGGATAAATTAAGATCAAAATAGAAAATAGAAGTTGAGAAGCTATTATTGAACTGTTCAAAAGATCTTGCTCTTTAATTCCATTAAAGTTGAATGTAGCAAGAAATCCTCCAGAAACCAATGAAAATAAAATTGCAATAAACAAATCAGAAATTCCAATAAGCATCAACAATGGCTCAATTTTTTTGGTTTTCCAGAACTCTGCTGTAACAACGACCACTATAAAGACCATATTTATGATTGCAGTTATATTTAAAATTAACCAAACATTGGAATTGTACGTTGGA
>WAKA01000129.1 GCA_015523565.1 Candidatus Heimdallarchaeota archaeon | reverse complement strand
CCGATATTTCTTGTAGAGAATGATGCTTGAGAAGAAAGAAGCAATGAAAAAGAAAGTGCCCAATAATTGAATATAAAAAATTAATTCATCGAAAGAAAGCACATAATAGGGGAAAATAATATACTGATTAATTTTTCGAGTGATGATTCAATAAAAAATAATCATAAAGATACACAATTAAGCATCATAAATTTAGTGAATTGAAATTACCGAGACTACAATAGATAAATCCCATTATGAAAAAAAATATCAATGATAGTTGGGTATTTTGCGTTATCTGCACGGATATTGTTGTTGGGATCTGAACGGATATTTTTGAAAAAGCTGGAAAAATTTGATTCTGTTGTGGTCTCCACGATTTTCTTTTTATTGGCTGGGATTTTGTTGGCACCAGTATTGTTTTTTATTCCTAAATCGGCATATTTCATATCAAGTCATTTTATGCTTCTTGCATTGTTGAGTTCTTTGAGTTATTCATTGGGATTTTTTGCCTATGTTAAAGCACTTTCAGTTGGTGACGCCTCATTGGTTGCACCTTTGTATAATTCATCAATCCTTTGGTTGATGTTTCTTGGATATTTGTTTTTGGAAGACCACATTACAATTTTTCGAGTTGTTGGTGCTATAGGAATGTTTATAGGAGTATTTTTACTTCATGAGGGAAATCTATGGACAAAACTTCAAACCGTAAAATCCTCAAAAGCGTCCCTTTTCATGATTTTGGGGTCTTTTTTCATAGCCATCGGCAGGACATTGGATACACTGATAATTCAAGAGGTAAATGAGATATTATATGCATGGTTGACAAATTTTCTGATCGGATTTTTTTTGCTATTGGTAGTTGTTTACCGTAGGAATGGTTGGATAATCAAAGAATTACTCAATTCTAAACCCAAAGTCATATTTGCGGCATCATTGACGAATGGTTGGAGTTACCTGTTTTTATTGATTGCAATAATTAATCTGGAAGTTACAGTAGCAGAACCTTTGAGTTTGCTATCAACATTTGTAACGGCGTATCTAGCAAAAAAGTTTCTTCATGAAAGGGTCAAGGAACGTATTCCAGGGATGATTTTAATGGTAATCGGCGCAGGAATGATCATGGCACTTTGAATTTTCTGGTAGATAGACTTAATAGCAAGTTTACACTAAATATAAGCGATGGAATATGGATGATGGTAGCATTGCAGTAAAATTAATGGAAGAATTGCATCAGAACCCGATGCTAAGGAAAAAGTTGGCGGAGATGCTGATGGCATCAATCTCTGAATCCAAGAAAGAAAAAGAGATAGATCCAAGAAGTCTATCAACACGGGGATTCATTGGAGATTTCATGAATGAAACGCCAGAAACCTTGGAAATGCGGTTAAGGATGATGGCGCGATAAATGGAGGAAGGTAAATAGCCGTTCAGGTGTCATTGGGGAAATTATTGTATTAGGTAATTTTCCCGTATATTGATTAATGGCATTGAGCAATGCAAAATATGTCCCTATTCCATACATAAGGGGGGGTTCTCCAATTGCCTTTGATTTTAGAAGTCCATGAGGTTCAGGGTCTTCAAGGAACATTGTTTCAAGTACTTTGGGGATGGAATAGATGTCAGGCACCTTATAGGTTGACAACGAATTGGAAAGAAGTCTACCCTCATCAGAATAACGAAGTTCTTCCAGTGTCATCCATCCAATTCCCTGAACCAATCCACCTTCCAGTTGCCCTTGATCAATCAATTTATTCATGGATTTACCGACATCATGGACAACAGCAACATAATCCAATGAATATGTACCTTTAACGACATCAATTGTCACTTCATGGAATGAAGTGCCGTAAACATGATATGCAAATGGATGACCTTTTTCGATGGAAGAATCGAAATGGATACTAGGAGTTGCATAAAATCCTTTTTCTGAAAGGCTGATTCTGTTTTCATAAGCTTTTGAAATCAGCTCGTCCCAAGAAAGGGAGGTTTTTTGATTATTATTGGTAACATATAGATCTTCAAAATCCAGTTGTTCCATAGGGGTTTCCAGCAGTTCCGATGCAAATTGCAAAAGTCTTTCCTTTAGAGTCATGCATGCCAGTTCTGTTGCCTTTCCATTTAAATCAGCAGTGGAGCTTGCGGCGGATGGAGAGGTGTTGATTATACGGGTGGTATTGGTTGTTTCAATTTTTATTTTATTGAGAGGGAGGCTGAAAACAGTCATAGGAACTTGGGCAATTCGGGTATTGACTCCTTGACCCATTTCGACGGCACCTGTAGAAATTCCAACACTTCCGTCATAATAAATGTTGACAAGGGAAGATGCTTGGTTCAAGCTCGTTTTTGTAAATGAAATGCCAAAGCAAATGGGCATGAATGCATATCCTTTCTTTTTAAGTTTGTTCTCCTCATTGAATTTATTTATAGATGCAATTCTTTTGTTTATATCAAAGTTTGTAATTAATGTATCCCAACTTAGGTTGGTTTTGACATTTCTCACTATTTGTCCATAAGGGAGGAGGTCATTTTCCTTTAGGAGATTTTTCTTTTGAACCTCCTCTCTTGGGAGTTTCAGTTTGTCTGCAAGACGTGTAATTGCAGCTTCAATTACGAACATCCCTTGTGGTCCACCAAATCCCCTGAATGCTGTATTTGGGGGAAGATTGGTTTTACAGCTCACAGCTGTTGCAGTCACATTTGGTATGAAATAAGCATTGGTGAAATGGAATAAAGTGCGTTCAAGGACTGCGGGGGAGAGGTCTGCCGCGGCACCTGCGTCTTGATAAAACATGACCTCATATGCTTGTATCATTCCGTCTTTTGTTGAGCAAATCCTGTAATCAGCCATATATCGATGTCTTTTGCCTGTGCTTCTGATATCAACATATCTGTCTAGAATTAATTTTACAGGTTTATTCATACGAACCGCAGCTAATGCAGCCATACAAGCCCATGGAGTTGCCTGATCCTCTTTCCCTCCAAATCCGCCACCTAGTCGTGTAACGTCAACCTCAACTTGGTGCATTGACCACCCCAAGACTTTTGCAATTGTTCTTTGAACCGCGGTTGGGCTCTGTGTCGAGGAAATTACATAGATTCCCTTTTCTTTGGGAATGGCATATGCGCCTTGTGTTTCAAGATACAAATGCTCTTGTCCACCTATATCGCAAGAGCCTTCCACAATGACAAGGTCTTTTTTCGAGAATTCCTCTTCGGTATTTCCCAATCTGAAGGTTCGAGGTGGAAGCAGAATTTTGCCCTTTTGGAAAGCAGTTTTTGGATCGGTTATGGGAATTTCCTTTTCTATTTCCAGATCAATTAGGGAAATTGCCTTATGAATACAGTTTTCGTCTTCTCCAACCAACACAGCTATTGGTTGACCCATGTAATGGACTTCATTTTCAGCCAAAAGGGGTTCATCAGGTAAAATTCCTCCAATTTGGTTTTCACCTGGAATATCAGTTGCAAGAAGTATACAATTGATTCCATCAATTTCAAGGGCCTTATCCACATTGATTTGGACAATTTTTCCCTTGGAAACAGGAGAGGTCAAAACACCAGCAAAGAGTGTATCAGCTCTTTCTATGATATCATCAACATACATTGAACGACCAGTGACATGACCTGTAGAATCAATGTTTTTTATTTCCTTGATTTTGGTTTTCAGTTTTTCAAGCATTGGCTTTACCTCCATTAGCTTGTCTTGAATGGTGAATTTCAGATATTTTAATGGATTGGGGAATAATCTGCACGATTTGATTCTTGTCATCTAGAACAGAAAGTTCCATCAGGTGGCTTATGAAAAGATTCGATGCCAAAGAGCGTTTATATAGTTCATTTCCCCTTATATCACTTATGGGTTTTATTTCATTCTGGATTTGTTCTAGAGCTTGGATTATTGTGTTTTGATCTATTTTTTTTCCAGCAAGGAATTGGTTTGTTCGGGACAGGTATAGAGGGATTTCCTTTACGCCACCGACAGAAAGATGGATTTCTTTTATGGTATCCCCTTCAATTTCAAGAGACATTGCAGAATTGACGGAAGCAATGTCCAAATGGGTTCTTTTGCTTATTTTTTCAAAATTGAGATGCCAAGGATTTTTCTTTTTGAATGAAACATACTGGATTGTTTCATTTTTTTTCAAGTCAACCTTACGATATTGTAAAAAGAAATCTTTCAATGGAACCTGCCGAATACCTTCTTGACCCTTAATTTCCAAGACTGCATCCAACGCCAAGAATAAAATGCTCAAATCACCGATTGGAGATGCGTTCACGAAGTTTCCAGCGATTGTTGCAATATTTCTGATAGGGGTGCTTGAGATAAGTTTTGCTATTTTTTTAATGTTGGGGATAGTTTGTTGTATGAGTGGTGATTCAACAAACTCGGTTACAGTTGTTGATCCATGGACAACGATATTTCCATCTCTTTCAATGATTTTCTCTTCTGACATGGAAAGTGGTAAAATATACCTTGCATCCTTATCAAGCATTTCAAGTCTCTTCATTACAAAAAGATCTGTTCCTCCACCCACTACTGTTGATGCATTTGAATTTGTTGATGGGGGAGATATCCTTTCCATCTGCTTAGCAACTTTGATTACGGATATTGGAATCACATTGGCTTGAACCAATTGTTCAAGTCTATGATTTAGATCAATTTCTTGTAATTTTGAATTGATGATATCTATAGCACGGATGATTGACTTATAACCTGTACATCTGCAAATGTTTCCGTCAATAGCCTTGATTGCATTTTCTCGGTTGAATTCATTTGCATTCATGCAATATGCGGTCAATGAAATTATGAATCCCACAGTACAGAATCCACATTGTGTTCCGCCTGTTTCCATCAAGGACTTTTGGGGGAGTGTCAATTGATTAGGTAAATTAATTCCCTCTATTGTCAGGATATGCGTTCCGATAACATTCCCCATTGGAGTAAGACAAGAAACAATCTGTTGGTACTTAATATTTCCATTTGAAAATTTGCCCTGAATGACAACACAGGCACCGCAATCACCTTCCCTACATCCAATTTTTGTGCCACGCAGATTTTGTGAATATCTGAGAAAGTCAAGCAAAGTCATGTTTAAGTTACCATTGAATTCTATGAATGAGTCATTCAACCAAAATCCATTTGCACTTTGGGGATTCATTTTACTTATTAGAAACCAAGTATAATAAAACTTAATGGTTGAAATTCACATCAGCGGCTATTTTTGATATGAATTATCTCCGCGGCAATGCTTATTGCGATTTCGGCAGGGGTTTCATCATTGATTGGAATGCCTACAGGGGCATGAACATTACCAGGAAATGCTTTTCCGATCCTTTTCTTGATTTTTTCAAGTTTAGCTTTGCTTCCCATTAGACCGATATAGGGAATGTTTTTGTCGAGAAGTGCTTGAAGAACCTCAGTGTCAGTTTCCATTGAATAAGTACAAATTACAACAAAAGTTCTTGGGGTTGACGAGATATTCTTTGCAATGGATGCAAATTCACCGATTTCAATCCTATCTGCAAATGGATTTTCAAGGGTTGTTTCTCGGTTGTCAATACAGATGACTTTAAACCCAAGGTTTTTCATCACTTGACTTAGGGCAATACCAGTGTGTCCATTTCCAAAAATATAGATTGCATATGGGAAACCAACTATTTCCGAATATATCCATTTATTGCTTGTGAACGTAAGTTCAGGAGTTCTCTTAATATTTTCTAGATTGTTCAATGTTTCAATTTCCAATGAATTTTCAGTAACAGTTAATTTTGAAGGGATTGATTTTTCAATTGCATCAACAATTTCCTCTAAAATGGGAACTTCCTTTTGAGTAAGAGGGAAAAAAATTGTCTGTTGACTTCCCGCACAATTCAATCCAGATCGTTTGTCAGGAGGAGCATTGGGATTATGCACGTATTTTTTCAGAAACGGTTTTTTGTTGATCGGAGGTGATTTGATAATATTTGCTTCAAAAATTGCACCACCGACAGTTCCAACAAACTCTGAATCCATGTTTACCGCCATCTTGAATCCTGCCTTTCCAGGAGAGCTTCCCTTGGTTTCAGCAATAATTACCATTACAGGGTTTTTTCCTTGTTTCAACCATTCAAGGGCGGTAGACCAGAGCTTGAATTCGTTCATTGTTTCCCTTAATCCTAAACTTGCACTAAAAATGTTGGGACTCATTCAAAATTGAATTAAGCATGTAAATAACCAATGCTGTATTGAGTCAAGAGAAATCATCTTTGCGAGGATACTTTTTCATTTCATTTCCAATTTTGGGTTTTGGCATAGCCCCGATATTGATTGACATTGCATTAACCCAGATTGACGTCTATACATTCATATTCCTGAGATTTTTTGTTTCTGCCTTGTTTCTGTCACCAATTCTTCTTATGGATGGATATCTTGAAAAAGTCAAGCGGCTTCTTGGAATGAAAAGAACATACCTTTTGGCACTATTTCAGTCAATTGCCATCATTTTCCAATACATTAGCCAATTGTTTGTAATACCTTCATTTTCCACAATTGTTACAAAGTCCTATTTGATTTATGTCCCATTCATCACACCTTTCATTGCCAAGGAAAAATTTCAAGCAAGGAATGTATTTATTGCATTTTTTGGTTTTTCAGGCGTTTTTCTGATTTCAGACTTGGGAAACTTGGATTTTACTTCTGATTTGTTTTGGGGGTTGATGGCGGCAACCATATCAAGTTTAGGATTCGCGTTCTATATTGTTTATTCCTCGTTGCTTGCACAAGACAATGATGTAGACAATTTTGCCCTTTTATTGATTGTTCTATGGTTTGTCACATTTGTCAGTGGCGGGTTATTGATTTCGAATACAGACAAACTATCCATACACTATTCACAGGAAATAATTTTGATTTTGGGAATATTAATTGTATTTTCAACCTTGATTTCGTATTTCGCATACTTTGCCGCGTTAGAGGACATATCAGCAGTTACTGGATCAGTTTTGCTTTTGCTTCAAAATATTCCCCCATTCCTTTCGGACTATTTTTTATTTGGAAGGGATTTGTCAAGAAATTTCTTATTGGGAAGCGCTATCTTGGTAATAGCCTCGTATCTGTCAATTTATTTCAATCGGAGAGACCAATAATCTAAAAATTGTCAAATAATCATCAGACTTTTTTAATGGCTTTATTTAAGACAGGTGTTGATAACGATCAGGCATTTAAGAGACTTAATTGCAAGAAAGATTTTAGCGATATCAGATATAGAAACTGCCGCATCAAATCGAATAGCAACATATAATCCCTTGGTCAGGGCTATGGCAAGCATTAACCACGATAGCAACATGGATGCATTTGAATATAATCATATTTTCTCATCAACCCCAAACGTTCTTCATTCAAGATTTCTTTTTGGAGTCCCCACAATTGTGAAAGATGTATTTTTGACAAAAGACCTACCTACTTCGGCAGGGAGTTTAAGATATGCAGGATTATTTAATACCGTTGATTCACCTCTGATAGGACTTTTGGATGATCACGGCGCCCTTATTATGGGAAAGGCCTCAGTTCCTGAATTTGCTCTTGATGTTCAGACATTTAATGATTTAACAGGGATATGCGGCAACCCATGGAACTTGGATTTTACAGCAGGAGGTTCTAGTGGCGGAGTAGCGGCGGCAGTGTCCCTTGCTTTTGCCCATGCAGGCATTGGGAGTGATTTGGCAGGATCATTAAGGATACCCGCCTCATATTGTGGCATCTCTTCATTGAAGCCAACAGAAGGTAGAGTTTCAACACTGGGGCATTTTCCTCCATTCAATTCTGAGAAGTTAGTGAAGAAGATGATGCAGATCAACGGCTATGAAAAATCTTCTTTCCTATTGACTGAATCTTCATATGGGAAATCCCCCAATGACATAATTGAAGTAAGGGATGAGGGTTATTATGAATGCCTGACTGTTGGACCCATGGCAAGGACAGTTGATGATCTCATTTACCAAGCAAAAGTTCTGTTTACCCCCAAAACAGAGTATGCAGAACGGCTACCAAACTTCAAATTGCCATCCAGTTATTTGAGGAATGTCAATGTTGCTGTTACACCACAATTGGATTTTATTCCAACAGACAAAAGAATTGTAGAGTCAATAGCCAATTTTGAGGAAATACTCACGAACAGCGGTTATGAGGTTGAAGAGAAAATATTGGACAAAGAACTTTACAAGGAAATGAAAACATTGTACAATTGGTTTGGACAGCGTTTCATTAAGTTAGTTGAAGAAGAAAAAGACGTCTCCAATTCCAATATGGAATTGAAGACAAGGGAAAGAAAAATCGTGATGAATAAGTTCGAAGAGTTATTTGACAGCATTGATTTTTGGATATTTCCTGTCACCCCTGCAATGCCATTCCGACATAATCTATATCATGAGCCAATTGAAATCAATGGACAAATGGTTCCATATTGGAAAGCCACGATTTCGTACACCATACCGTTCAGCCTCACAGGGAATCCTGTTTTGACTTTTCCAATCACCATCAAAGATGGTTTTCCCATAGGAATTCAGATTGTTGCACCCAAATGGCATGATGAAAGGCTTTTGCAATTTGGAAGGCAGTTGGAACGTTCCAGAGGACTGCTTCCCCAACCTTCGTTGTTGGACAATATACCTCCTGAAGAGCCAGACCCCTTTTTAGAGGCGATTGATGATTCCCTGAAGTACGACTACTTTTAGGAACAAATTACTTTTAGGAATAATATTCATTTAGCCATCAAAGAAGCCATAGATCAGGAATATTCACTTTGAATTTACCCTCAGAGAGTCGTTTCTTTTATTTTCAAAAATCAAATTAATAGATAATGGAAAAGAAAACAAAAGATGTTCAAATTTCATTGGAGGATGAGATCATCTATGATCAGTTAATAGAGTTGTTGAAGGAGGAGATAAACAGGAAATTGTTGGAAGAATGGGTTGATCTAGACATAAAAGGCAAGAAAATGAGGAAATCCTGTGCCTGAAATCAAATCTTATAATATTCAAAAATGTCAACCTATTTAGTAATGCAACTTGATTATGAACTTGTTGAAGGACAAGGCATCCCCATATATTTTTTCCCAACATTCCCCCTTGATCGAACATATTTGAAGAGAAGCATAAAAGGGATTGAATTCGAGTCACCATTGGTTCTTTTTGATTACAGATCCCATGGAAAATCGCCAAGTGTTGAACAGGCAAAGGAAATGAAGTTTTCAAAAATGGCTGACGATGTCAATGAGCTAAGAAAGAACTTGGGGCATGAAAAGATAATTGTGTTTGGGCATGGGCTTGGTGGCTTGATTGCATTGACCTATGTCGTTCGACATACTAAAAGTGTCAAAAAAATTGTTCTGTTTTCAACCTCTGCAAGTTCCAGATACAGGGCAGAACTTGCATGGAATATTCGAGATCGGTTTACACCGCAAACAAAGAATGAATTGGACAATTATTTTTCACGGATGGATCCGAACTCATTGAAGGTGAAATTTTCCCGTGCATATACGGTATATTTTGATCCCCCAAATCTTGGAGAGGCACAACGCTTACTCAATGAGGCGAAAAAGGTTGCATACGAGGAATATTATTGGCTGTACCCAGAAATAGAGAAATTCGATGTGCGAAGTAAATTAAGGAAGATCAAAGTGGATACATTGATTGTAAGTGCAGAAAAGGATGTTTGGCCGCTTTCCTACGTAAGAGACCTTCAAAACCACTTGAATAACCATTCCCTTCTGCATTTGGAAGGAGTGGGACACTTTGCCATGATTGAGGAACCTGAAAAGTTCTGGAAACCCATAATTGAGTGGTGTTCTCAGAGCTCATAAAAATGGATCATGCTTTGAAAATTTCAAAATGTGATAAATCAAAATTGATCATTAATGTATTTCATTATTCCTTTTTCACCAGATCCATATTTATTTTCGAATTCAATTGTTAGAGCATTTATTTTTTCCTTAATACGTTTCATGAAGCTTTTATCCCCTAAAATTTGTTTTGTACCTTCAATTATATTACAAAGTACTTTTTCGCGGTAATTTTCTTCACCACTTAGAAAGTCCCAAAGTTCCTTTCCAATTAGTGTATTTTTTTTCAATCCATCAGGAAAATAAGTGTTTAACAACCTTAACGTCACTGTTTTATCATTCCTTCTTCCATATGAAATTATGACTTTTAAAATTCATTTGCTGGTCTTATTTATTTTCCAATAAGAGGAACCTAAATTAAGTGGTTTTTAAATAGAAATATAAAGATTGACTAAAATGAAGATAATAGATTTGTTCTCTGGTGCAGGAGGATTAAGTAAAGGATTCGAGATGGCAGGTTACCAAGTTATCTTAGGGATTGACAATTATGAATATGCATTAGAAACATTCTATAAAAATCATAGAAATTCTTCATCTTTAAAGTTGGATCTACATAAACCACCACCAAAAAAATTGATTAATGAACTCAAAGATGAAATAGATGGCGTTATCGGCGGTCCCCCCTGTCAGGGTTTTAGTGATGCAAAAGGGTCACGAAATACGAAAGATCCGCGCAACAATCTGGTTCCCCAATTCATTAACTGGATCAACAATATTCATCCAACTTTTTTTGTAATGGAAAATGTGACAGGAATCAAGACAATTGAAAAAGGACAATTTTTCAAGAAAACAATTGAAAAGCTGAGAAGATTGGGATATGTTGTTCAGTACAAAGTTTTGCATGCCGCAAGCTATGGAGTTCCCCAAAAACGAGAACGAATGTTTGTAATTGGAATAGACCAAACAATCCTTGAATTTGTTGATACTTTTTTTCCAAAAGAGACCCATTATGTCCCAACAGACATGAGAGGTCAATATCCAAAAGCAAAAACTATGCAAACAAGCCTAGAAGAGTTCTATGATCAAAACACCCAAAAAAAACCGTACAATACAGTAGCACATGCATTTGAAGGACTACCTCTTGAAACACCAGAAACAGGAATTGTCCATTTTGACAATCCTCCAAATAATGAACTAATGGGATTCATAAGGGACAATGGAAGAATAGTAAAGACAGATCTCCATATAGCACAAAAAATACCTCAAAAAGATTTGTACATTGCCTCAAAAATTCCAGAAGGGAAAATTTTCAGAAGTAACCGGTTTGGTGAAAGATATGTCCCAATATGGAAAATTGTTAATTTTACAAAAGAGGAAAGGGAAACTCTTCATTTCATTGCATCCCACCAAACCAAGAAAAATTTCTTAATGGATCCCAGTAAAGAAGAAAATTTTGTCAAAGAGGAAGCCATACCTTTGTCAGATGCTTCTGTTCTTGACAAACTAGTAAGTGAAGGTTGGCTAAAGACGATGGAGAAAGACGGTCAAAAAGGTTACAAAATCACGACAAAGGCAGGTCTACGACCTCGATTTACGCGATTGGACAGAAATAACATATCGCATACTATTTTAACAGTTGATTTCAATGGAAGAGAAAAGCTACACCCTGTAGCAAATCGAGGTATTTCATTACGAGAAGGAGCAAGATTGCAAACGTTCCCTGACGATTTTTCATTCTCAGGAAAGTTCAACGATATTGCCATTCAAATTGGAAATGCAGTACCACCACTTTTGGCATATAAAATTGCCATTCATCTTAAAAATATGTTTAAAATAAAATCGGTTTCAATGGTTGAAATAAAATAACAAGGATTAAAAAAAATCCAATGTAATAATATAAACAATAATCTAAGATCTATAAAGATTACATTATGATTTTTAATAGATAAAGAT
>WAKA01000128.1 GCA_015523565.1 Candidatus Heimdallarchaeota archaeon | reverse complement strand
TTAAAAATCAAAACAAAAGAAAAATTATTTTTATCCAAATCCCTTCTACCTTAAAGATCGATGCTCTTTTCAAACTATTATTCACAATTGCTGAATTTTTAAATTTCAAGAAATTTGAGAAATCAGAGGTAATCTGTCCATTTCCTTAAACATTGTTGAACTTATGAGAATTCTTGTTCAGAATTGTATAAAATAAATTCTTTAAATTAAATTTGAACTTACGGCTAGCAATTTCTCTCAAATGAAGAAAAACACCTGTAGATTTTCTCTCTTGGTAATCAATGGCTTGTGAATTCATGAAAGTATCCTCGTTTTGAGGATGCTGGCAAACAATCATTGTCACATGACCATCATTCGTTTCAAAGCGTCTTTTTCCTTGATTCCGAATTTAACGGCAACCTGTTGCAACCATTTGCGTTCAAGCAAATCCATGCCCAAAACGATTTGGTAATCGTATTTTGTTCCAAAAAAATATTCTGGAACGGCAGAAAGCATGGCTGTCCATAATATTATGTTTTTCTCAACTCCAATGGCATTTGCCAAGTTCTCCAATACACCCGAAAGTTCTGCATGAGTTGATACTGCTTGTTGCCTTTCTCTTTGCCTAATCATTTGTTCTAGGGGAAATGCAGGAAAGGCGTCAGTATTGCATGAAGTTTTTTTCGGGTCAATTCCCGAAATTTCCAATGCATTCCACAACTGCTTTCTAACCCATTCCTGCAACTTCAGTTGCTGCCTGCTTAATCGTCTTGCGAGATCGTTGATCTCCTTGGCGGAAAGAGAAATCGTTGTCCATTGGTTCTGCTGTAACAAGGGGTGCATGCTTATGAAAGCTTGGATTATCATTTGTTCAAAAAAAAGCGAGAGATTGTTTTCAATGTTCATGTATCTATGTCTAATGAAGTTATGTAGATTACTGAGCTCATTCTTGTTGAAGAATACTTCTGACTTAATGTTTTCCATCCAAGGCTTCCTCCAATTTGATGATATTTGCAAAAATGTCAATCAGGATCGAATAGTGCAGGGCAATTGCAGTGTCTGGCCAAGGAAACGCACTTGCAGGGGCTGAAAGGCGATGTGCCGCGGTCCACATTGTTTCAGAATCAGGGAACAGCCGACCATACTTTTCACGTATTTGGTTCAATCTCATCCTATATGTTCTCAAAGTCCTTCCCATGTTCAATCCTCCTTTCAATTCTGCCAATGCGTTTGAAAGCCTCCAACGTCAATGCTTGGAGGAATATTTGCATAGCCTCCTTCTGTGTGAATGACCGTTCCGTAAATGTGTTCTTCAGTTTGTCAAGCACGTCCATGGTCTCCTTAAAAGCCTGGACATCCAATTCATTCCGAATGACTGGTGCAAAATGCTCTTCGAACTTTTTTCTGATGGTGTCCCATTCATTTGCATCTGCCATGCCAATCCTACTCCCTTTCCTTGAGCTTTTGCACAAGATCGTCAAAAGAATCTGGTTCACTGTCCCCACAATCCTCTATTCCATTGAATGTTATCCTAAAGCTTCCCTCTGTTTCTGGTAGGTAGGGGGAATCGACCAATCTTGCTATTGTCCGATCCTTGACCCTCTGCAATGAAATCCGATGGGTTGTCCCATGGGCGACTATATTTCCTCCGACTGCTATTGGATGTGTCTCCCCAAACAGGTTTGAAAAATCTGCAATTACTTGATTTGTGACAACAACTGCCTTTGGTTTTCCTTCCGCAAATGCCGCCAATTGATTGAGCTGGCTGATATGCTTGTTCAGGAGTTGTTGTCTTTCAAAAAGATGATCCTTCCCCATGAATTCGGCTCGAAAATTGGCGGTCAATGAATCCACGATGACAAGAATAATTTCGGAATCGTCAACTCTTGCAATTTCCTCAATCAGTTGCATCTGTTTTTTGGTGTTTGGTGCCTTTCCGACAAAAATCCTATCCAATACCTCTCGATGGTCAATATCATGCCCTTCGCAGATCTGGACAATTCTCTCAGGTCTGAAACTCCCTTCCGTATCGATATATACTGTTTTTCCGTCATTTCCCCCCAAATTTTCGGGAAGGGTGGCCATAACAGCCAATTTAAGACAAATCTGCGTTTTTCCAGTCCTGTACTCCCCAAAAAATTCAGTTATGGCCCCCTGCTCAATACCTCCGCCCAACACCCTATTCAATGACTCGCTTCCCGAATGTATTCGAAAAAATCTTTTCCTCTCTTGGAAGATATGATGGGCACTTCGGAAAAGAAAAAGTGTATTTTTGTTATGGTTTTCACTGGTTTCAGCCCTTATTGTCTCTTCCTGTTGGGAGCTATCCATCTTCATACTGAGATGTTCCTCATATTCCTGTAAGATTTTCAAAATAAAAGGGAGTCCGTACACATTGTCAGTAGAGTGGGAGAGGAAAGCGAAAGTATTCTGTATCAAATTTTCAATGATTCTGACTTCTGGCAGTTTCTTTCCCTCTCTAATTTTTTCAATAAACTTCAGCAGGTAAAATAAAACTTCAGCAATTGGTTTTTTCATTTTTTTCAGACGGACAATTGATACTTACATTAAACATATAATTTATTATTCTTAAGTTAAAATAAGGTATGCACCTAAACAAAAAAGTAAATGTTACAAATGAATATTTTAAGTTGCAGGATGAGTTTTTTGCGAATTTAAAAGACAAACTAGTTGTTAATAAAAAATTTTCCCGTCAAATGGTTAGTTATCAAGGTAATAAAAATAAACCGAAATTTAGATGGTTTAGATACAAGGAAGGTTTTTCAGCAGATTTGATTGAAGAAATTTTAAAGGAATACGGGTCTCCCAAAGGAAAAGTTTTAGATCCATTTGCAGGAATGGGAACGACATTGATTAAGGCCAAGAGTTTAGGTTGGGATTCAATAGGTATTGAAATCCTCCCTATCGGCAAATATGTTGTTAATGCAATGTTATCTGCTGAACGAGTAGATGCTGAAAGATTTAAAAAAGCAATCATTGAAACCTTGGAAAACTACCCTTACTGCAAAGAATCCAAGCAAATATTCAAACACATATCAATAACAGAAGGTGCATTTTCGAAGGAAAATGAAGAATTATTAAATAAATACATGGCATATGTCAACCAACATCCCAATTTTGATAAAGATGTCAAATCTCTTCTTGAATTTGCTTGCTTTTGTATTTTAGAAGACATCAGCTACACTGAAAAGGCAGGACAATATCTAAAATGGGATGGGAGGTCACCATTAGAAAAAAGAAAATCAAATTTTCGAAAAGACAAGATATTGGCCTTTGATGAAGCTATCCGACAGAAACTGCATGAAATGCTCCAAGATATCTATAAACAAAAAACTCTTTTGGAATATTTTCTAGATGGAGAAAATTCAAATGAAAAATTAAGTGAAGTTAAAAAGAATGAAATCATTATTTTTGAAGGGTCATCTCTCGAATTACTTCCAACAATAGAATCAAATTCAATTGATTTTGTATTGACTTCTCCTCCTTACTTGAATAGGTATGATTACACAAGAACCTATGCTTTGGAGTTGGTTTTTTTACAATATAATGGTGAGCAAATAAAAAAATTCCGACAAAACCTGATCTCTTGTACTGTGGAAAATAAATCCAAAAGAGAATTTCTTAAAAAAGTTTACGCAGAAAATGATGATATTTTCACCTATGAAAAAATTATCGAATATTATGACAATAACAGATTTCTCAATCTCTTAAATAC
>WAKA01000127.1 GCA_015523565.1 Candidatus Heimdallarchaeota archaeon | reverse complement strand
GTATTAATTTCATAATTTTAGATATGAACGTCAAAATTTTCATTTTCAACATTGCTGGTCTTTTAACATTTCCTATCAAAAATCATGTTGTGGTGAGTGCTATGCCGACAAAGCTAATAAGATTTGAAAAATTATGTTCGCATCTTCTTTTATCTTTATTGGTAAGATTAACCCTATGGCACCCATTAAAATTGGAGACTCTTTTTTATTGAATTTACAGGAGGGGAAAATGGTCAATGTACATAAAGATGTATGAGAGACTGACATTTCAAGTATTGGATTTGATCAATAACAGCCCGATTGGAAGTTGTTTTCAGATTCGACCCAGTATATTCCTTACTGTAGCACACATAATTCCAGTTTCTATAGAAAATGTAGGCATAAGACATATGTTCTTTAAGGAAGGTGAATACATCCCTACAAAGGTTAAAACAATTGACAGAAACATAGATCTTGCAATATTGTCCATTGAAGGTTCATTGGATACTACCTATGACTGGTTTCCTACTATAACTAATACAGAACCAGAACTCGGTACTAGGGTATGTTGGCTGGGCTATCCGATTTTGCCTGGTGAAACTGACGTGAGGCATTATAGAATTGGTGTCGGTTTTGTGTGTTCAAGAAAATTCGCGGATAGGAATGGTGTTGAAGTATATGAAATCAATGGCGAAATGAATTCCGGACACAGTGGAAGCCCAATTTTTAATCCAGATACTGGTGAACTTGTAGGGATAGTACAGGCAAGTTCTGGTAGTATGAAAGAACTAACTCGTTATCTTTTGGAATTTAAAGAATGCTTAAAATTGGCTATTGAACCATTGCTTCTTGATATTGAAAATCCTATGCGTCCTCTTATGATTGGAAATGTGCCCCCTGGTTGGTTAAAATTAATCCCACAACAAGGAGATGTTTTTGAAATTGTTAATAAATATAACACTCTTCTCCATTATCTTGGTATAAAATATGATTTGAAACATCTCATATTAGATAATAATTCCTTTGCATTCTCACCAAGCATTTCAATATTGATCTCCTTAGGATCACTTTTTCAGGGATTTTCAAACCTTGTTTTGGCAATTCAACAGTCATACCAATTGGGGGTTGGACGAACCATAACTCCATCTGTTATCAGGCACTTCCTTGAAAAATCTAAAATTTATTAATGGGAATTTGATATAGATTGAAAAATCATTTTTTTAATGATGTCAGATTTTAACAACCTCTTCCATCATCGATTGTGCGTTCCCAAAAATCCCCATTTTTAGAATGGCTTCAACTAGTGTCTCAAATATGTTTATATCCCGAATTTTCTTGTGATAAATGTAATGCAAGATGAGTTCTCCCCTGAATTGACCATCTGTCAAGATCCCCCATTTGAATCTGCCGATAAGATTACTGACATTGCAAATATCATTGACTTCTTTTCAATAGGGTTTCCGAAGGCAGGTCAAAAATTTATCAGGTGGGGTCTGCTCTGACCCCAAATGGTGCAGAGGAGAATAAAGATGTTTACTTCGTTGAGGAAACAAAACGGTTCAAAAACAATTCTTCCGATACACCTGATTCCCTTACGAAAACCAGCATTCAAATCATCCTTCCAACCAAGTGTGCTTCCCTCTTTGCACTCGGAAGGGGCACACTCCATCCCACAAAAGGTTTCATGGATGCAAGGCTCTTCCCCCACAGTGCAGAAAGGGACACAAGACCTTCCAGTAGTAGGCTAGCACATGGGATGGTTGGGACAGACAAATCTCATCTCTCCTCTGGTGTTGTCAATTTAAACTTCCATCTCCCCAAGCAGGAACTTATGAACTTCTTGAGGGAATTCATGGACGATCATATCGTCGCCCATCACATGCAGTACGGCATCTCAGTCGATGACATCTATACTCGACGGTTCCTCTTCTTCGCGGCAAAAAGTGGGGACGATGCATCTGCATTCGCCAGTAACAGGCTTGTACAACTGCTTCTCTCCACCAATGATGTCAGGTACCTAAAAGACATCTACAGAAAACTATTGGAACCAATCAAAAAAACCATGAGAAAGGCATTCACAAGTATATCCGAATTTGTGAAGCCACTCAAGAAACTTCCCCCAAATCCTGAAAGGCACTCTGGGATGGCGGACTCCGTAAGGAAACTGTATGAAAACACCGATCTGGGATATGGTGAAGGTCGAAGGATATCGGATCGGGTACATCATATCTCGCAGGCAATCATCAACCACGATTTTGGGCGGATAATCCAAGCAGAACTGATTGCCAACGACAATTTCTACAATATGGGATTCGACAATGTCCCTTACCAATTACATGGTTCTTCGCAACAGCCTGATTTCTCAGAAATTGGTCTGGGCGGAAGGATTGATGATTTCCCTGAGGGGACACTCCTGCATATGAGGGACAAGTTCCGCAGGATACTGCCAAATGACTGCCCCATTGACCCGAACTCCCTCCAAAAGAAACATGTTGCCGCCATTGTCGATGCCTATGTCAAAAGTGTCACTTACCGCCTAAGCGCAACACGGATGTGGAACAACCATGGCTGTGATTCACTTGCCATCATGGACATGGATGACTGGTTCATTGACCGATTTGTGCAGGAACTGAACCCCGACATCTTTGACGAAAATGATGCGGCACTAATTGATGCATTCCTCAGACATGAACCGAACAGGTTCAGGATGTGCTCGGTAGAATACAAGACTTCATCCTCAAACACTTTCAAATCAACATTCTTTTATGACCACCACGGCAAAGGGGATTTCTCATCATATCCAGACGAGCTTGTCAACACGGCTGCCCAAATCAACTCTGTCCTGAGAAAATATGGGATTCCTGATCAACTGCCAGTTGTAAGCATGTTTCACGTGACACAAGGGCAAAACTGGAATCCGAATGTGATCCTCGATTTCTCCGACCTTTCGTTTTATGAGGGTGGATACCATCGGATATTGGAATGTGAGACGCCTGTAAAGGCAATACGGTCCAGATTGGGCTATCTGCTCAAGGAAATAATCCAAAACAGTGGACTGACTGAGGCAAAACAAAAGCAATTGATCCATGAAATCATTTCCGAAATCATCCTCCCACATATGCGCATACGGCAGGCATATTGTGATGCATCAGTTGTCGAGGAATTTTTCCTGACTGGCGAGCAATTCATGTTCAACCCTGCAAGGATCGGCTTCGGCAACCGCAGAGACGGACATGTCCTGATCTACCCCATCAATGCATCAAATCCCCCAAAAGTTCCTGTAATCATTGATTCATCCAAAAGAACCGAAATCCTTCTCCATCCTCATGCCCGCAATTTCAGAATGGAAAACGGACATCTTGTTTTCGGCTTTGACATTGCTGATGAGGTAAACCCTGATGATAACCCATTCAAGCTATCGGAAAATGAAATACTTGAGTCATTTGTCATCGAGGAAATCGATGGCTTGAGAAAAGGTTCCCTTATGGATTACTTGGAAAGCATTATGCACTATGGAAGGGCTGGTGCAAAATCAAAACCCCTGACCAATGAGGACATTAATGATATAATATCCATAAAGACTCTCGTCGATAAGATAATCGGGAACCAAAAAGGTAAAACCGAACTTATTACCTTCCTGCTCGAACGACAACCTCCCCACCTGAAAAATCATTTCAGCCAGATCATCCTTGACAGGCTCTTGAAAAATACCAACCCCTCAGGGTTGGCATCCCTGTTCATCAATGGCAAACACATGAGACTGTTCAAGATTATCGAGGCATGGGGGTCTGAATATTTCCTCAAGCAGATCTCTGAATATACAAAAATCCCAACAGTAAGCCCCGTTCGATATGACGAAATCATAATCACTGCAAAGGAACCCCTGCCATACGCCTCAAAAAGCAAATCAAAACCAATTCAAGCAAAAATGCCCAAAAGATTCAAGAACGCCATGAATGAGATTCAATCTCTCCTTAAAAATAGATCTACCATTAAAAAACTGGAAGACCTTGTTGACGCAATAATGAATGCAAACATTGCGATTGCAAAACGTCTTGTCGTTCTCCCTGACAATGAAAGAAACATAGTCCCGATTCTTGCGAACCCTCTGCCAAGAACCCCCCTTGATTTGGGTGGATATCTCAACAATGTCCCGCTTAGAAATCTGGAAAACTTCAGGACTGTCATGTCCATGATCTGGAGAAACCGAAACTATTGCTTTATTAATGGTGCAGATTTCCTCAGGTTCCCGATTACTGCAATAAATGAACCTGTAAAGACGATTGGATCCCAGTTCTTTGCCATGAGGTTGGGAAAAACCCTCCTTGAGCCAAACTACGACTGCATGAAAAAGATTTGGAAGAACCTCCATCTCTATTACCGCTTTGGGGACGGCAATTCCAGACCAATCGCTGAATTCAACAAGTTCCTCTGGGAAATTTTCAACTCAAATGGTGTCTCTGATGAAAATTTCCAGTGCCTTGCCGAATTTGCAAGGTTTGGCGTGGTAAAGACAAGGTTCAGTTACACTTTCGGCATCCTCAATGACTACCTCGATAAGAATTCCCTTGAAACAATCGACCAAATTGCCCAAAGACATGCAATCTCATGGGAAACCATCATTCTCCATGAAGCTGGCGGACGAAACACCCAAAAAACAAAGATCGGTAAAATATACAGAAATGGACGGAATATCGAAATCAATGACAAAAACAGAATCGTATGGTACATTGATGCAATCCTCTCCGACAATTTTGACAGGTCAAAGGAACCAATACTCAAATTCAAGCAGAACCCTGACATCCTGACTCGTGTGGCAATACTCACTGGATTGCCCATCGAAAAGGTTCAGAATGGATTCAAAATCAATGAGGCACGTTTCTTCAGAAATGGATTGAACACACAAGATATCAAATTCCTCAGAAATGTCCCCGACCAAGTTAATGCCCTATTTGTCGATATGTTCATCAAAAACCACACTATCGACCAGAAAGCATATCATGATATCATGCAAATCATCAATCAAAACCTTCGGGGAAGATACCAGAACCCCTATTCAATGGACAAAATCATGAAGGATACAGAGCCCTCATTCCGAAAACTCCAAATAAAAATACTCGCAACGTTCTTCACCCCCCCTGGAGTCTGGTTTGCACCTTCGGGAAGAATCGGTGCCAAGAATACCATAAACATCAGAAATGATTCCCCCATTGCCATCCATTTCGTTGATCCTGAAACTGTTGCCATCGCCAATCTTAATGAACAAGTCAATTTCATCCAAGATACATTGAGGCAAACAATCGATTTCTTCAAAAAGATTGCAAATCAAAAACAAAATCCATCAACAAGCACCTGAAAAAAAAAAAGAACTGAAATTCAAAAGGTGATTATTGGTCTCCCCATCGAATGAATGCAAAACATAAAACCATAGACGCGCATCTAACAAAATACAAAAAAACTTTGAATGATATTTGAAATTGTTGTCACGACAACGACATCCAACAAAAATCCCTCGGGATGGATAATTTCCAAAAGAGCCATTAGCTCAGCTTGGTTAGAGCGCACGGCTGATAACCGTGAGGTCGCCAGTTCAAATCTGGCATGGCTCATTTTTTTCGGGATGGTGCTTTCCACAGCACGTGGGAGATGTTTTTTTGTGAACACAGATTTTTTGGTTGGATTTTTCCTGTTTATAGGGTTATTTTCTCTTATATGAATATTTGCAATATTATGGGAACAATTAAAAAATAACAATATTTCGATACATTTTTATATACATTATCTAATTGGACTATGGGAGGAAGTAAATTGTACCTCAATAAAGC
>WAKA01000126.1 GCA_015523565.1 Candidatus Heimdallarchaeota archaeon | reverse complement strand
CCATGCTTTCATTAAATCAGACAGCGTATTTATATAATTATTTTAATGATGCTTTAATAATGCCATCTTTTTCACATTTCCTTCAAATGCGACATGTATCTGAAAAAGGTGAAATGGTCGGTAAGACCATAAATAAAACTGGTATTGAAAATTGCGAGGGTTCAGCGTTTGTTTTTGTTTGTTGTAACTTAATTCTTGGCACATTCCCATCGAACGAAGATTTTAAAGTTATAATGGATGATGGATGGGTATACTTTGATAATCCCTTTGCAAATACATTAAATGGAGAAACTGTGTCATCTTCACTTGTAGGGGGAGTAGGGGTGAACATATTTTAGAGGTGAAACAAATGCTTAGAAAAATAATTGTAATCCTTCTTCTGTCACTAATGATAACAGCCACCAAAGGGGCAGAGAGTACTTTGCCAGTTCTTGGTCATAAAACCTTCATATTTGCCGGAGCTGGCTATAAAGAATATATTTTCTCAGTCAATAAAAGCGTTGTAAATATGGAATATAAAGGCATCAAATTTGAGGCAATAGGTCTTATTTTCAAAAACCAAACCAATGTTGATTGGACCGACTTCAGATTGGTATTTTTTCATAATGAGAGCAGGTTGCCAAAACCAACTCCAGAAGAAAACGGTCTTCAATCCCAAGATCCAGATCTAGGAATATTTGAATGGTCTAAGTTACAAAGAAAAATCAATATTGCATATCCATTTGCCTTAAAGGATGAAAATGGAACATGGTTAGATGATCCGAATTCAATAAAATTGGTTTTGTATTATTTTGGTGATGAAGCAGTAACCATTGACCTTGAAATTCAGTTTGGATTTGTGGCCCATCGTGATGAAACCAGCACTTCAAATTCCCTCCCAATTCCTTTCATTGGAATATTAGTTCCATTGTTATCAAGGAAACCAAAGAGCAAGAAATAATCTATTTTCAATCATAACTGGCGGTTTTTAAAGCCAAACCATTTGCTGAAAATTTTTGAATTCAGACATATTGACGAAACGATTTTGTCACAATTCCATATAAAAATAATAATTTGTTGGAACTGATAGAAATATTATGCGATATATAAAAGGAACAGGCATTATCTATATATAAATTGAAAGAATAGTTATATTGTGGAAAATTATAGTAAGGCATTTGCGGAGGTATTTGAGAGAGCCAAAATAATTTTAGGCGAACGAACCACAATAAGTGAACAATCATTTGAAAGCATGGGGAACTTGATTGCCAAAGCATGGATAACTCGACAGTATTTTTCCATGGGAAAAAACTCAGTGGTCTTTCCTGCTTGGATTGCAGAGCAACTCATCCCAAAAGGCAACGCCCAAAAAGGATTTGGAGGGACACCTTTAATTTCAAATGATGATACAAGGAATTTTTTTGCACTTGCCTCACCGTTTTCCACACATGAAGTATTAGTTGACCACAGGGGGGGCATCATTCCAAAAAAAAATACCTATACATTATTGTTCGGGACAATGATAGATGGCAAGGCAAAGTATTCATCAGAAATTGGAGACGTAAGCATTGAACTAAATGAAGACGGTTATCCTATTCTCATTGTCAAGTGGGAAGTGGACAATGACGTGATGGTATTCGAATGCATGGTGGATGATGACGGGGAAGGCAATGAGGCATTGGGAATAAACGTTATCAGAGGGTTTGCAAACCATCCATTATTTGTGACAATTACTCCATTCGACCAAGATGGAATAACAGAGATCAAGAAGATCACTTTCAATAATAAGGAAAATGTAGTTGAAGTTGAAGGGAAACCCTCAATCAATCTTTTTTCATCGCCTGTGGAATGCGTTCTATTGCCCATTTCAGAAGGGCATGCAGGCAGATGGATTGGAAGGGCAAAACAATCACAGAACAGTGTAGACTGTGAAGCGAATGCCGCATCTTGGGCGGCATCTTTTCCAGTAAGGGCAATGGTGCAGATGAATATCAGTCTAGAAGGAAACCTTGATGAGGAAATTGATGCAGACGATGTGGAAGAGAAATGGGAAGAGGAAATGGAAGAAATTCCTGAAATAAACACAGGGCATGATGATATAGACAAAATGTTCAGGAATTCAGCTATTGTGCTCAGAATGCTGACAGACCTCAGAGAAAAAATTGTGACAATAGGTGCAGGTGGTCAACATTTTGTTTGGCCCCAAGCATTATTTGGTCAAATAAAGGCCATGAACAGATTGGGATTTACATTCGCTCCTCAATTGCTTGATAAAAGTATTGAATTGCTGAAAGGAGAAAATTATTTTGAAAATCTCAAGCATTTTGATGGGATTGGATCCGTCTTGTTTGCAATTGTTGAACAGCATAATTTCAATTCCGATACCAATTGGCTGGGGGAAAAACTCAGCATTCTAAAAAAGATCACCGAAACTGTATCAAAGGCAAGATTGATGGCACAAAAACAAGGGAATGAAATCCCCATTGGAGAAACCCCTTTTGTACAAGAGTGGTTTAGGCAAGAGGGAACCTTTTTCTTCCAGTTGTTTTGGATTTATGGAATTACAAAAATAACGAGCAAAATATGGGGGATTTTGGGAAGGAAGGGAGAAGAAGAGAAACTGAGAAAAGATTATGAAAAACTTTATATGACCATGACGGATGAGCTTGCGAAGAATTATGAAAAATATGGCATTATAACTGCGGGACCAGGATTTCCAGAAAATTCCCTGATCATTTTGAATCTTCAATCCATTTTCCCCTTGAAAATTTTCAATAAGGACTTCAAGCCCATCATGGATACAGTAACCCATATTTGGAAGAATTATGTCAATGACGGGGGATTGATGATTTTTCAGCCATGGAATTCATATGGGACATACCATGCAATTACATTGGCCCAAGTTTCGAGATTGTTTGGGGAAAATGACAAAGTCAACAACATCATCCAGTTCCTTGTGAAAAATAGGGTCAATGATCAAGGTTGGGCAGAAGCAATTTCACCAAGATTGACAGGGGGGTCAGTTGGAGATTCCCCAAATGCATATGTAGCTGCGGAGTTCATCAATCTAATTTCAGATTTATTTGCAACAAAAGAGGAAAATACGATAAGACTTTTGGAGGGAATGCCGAAGGAATGGATGGAAAACGGAACAAGCATCAAAAATTTGAGGATGGACATAAATTCATCAATTAGCCTTGATGCCAAAATCAAAAATGGAAAATTGACACTAAATGTAAAGTACAATGGAAACGCGGATATAGTTGTTGTTTTGCCAACTCCCGCAAAAATGACCCCAAAAGGTTTTGAGCAAATTGGACATCAAGAATATAAGACCAGCAGTAAATCTTTCAAGGCAATTTTCATGATTGAATAAGATACTGTCTAATCTGTGGGGAAACAGATTGGGATATAACCTGAAAGTTTTCCAGCGTTTTTCTTAAAATTTTAGGGATTACCCTTTTTTCAAACGTATTGTAATCAACAACAACTCTAATGATATAACCAGAAGCACAAACAGTTTTGGTTTGGATATTTTCAATCACATGTGAACTTTTGAATGAGCTGTTGCCAATATGAGAGATATAGCAATAGACATTTACATGATCTCCAAATTTTAGAGGAGCATAAAATTTAGTTTTATGTTCCACGATTGGCAGAAGAAAGTTGTACGATTTATGCTCATCCCAACCAATCCCATGGGTTCTTAGGGCACTTAGAAAGCTTTCATCGAAATAGGTTGCAAAAGATCCAAAATAGAGTATTCCTGCGGCATCAGTATCACTGAACCTTACTACTTGCTGAGAAATATGCATATCCAAATATTCTGATGAAAGTAGTTATGGATTTCCAATCGATGATGGAAATCAAACAACCATCGATATCCAAAATTGAATCGCGATACAATAATAGATCATCGATATATCATCGATATACCCACCAACAAACCATCGATGATCATCGATGAAATAAAAAAACATAACCACGCAAGTCAGAAATAGAAATTATGCAACATCACAAACAAAAAAGGCCATTCCTAGAAAAATATGAAAACACTGGAGAATACGACGAAAATCGCGAACAAAACGAAAAACATCAATGATCATCGAAGAAGAATCGATGATGAAAAACACTAGAGTAATCCATTAACAATTTTGAAATAAAACGAGATTAACAAAGGGAGTAAGGAATTTAATGGAAGAAGAAAAACGATGATCAATTTTTTAAAAAAAAAAAGAGATAAAACAGGGGGATTTAGCTTTGTTCATTGGGAAACTGACTTTCGATTTGAAAAACAGAATGGAAAAAATGTTTTCTTAACCGATACCAGATCATCCAACCCAACCCCAAAGGATAATGAAAAATGCAACCAACCATAAATTTCAGAAGTTCATTAATTCGAAAAGGAAAATCATCAGGAACCTGCATATTGTAAATAAACCTTAAGCCTTCGTTTATATGGTAGTCAATACTATTCTCCTTTAGAACAGAAATAACCCATTCATGCGCGGAATAGCTTGCAGAGAAGATATGTTTAATTGGATTCCTCAATCTCCTGGGCTCAAATTCAGCAGTGATTTTCCCATTGTGATAAATTCTGACATGCAACTCCACAAGTTGATTGTTAAATTTAATTTGTTTTACTTTAGAAAAGACCACACCAGTCCGTAAAATTTGCATGGGGGTAAATGAAAAGCCCATAAGATCAAGGGCATTAATTAACAAGTCAATGTCTTTTTGATCAATTTCAATGGGAACATGATCAGGAAGAGATTCAACCATAAAAAGAGAAAAAAAATCCACCAATAAAAGATATTCGGTTCTTACGGATTGATCATTAAGTTCCTTGGGAGAAAGGAGAATAATACTTATAAACAGCAAATAGAAAGGGTGGTAAAGGCAAATTTTAGAGAGAGAAAACAAAAAAGCGCCAGAATGATTTTAGAGACCATATAATGAATCGATAAATAATATTAAATTGATCTTAAAGTAAAAATTAAGATTTTAAAAATTTGCAATATAGTGTAAGCTTTAAATAACTCACCATTTAATTAAATATTGCTGATAAACCATTAAAGAAGTGATTGTTATGAAGAAAATATTATTGAAAAGCACAGATCAAGATCGAATAATTGCAATTACAAAGGCAATGTCTTCACCTACGAGATTCAAGATTCTGCAACTGCTGGCAGAGGAAGAATATGACATCAGCAAACTTGCAAGGGCATTGGATCAAACCGAGGCCAATATTTCAGCACAAGTAAAGCATTTGGAAAAGGCAAAATTAGTTGAATGCCGTTATGAACCAGGAGACCATGGTGTCAGAAAAATATGCAAGGCAATAGTTCCAGAAATCCATATAGAGATATTTACGCCAGAATAAACCATTAAAACAAGTTTTAATTTGCATGACTAGAAGCAGAGATGTGGGCATTTCTTCAAAGCAGACAGGGATAATTTCTCTGATTTTAACCACTTTTTTTTGGGGCAGTACATTTGTATTGGTTAAGGAAACAGTATCCATCATTCCATTAGATGGGTTCTTAGCAGTCAGATTTTTTTTGGGGGGGATCTTGCTGTTTCCATTTGGCATCAAAACGATAAAGGCAATGCATTTGGATATGCTTAAAGATGGGGCAATATTGGGAACCCTGCTTTATCTTTCCTTTTGGTTTCAAACAGTTGGATTGACAATGACAACACCAGCAAAGGCCGCATTCATCACTGGGCTGAATGTCGTGTTTGTACCTATTTTGGGTGTTTTCTTCGGGCGTGCATTGAGGCGTATTGAGTTAACGCTTTCATTTGTTGCCTTGATAGGGCTTGCATTAATGACATTGGACATATCCAATTTTAGGATAGAGATTGGGGATGCCATCATAGTGTTGACTGCAATTGCAGTTGCACTACATGTTCTTTATACAGAACGGGTAAGTGGACATGATCCAATAGGGTTGGTAATTGTGCAATTGTTTGTTGTTTCAACCGAGGCATATATTGTTGCAATGGCAAGGGGAACAGTGTGGAATCCTTTTTCAGGAATGAATTTGCCATATATTGTTTGGGTGACGTTAGTGGTCACATCAGTTTTGGCAACAGCCTTTGCTTTTTTTTCGCAGACATATTCACAGAATGTAGGGGTTCCCTCGTCACATATAGCGATTATCTTTGCTTTGGAACCGATATTTGCGTTGTTGATAGACATATTTAGGGGAGTCATTCCCAATTTGCAGATATTTATAGGGATGTTGTTAATACTGTTTTCAAATATTTGGATAATCAAGCAGGAATTTGAAGATTAATCATCGACAGCAATGAGAGTAATGGTTCCCCGCATATGGTCGAGGGTTCTGAACTGTTTAAGGATAGTCTGTTTGAGTTCCCCTTGTGTTTGTGCCTTAACCTTGACAATCATGTCATAGGTTCCATAGACAATATGTGCGTCTTCAATTCCGTCAAAACTTCTGATTTTCTGCAGGATTTCGTCTTCCTTACCCACGTCGGTATTGATCAATACGTATGCCTTAGCCATTAAATCACCTGACAAACTAATGATTCACACGGGGATTAAAAAAGGTAACTGAGGGATAGCAGGGATTGTCACAAAGGACATTCTGTTTAATAGAAGTAATCTACTGCTGCGCAAGTTGCGCATTGGATGGAGGCAATGTTGCGCAATGCACTGCGCAACACAGGGCAGATAATTGCGCAGTATAATGCATTGCGCAACTCAAAATTGCGCAGCGTGCGCAAACAACACTGCGCATACTGCGCAAAGCAGGCAATGGAAACCACCGCGCAATGCACAGGGCAGATGCGGCAGTAGTAACGAAGGAAGAATCAAGAAAGGGAGAAATGGAACCGCAAATTATATGAAATCCACCAAGAAATGTAGATCATGTCATTTTTCAAGAAAATTTTTGGGGGTCGGAAAACCCCAGAGCAGAAAGCCGAAGAGTTTTTACTCAACTTCCCGTTTGAGGATCCCGTTCAAATAACAAATCTACCTGAATCACCAGTAGATGGGGAAATTTTAAAGCAAGTCATGGAAAGATTGGTTGCTGAGAAAAAGATTGCGGGGAGGTTTGTTGGCAAGAAGGGCTGGTTTATTCCAGGAGATCCAACACCAATTTTTGAGCAAATATTGAAACAAATTGAGCAAGAACCCATTACAGTAGATGAATTGAGCAAAGCATTGAAATTGAGCAAAAAGCGGTCAATATTGGCGCTAAAGGATGAGTTAAGGAGGAAGCAGAGAATCAATGAGTACATTTTTGGGGAGGAAAAGGTTTACAGTCAGAGATATTTGAAACAGACATGGGAAGGGGTTCTTTCAGGCAAGGATTTTGTAGAGGATGAAATAATGTATGAAGATATCTTGGAAGAGCTTCCACATCGTGAAATATTTGAGGGGATTTTGGAAAAATGGTTAAGTGATGAGAAAAGTGCGGTTGTCAAACTTGCAAGTGGACGGTTGATGTTAAGGGACATGGTACCAGAAATGGTGGTAGAGCATGTCAAGCGTCAATGGGAAGGGGGAGCGAACCAGATTATGTTTGATGAGATTGCAAATGAGTTTGGTCTTCCAGAAGAGCAGGTGACAAAAATTATTTTGGATCTAGTCAATTCAAATGAGTTAAATGATGTAACAGTATTCACAACAGATCGAATGATCAAGCGAAGAAGTTCATTTTAAATCAGCAGGAACCGCAGCCGCCGCTTCCACAGCTCCCACCTCCGCAAGAGCCACCAGAGCAACAGCTTCCCCCGATGGCTGAGAGATCGACATAGGGGTTGGACACCTTGAAGCCTGCGTTTTCCTCAGTTTTGACAAAATCGACAGTGGCGCCAAGCACAAAAGGCTCACTTATGTTATCAACAACAACTTTCAAGCCATTGGTCTCGATGACCTTGTCTTGGCTGAATGCTTTTGTATCCACAGCCATTGCGTATTGCAATCCTGTGGGTGAGTTCTGGACAAAAATTCTAAGGAACCATTCGCCCGAGAAATCCTTGACTGCTTCAAGTACAGCGGCCTTTGCATTATCTGTAATTGTGATGGATTTATTGATTTCGGGTTCAATCATTAACATTTTTTGGGCAGTTATGCTATATAAATGGGATGATATATCATTTGACCTGAGAAATTCGTTTCGAGATCAAGGCTTGAAGATGTGAGGGGGCAAGCATTCTTAGGTATGCAAGCAGTTCCACGTTATTGATTTTGAGGATTGCCTGTTGTGCAAGTAACATGTCAGATGTTTTGAGGACCAAATCGCAAAGCAGGGCATCGTTACGGATAAGTCGGCAGGCGAGTTCCCTGACATAGAAATCGGCATCATTCAGCGCCCTTTGGTAGAGATAATATGAGTCGCATTGCTTGAGACACCTCAATGCATAGAGCCTGATCTTTGGATTGGGGTCATTGACTGCAATCCTTCTGAGGAAATATTGGTCAGAGATTTTTGCGAGTGCTATTTTTTTGAGTGATGGTTCTGATATTTTTGGAACCAGTTTTTCAATTGTTCTCTTGTCCCTTATTTTTTCAAGTGCTTCCCTTCTGACGAGAAAATCATTGTCTTCATTGACAAGATATGAGAAGAGTGAGTCGTCAGGTGTTTTAAGCTCGACGACGGCATATCTTCTAAGGTCGGGGTCCATGCATCCAATGGCAAGTTGCTTGAGAAGGAGTTCGTCCTTGATTTTGTTGAACGCCATTTTTTTTAGATCCCTGTCATTTGATTTCATGATAAATTTAAGAAGGAGATTTTCATTGCTGATTTGTTCGAATGCTTTTTTTCTCATGAGCTTGACTGGATGTGTCAGTGCCCTATGAAGAAATTTGTATTGATCGTCTATCCATCCAGCCATTTTCTATAAATGATAGGATGCATATACCTATTTAAATGTAGGATTTTAAGATGTGGTAAGTATGATGGATTATCGTAACAGCCAAAAGCGGACATGCAAAGGGGGGGTATGGTAGAACATGAGTGGGTTGATTCGAAATATGACCCCAAACCCATAGTGATTGAGCTCAAGAGTGGAGAGCGGCTCACGGTGGAGTTTCATGGCATTGATGTTGAATTGTTGGACATGATGCAATTGGATGATGATCGCAAGCCTGCAAAAGTTGCACGGATTTCCTATGGCAAGATATTCTCGAAGGAAGAGGTTGGCAGGACTGAGGCACAGGACATTGCCCTTGCCAGATATCTAATGTGGCACCGACACACCAGTCCCTTTGAGAATATAGAGTTCATGTTTTTGGTACATGTGCCGATATTTGTTGCGAGGCAGATGCATCGGCACAGGACAGCATCAATAAACGAGGTCAGCAGGAGGTATACGACACAGGACATGTCATTTTTTGATTTTGAGCTTCGGCGCAGGGATACTTCCATTACGAAACAGGGCAGTGGGAATGTAATTCTATATGGTTCTGATGATTTTGATGAGGATTATGAGAAGGCATATAGGATAACAAAAGAAAGCTTGGAACTTTATTATGACCTTATTGAACGAGGAGTTGCACCTGAGACAGCCCGGCAGTTTTTGCCTCAAAACATGATGACGACGTATACCTTTAAGATGGATTTGCATAATCTGTTTCATTTTCTTGACTTGCGTTTGGACAAGCATGCTCAGAAGGAGATACGGATTGTTGCGCAGAAGATGCTTGAATTGATACGTCCAAAGATACCAAAACTGACACAAATGTTTCTTGAATATCGCAAGATGAAGGAATCTTTCATGGATGTCGGCTACGAATGGTTCAAGAGGGGGATGGCGGATGAATTTGCGGATTTGATGAGGGAGAGGATGCAGTATAAAAGTACAGAAGAATTGCATTAGAAGAAGTCAAGAAGGCTTTGTTGCGCAAGTATTTTGGATCTTGAGGAATAGTCAATCAGAGGTCTTCGAATTTTTTCATGTATCCATTCAAGGAGTTCGTTTCTTGAGCTAAAAGAAGTTGGGGGTGTTGCCAATGTTTTTCGGGCGGCTTCCCTGACAACCCAAACCCCAGCCGGCACAGTATATTCATTGGTGATTTCCCTGATTGAGACAACCATGGCTTGTTTCCCAATTTTTTCAAGGTATTCAAGCACAGCCAGTCTGGCGGCATAGTATCCTCCCGCCTGTGATGCGTAGCTACTTTTGCCATTATAGCGTGTTTGTGCATTGAAGCCTTCATCGTTCAAGGAAAGAAAGCCATTGGTTCCCAATGTGAATATGGAGTTGCTTCCCCAAGCCTCAAAGTTTTCAAACATCCAAAGACCCGGAAACAATACAATGGTGAAATAATTTCCGAAGAGTCCGCCATGGAAGGCAAGAATATTAGACAATGGGGGGAAATCCCGTATTTTCCTAAGTTTTGTTTTTCCGAGCGTATCGTCGACGGCGGTAATAGTCCATCTTGTAGGGACAATTTTCCGTTGATCTGCCTTTCCCATAAGACCTGTTGAAAAGATATTCTGGATATAATAAACATCAAACCCATTTCTGTCAAGGAGATTCAACTGATGGAATGTGGAGAGTTCATCAGACAATATTGTATCCACTTTTTGTGGGATTTTTGGATTTTCAACCAATTTGAATTTCTTGATTTCGAGGCTTGGACCAAACGGTTGAGAAATGGGATCAACCTTAGGGGAGAATTGGATTGGTTTGAGGAGTTCACCTTCAATATCGACAGGACGGGTTGACAGTGCTATTTCCTGCATGTTTTCTACAAAGGAGTTTTCATGGCGGACAATATTGACAGGCAGTTGCTTCATGTTCCTTGAGAGATTAAATCTCATTTCAATGACTTCATCAAGCGAAAGTGTGTTCCAAGCGGCAGGATTAGCAATGAGGTCTAATTTTGCATCATCAGGAAAAAGGACGGATGTTGGTCCAGACATGACATTGGGATAATTTGTGCTTCCAATGAATACCTGCGGAGAGGGTCCATGAATAGTCCTATTGAAAGAGATGGTTTCAATTTTTGAATTCACTTTGTTTTTCATTTCGAAAGCCTTGAGAATTGGACAATAATTCATTCCGCATTTGAGTTGTGTGCCTTTGCACGAGACACAAAGTTCCAAATTGATTGATTTAAGTTCAGGAACTATTGTGAAAAATTCTTCAGGCGTTGAGAACATTAATAATTTGAAATGGGCATTACCCTTAATTTGTCAATTGTTTGGGGTCATATGAAAATTCCTTTATGAAAAAAAGCAATTTTGGAGGAAATACCACAAAAAAATGAATTTTTGTTCATTAAATGTAGATCACTTGGCAGGAATAACAAAATATAATTAAAGCAAACTTTCGGGAATCGCGTATGTACAAGGAGCGTTTTCTTGAATTCATTTCAAAAGTGCCTGAGGATCAGGTAAATCCTTCAAGAGATAATTTGCTTGAATTGTCGAAACCCCAAATGGTTCCAAATGAATATGGTCTTCCTTTGTTCCACACGAAAATCCATGCAAGGTCTGCAGCATTTACGCATATTTTGGCAGATGGAGACAAAGAGAATGAGGAAGTGATTTCGAAAGTATATGAATTGGTCAAGCCAGAAGACTTTTTGGTCATGCATTTGCATGTTGGAGAAAATCCAAAAATTCGGATGAATGCATCTTTTGCAGTCTATAAGAAGAATGCAAACGTTGCCTTGATGTTGGAAAGGAATTTCTTTGTGGCAGATAAACCGCATGAAAATCCAGACATCATGACATTGTATGTCCCCCATTATCCTGAAAGGAGAGTCATTGTCGATCCAAAGAGGCGTATCACCTATGTTTTGGGAATAGATTATTATGGGGAGGCGAAAATGAGTATTCTTAGAATGGTCATGGAAATAATGAGAACGGACAACCATGGTTTGGGAGTACACGCTGGTTCAAAGGTATTCAAGCTTAATGAAGAAGGGGAGATCGTCAAGAAAGGCATGATAATTTTCGGGTTGTCCGGTACAGGAAAGACGACCTTGACATGCCACGACCATCATTTGAAAGATCCTGAGGGAGTAGTAATCCTTCAAGATGACATTGTATTGATTGACAGCGAGACCAACGTTTATGGAACAGAAAAGGGGTTCTATGTCAAGTGTGACTCATTTCCAGAGCACAAGCAATTGACAGAAGCGACCCTTAAGCCAGGGAACATTCTTGAGAACGTATATGTGGATGAGAACGGCAAAATTGACTGGAAGAACTTTTCCATTACAAGAAATACACGAGCAATCATTTCCAGGGAAAGTTTAAGGGGTACAGGCGATTTCATTGACCTTCCAAACTTGAATTTCATTCTGTATAACACTAGGCGTCCTGAATTACCACCAATAGGCAGGTTAACAAGTCCAGAACAATCTGCGGCATATTACGCCTTGGGAGAATCCATAGTGACATCAGCGGAAGACCCATCACGTGTTGGAGAACCAAGGAGAGTTGTGGGATTTGATCCATTCATCATTTCGAATAAAGGATTGAATGTGAACCGAATGCAGGAACTGATAGCCAAAAAGGGAGGTGTCAATTCATTTGTTGTAAATACAGGATATGTAGGAGATGAAAGTCACAACATAGGAGTTGATGACACCATTTACTTTATTGAGGCGGCAATCCGTGGCAACATTGAGTGGGAATTTGATGAGGATTTAGGTTATGAAGTTCCAAAACTCATCAATGGAAAAAGTTTCAAGGATGAGTTTGGGAAGTTTGATCCAAGGCAGTATTTTGGAGCGGATGAATTCAAGAAAAGAATGGAAGAGCTTAGGAAAGACAGGAAAGAGTACTTAAGGTCCATAGGTGGCATTGAGGAAAAAATTATTGAATCCGTGTAAATTGTCGTAGAAATAGTTAATTATCGATGTTTGTTTTCACCAAGAGGGACAAGTCAAAATTTTTTACGGAATGTGTAAGGTATCCCATTGATATTATATCGACACCTGCGGTTGCATAGTCAACTAGATTGTGGGGGGTAATACCTCCTGAAGCTTCGATGAGTACGTTTGGATCAATTTTTTTTATTTTGTGGATTACATTTCTGATTTCATCAGGCGAAAAATTGTCCAGCATGATAATATCAGCCAATCCTGTTGAGGCGGCTTCCAAGGCTTCAGTTTCATTGGTCACTTCAATTTCTATTTTTTTGGAAAAGGATATCTTATCCTTTACTGTTTGAAGGGCTTGGGTGACACTTTCAAATTCTGCAAGATGATTTTCCTTGAGGAGAACCATATCGCTGAGATTGAGACGATGGGTATCGCCACCCCCTATTTCAACGGCGTATTTTTCATATCTTCTCAATCCTGGAAGGGTTTTCCGGGTTGCGGCAATTCTTGTTTTCAGTCCTTGTGAAGTCAACAGCGATACAAGTTTGTTGGTTTGTGTAGCTATTCCTGACAAATGACCAAGTATGTTCAATGCAGTTCTTTCAGCAATCAAAATATCGCGAACCATTCCATTGATTTGTGCGATTTGATCCAATTTTTTCACGTGAGCTCCATCATTTTTCAGTGGGAGAAATGCAGTGCCACATTGAGAGAAAATTTCCTCAGCAATTTCCAATCCACAGACAATACCTTCCTGCTTTGCAATTATGACAGCTGTGACTTTTTTATTTGGGACAAAGCTGGAGGAAATGTCATAAAAAGGTAAATCCTCAGCAATCCAATTATGTACATCATGTTTTATGATAATTTTGGGGATCACAAGTTTTCAATGTGTCTTTGCAAATTAAAATCTATGACTAAATTCGGAATTTTGCAAGGGATTTTCCAATAATTAGGAAGAAATTCTGTATATTGAACCAATATATATGAAACCTCAAAAGAGGTTTAATTGAAATGGAAACGGAAGAACATTTGGCAGAGACCATTCCAACAAGGGAAGATGTATTGGAAAGAATGAAGAAACGGTATTATGATATTTTTGTTGTGGGAGGCGGGATTACAGGGGCAGGAATTTTCCGTGATGCCATGTTAAGGGGTTTGAATGTTGGACTGGTTGAAAAGGGGGATTTTGCAAGTGGCACATCTTCAGAAAGTTCAAAATTGTTACATGGGGGATTGAGATATCTAGAGAATTATGAATTCAAGCTGGTAAGGGAAGCGGCGTTGGAGCGGAAAGTGGTTGCTGATCTCACGCCACATTTTTCAAAGGTGATGCCATTTGTCATTCCACTGTATACATGGACAAAACAGAAACCATGGAAGGTAAAACTAGGATTGATTGCCTATGATATCTTGGCTTTTCCCAAGCAAATAGGTCGTCATAAAATGTTGAAGAGAGATGAATTGATCGAGAGGTTTCCTATCGTAAACAATGATGATATCATAAAGGGAGCTTACTATTTTGATACGAGGACAAATGATTCACGGTTGGTATTAAGCAATATCCTTGATGGACTGTCAGGGCATGGTGATGCCTTGAATTATGCAAGGTTAAAACATTGGACGAGAGTTGATGATGGTGTAGAACTGACAATTGTGGATGAGGAAACCCAAGAGGAGTTCAAAGTAAAGACACGTTTATTGGTCAATGCAACTGGACCTTGGTCAGATCTGACAGAGAATTTGGATGATAACTTTGAGGGGCATATAAGGGTGAGAAGGACGAAAGGTATCCATTTGACAGTAAAACCCAGATTGAAGGATCATTGCATTCTTTTGGCGAATACGGATGACCGTCCAATTTTTGTAATGCCTTGGGGCGAGTACGATATTGTAGGAACGACAGATACAGATTGGAAGGATTCACCAGATAAGGTAGTGGCAGACAAGGAAGACATTGACTATATTTTGGATGCATTAAACAAACTTTTCCCTGATGCGAACTATTCGTATGAAGATATATATTCCACATTTGCAGGAGTAAGACCATTAATTTACCAGCCCGGAAAGGATGAACGGAAAACCAGTCGTGAACACACAATAAAGGATTATGGAGATGTCATTTCAATTGCAGGTGGGAAATTGACTACATATAGGCTAATGGCGAAGGAGGTTGTGGACAGAGCAGTTAGAAATTTGGGTTATAACAGACGTGGAATGAAATGCCTAACAGACAAACTACCAATTTGGGGAGGGGACTTTGATGAGTGGGACGGTTTTGAAAGCTTTAAAGAGAAAATTTCATTCGAATTCAAGGAAAGGTATGGGTTCAGTGAAAGAACAATAGAGACACTAATTCACCATTATGGTTCTTCAATTGAATTGATTGAAAAGGTTCTAGAAGAGAATGAGGAATTAAAGAATCCTTTAGTTGAAGGCTTACCGTTTATACAGGCAATGGTTGTAGTTGCAGCAAGGTATGAACATGCAAGAACCATCATTGATGTGTTAAGAAGAAGATTTCAATTGGCTTTTTGCGAGGGGAATGGATTGGAAGCAGTTGAAAAAGTTGGAGAGCTTATGGCTAATGAGCTGGAATGGAGTGAAGAGCGAAAGATCCAAGAGGTTGAAAATTACAGGAATTTTGTGAAAGAGAAAATGTGGCGACCATCATAATCTACTGACCAAGTTCAAACATTTTGTCAAGTGACTTCTTTGCCTTGATACGTATATCTTCAGGGATTTGGATAATTTGTTCAGGATCAGGATTTTTCAGCGCCTTCAATACCTTGCGAAGTTCATTTCGTTTCATATAAGGGCACATTACACATGACCCAATGAACTCGCGATCTGGAAATTCAACACTGAAACGGTCAGCCAGTCCGCATTCGGTCGCCAGCATGATACGTTTTGCTTCAGGATGTTCTTCGATGTATTTTTTCATTCCAGATGTTCCTTCCACGAGATCAACCTTATCAAGAACATCAGGGGGGCATTCACTATGTGCCAAGATGACTACTTCCCCAAACCTTTCTCGTGCAATCTCTATAGAGTCAGGATTGATATTGTCATGGACAACACAAGTTGCATCATAATCAATAATTTCCTTGTCAGTAACTGTTCTGAGATAGTTAGCCATGTTTTTGTCAGGGATAAAGATAATTTTGTCTGAATCCAGTTTTGAGACTATTTTTTCAACATTGGCAGAAGTAACGCAGACATCTGCCTCTGCCTTGACTGCGGCTGTTGTGTTGACATATGCCACAACAGGGATGCCAGGATATTTTTCTTTCAGCTTTCTAACATCTTCAGCAGTGATTCCGTCAGCCAGAGAACATCCAGCCTCTATATCGGGAACAACAACAGTCTTGTCGGGGGAAAGGATTTTTGCGGTTTCAGCCATAAAAACGACTCCAGCAAAGACAATCATGTCGGCATCTGTTTCTGCCGCTTTTTTGGAAAGTCCCAGTGAATCCCCTGAAAAGTCTGCAACACCAAAGATAATGTCTGGGGTGACATAGCTATGTGCTAAAATGATTGCATTTTTCTCTTTTTTAATTTGATTGATTTCCAAGGTGAGTGGAGCTATGATTGCACAATCCTCATATGTCCACCCGACATTTTTCAATTCAGAATAAAGCCTTTCTGCTTCCTCTTCAATATCTTGGTCGGAAAGCGAGACTGATGTCGTGCTCATTATATAGAAAATATGGTTTCCAACTAAAAAAATAAGCGATAAGAGACTATTCATTTTCATCAAACAAGACATTTGCACCGATTAGCCATTGTCCTTTGCCATTAGCTTTTGCACCTTTCAGATAATACTCGTGAGGGTCTTTCACAAAAAGCAGAATTACGAATCCAATAATCAATAAGGTACCCAGAACGAAAATTCCGAGCCTAGTTGAGACATTTATGCTATATCCGAGTTCCAGCCAGAAGAAATCAATCATTTTTGTGAAAATAATCGGTCCGAATGCAGCAGAGATTCTCCCGAAAATATTGGCAAAACCAAAATAATTTCCCACTTTTTTGGGAGGGGACAATTCAGTAAGGTATTGGCGCTGAACGACCCAAGTACCACCTAAGGCAGGACCCACAATGATTGGGAAGACATAAACCAACCATGGGGCAGTGGGACCTGCAAGACCCAGCTCTTTAGCGGAATGATCCGTTATATTGGTGAAAAATGCAAGGGTCATGCTTAATAGCCATAGGAAGGTAATAAGGAACAATGTTTTTCTTGGACCATACTTGTCTGCAAACAATCCCACAGGATAGGTTAGCAGGACAGCAGTAATGATGCCGATCCCCAATACAATCAAGGCATATTGACTTTTTCCAAATTCTAGACCAACAGTGACCATTTGCCCCATAAATGCGATCACAGTATTGGCGGCGTCGACGAAAATCAACCAACCAATGATAAACAACTTCATAGACCTATATTTTGCGATTTCTTTTGCTGTGTCGATGACTTCATCCATTGTTTGGGCAAGTGTTTTTTCAATGTCAGTAGTTCTTTCACGAAGTGTTTTTTCTTTGACAGTATACATGGGAAGTGCAAACAAAAGAAAAACAATCGCGGCCAGAGGATAAATGTAAGGGATATAACCAATTTCAAATTGATCGGGTTGCAAGACTCCATTGACTTCTTTTGCAGGTCTGACTACATAATCAGGGAAACCGAGAGCAATCAACATAAACCCAAGACCAATTCCAATGATTGAGCCAAAATATCCAACAGCAATGGCAAAACCAGAGACCTTGCCAATATCTTCTTTGTCTGCAATAAAAGGTAACATTGAATCGTAAATTATTAATCCAATTTGATAGAATAAATTGGCGGCCAAGAATATTATGACCAATATCAGGATGTCGTCAACCCAATATGAAAGTCCAAGCATTGCCATGAACGTGATACAGAGCCAAGTCACCTTCATCAAAAGTCTTTTCCTTTCTGACCTTTGATCTGCAATTGCACCAAGAAAGGGAGATGCAAAAGCCATTATTAAGTTACCAATCATAAGTGCTATTGCCAATGTGTTGTTTCCCTTTGATACTGCCTCATTACCAGGCATGCCTTGCTCATAATACTTGATGTAGAGTAAAGCACCGATGGTCAATGAGACAACAACCATTGAATAAATGGTATTTCCCAAATCATACAGAGCCCATTTGATTATGTTTTTCTTATACCAAGGTTGATCCCCCCAATGTTGGGAATCAGGGGTAAAAGGACTTTCAGGATTGTATGAAAGCAAGACATCCTCTGACATGATTGTCTCTGCTTGAAAGCACTTAAAATTTTAATTCATGATGATTGATGGAAAAGTCATATTCTGTAAATTTTTTGTTTGCTTAAATCGGAACCAATAATATAACACAGGAAATTTTAATTTATGGGTGAACTAAACCATCAGTCACTTGATGAATTCAAGGAATTCAGAGAAAAAATGAATAGAAAAATATTGGAAAGTGGACATTTGGGGATAAAGAGATTCTTTACTTTGGATACACAAGCATATAGCAATGGTGCACTTCCAAAAAAAACCAAGGAATTGCTTGGTTTAGTAGCATCTATGGTTCTCAGGTGTGATGACTGCATAACATACCACATTATCCAATCGGTATTGGAAGGGGTGACTAATGAAGAATTTTGGGAAACCTTCAATATTGCCTTGGTTGTTGGAGGTTCCATTGTCATCCCACATCTGAGAAGGGCAGTGGCAACTTTAGAGGAATGTAGAGAATTGAATGAGCTATCCCTTTAGTTTTTTTAGCCATTTTGGTTTAGTTTGGATTGGATTATGTTTCAAGTCTACATATTTCAATAATGGCCAGGGATTTTCATTGATGTCAAACGATATGAGTTGATTCCCCCCAAGAAAGATTTTTTCCAATTTTTGCATTGTCTGAAGTTCTTTTGGAATTGCTTGAAACCTATTGTTTGATAGTTTCAAAACCCGCAAAGAGGGAAATTGATTAGGAATTAGTCTAAGTGAAACAAGACCATTTGATGACAAATCAAGTTCATTGAGATTCGGCAATGCACCCCATGAAGTCAGATCCAGATTTGCATTTAGCTTGTTTTTTGAAAGGTCAATATGCTTGATTGTTGATGGAATTTTATGAGGGAGATCGGAGATTTGGTTATTCTTGAGAATTAATGATTTCAAACTTGGTATGCTTTCAGAAGTTGGTGAAGAAGTCAGGGCATTATTGGACAGATTAACAATCTCTAGATTTTTTGTTTCAAAAAATTGAACCATAGAAAGACCATTCCTGTATGATATAAATTCTTGCAGATTTGGAAGACATATTGATACTTTTCCGCGTAATTTATTGTTGGACACATTTAGAATCTTTATGCTTGTTGGGATGTTTGAAATATTTTTGACAATGTTGGATGCAATAGAAAATGTTTCCAAGTTATTGAGTCTTTTAATGGAAACAGGAATTTCAGAAATGAGGTTATTTTCTAGATAGAGGAAACGAAGCTCTGAAAGATTCGAAATGTCGTCAGGAATTTCATGCAGATTTGCTCCATTGATGGAAAGACCAATAATCCTCCTGAACCAAAGAACAGCACCAAAGATGTCTGATCCCACATCAGAAACGATTGGAATTCTTTTGTTCAGAATTGTTTCAATTCCCTCTAATGCCTCTGAGTCTGACTTAACGATTTTATATCCATCTTTTTTCACAAAATCAGTCACATTATGCATTATTGATTGGTATTTAATTAAACAGAGCATTAGGAACAACAATGAGACATTAAGTCTCAAAATCATCTAAAGGGTTAAATAGGGGAAGAAAAACTGAATTTTCATAATTTATGTATTTAAACCTCTGTTTTATGCGGATAAAGGTTTATTTATCATTTGGCATTACAACAATCAGATATATTGTAAAGGCCAATTGATGAAATATTTGGTTAATTTTGGAAATTAAGCCCTATAAAAGCCAAATTGAAAAGGATTATAAAACTATATGAAAATATTGTAACAAAGTTGAAGAGATGATGTAAGAAAAAATTCAGGCGTTACGATTCCGCGAATAGCGCCAAAATAATTCGAAATCTATATTCGAACAGCGTAAACACAAAATCAAAATTTCGGAATGATTCGTACAACACATAGTGATTTAATAAGAAATTCGATTAATATTTTTACTCGGATAAAATTAATATACTCCAAAACCTAAGTTTCGTTAATGTATTCGCAAAATGAACAAAAACTCCCTGCAAACGCTATCATAATGTTAAGATTCCTTCATGACCATGGACGAAAGACCCAAAAGGAGATTATTAATACTCTAAATCTTCCGATTAGGTCTGTAAGGTATTGTATTCGAAGACTCATGGAGAGAGGATTGATTGTCCGATATCCAAACTTGAAGGATATGCGATCTGTTTTTTATCAATTGGCAGCAGACAAGCTCCATGAAGTAGAGACAATCCTTGAGGAAGAAGGAATAGAGATAGACGCATAAAATTACTTCATAACATGTTAGTAATTAAAAAAGAAATGTAATTTTTATTATTTGTTTTTAAAAAATGGCATCCATACACTAAGGCTTACATTAAGGACATAGTTTCTTTTTGCCAATATTCAGGTGGCAATACTGGTCTAGGATGGTGAAGATCATCAAATGGGGATACATTTCCATTTGATTCGTAAAGAAGAAAATCTTCAATAGGAATGGGGTGGGATAATGGAATGATTTTCGTAATGATGATAGCATATGAGCGAATTGCGTCTTTTTTATCAAACCAACTTTCTCGGTAAATGGGGGGAACAAGAGGCTGGTAAATCTTTTCTGAGAAAAGCCGATCTCTTCTTTCAATTCCTTTGATTTCTGCATAATGAGTACAATGACGGGTTTCAAAATCTACAAAAAAACCACCATTAGGTAAGTATTTGTAATCTTTCACCTCCACTCCATATGCCTGTGCGTAAAAATTGAAAATTACTGCGGGTTTAGCTTGTAAGTGTTCCATTAACATTTCAATTGTAATTTGTCTGGCATTGATCAGATATTCCTCAGGAATTTGGATTCGAAGCAAAAGGAATGGAATTTCCACATTTTCTTTACTGATGGAATTCCTTTTATTTTTAGTTATGGAGTTTGATATTTGTTACTACACCATTGGCTAGAATCGAGAGAAAATCCATTATTTCAAAAGTATCACTTGGATTGAGCTTATATTTCAACTTGACACTTCCATCCCCATTTGCAATTAGAAGAAATGCTTTCCAATGGCGATCCATATTTAGCCTGATTTTTGCTTTTGGGAATTGCAAGACATGTCTTTTTGTAATGCAAAGGGTTCTAATTTGCACAAACAGCAAAGGTGGTTGGTAGTCAATGCTAATATTTCTCGGAGCATAATAGATGACTTGAATGAATTTCAAGGGGAAATAAAAAGGAAGAAGCATTATCGGAAGCCAATAATGAAGAGCAAGTAATATCAGGAAAAACTCTGTAAGAGTCTGTACAATGAATGATTTTGAGTGCAATTCATTCAGGGTTTGAAATTCCACATTTTATTTGAAAGTTACAATTCCTTTAATTTTGCTTTTAGTTCCTCGAATGGGGGGAAGTTTCCAGGTGAATCCGCAACCCATTTGAATATTATCTTTCCATCTTTTATTGCAAACAGAGATCGTTTTGCAACGCCTTTAAATCCTACAAAATCGTTGTCAACAATATCAAAAGCGGTAATTAATTCCTTGTTGAAATCAGAAAGTAAAGGATAATTGAGATTGTTAAGTTCCATAAACTTGGCTTGACTGAATGGCAAGTCAACGGAAACACCAAAAAGTTTGGCATTTAGGGTCTCAAATTCTTCGAAGTCATCACGGAGTTGACAGTTTGACTCGGTGCAGACACCTGTAAAGGCCGCAGGAAAGAAGTAGAGTACAGTAACTCCAGTTTCATAAGATTTCCCAAGATCAAATTGTTTTTCTGTCCCAGAAGGGGCTGTTTTCCATAAAATAGCTTTTGGTGCAGGATCTCCAATTGCAACCATAAGTTCTATATCCACTTGATTTCTTTAACTTGTTTGATAACAATGATTGTTATTTTTCATTTTTCTCTTCTTTTTTTGAATACCAAGAAACAGGAATTCCTTTTGCATTTACGATTGAATTTGGTGCTGGAATCACATAGCTTTTCATGAGCGAATAGACGGAAAACAAGAGGAACATTCCAGATGCAAAAATCAGGCTGTTTGAAAATGCAAAAATCCTCTTGTTGATTTTTTGAACCGCTTGTGTCATGTTTTCAAAAGCTATCAAATATGTTTCCATTGCCTTTTTGTAGTTTCCTCTTTTCCAAAACACCGTGGCATTAATTCTAACAGCGTCCGCATCATAGATTTCTTGATGTGGTATGAATTTGTAGTTATTCTTGTTTAAATCGGCAAGGGCAGAATTATACAATAGAATGCTGGAAATATTGTATATCATGGCTAGTTTTCTCCAAAATGAAAATTTCTCTAGTTGGGAAAATGATTTGCCTGATTTTGATTTCCCATACCCATATTCTGACATCGGTGTTTCAAGAAAAGCAGTGATGCCATTTTTGAGAATTGGCAATCCCAATAGTTTCCCGACTGAACGTAATGCGTAATCGCTTATTGTAGTTGAAGCTCGTTCAATTGGTGAATCAAGCCATGTGGAAATGTTGACGATGTCCAATCCAATGATATCGGCTGAATATTCTTTAAGACCAGTGGATTTATTATAAAGGAATTGTACTCTTTCATCCGTACCTTGGTCAAAGAAGACAGTAAGGTAGAAAAATCCACTTGGAAATTGGGTGTAAATTGACTTATCAAAGCGGATGGAATTTTTCAGTGCCTCTGCTTTCAGATCATCCATTACGATAACTTTCGATCCATTGATTGTTTTTGTATAAGACGATAAGAAAGATTGAATTCTTTTACTGTCAGACACTTCCATGAAAGATGTTTTGACATTGATTTTAGTAGGAAGAAAACTCAGGAAATCACGGATTTTATTTTCATATTTATTTGCAGAAGTGCTAAAGTGAACTTGCAGGGGGGAGACTGGAGAGGAATTCCCGCCAATGACCACTTTTGCAAATTCTAAGTCGGGAATTCGGCGATAATCTACAAAACCAAATTTTCGGTAGTATGGACTTCCAATTATTATTTTCTCAATAATTTCGCTTAATCTTGGAGTAAGGAATTGATCAATGAAAACATCAGAAGCTATAACATCAATCATTCTTTGGCTTCCATTCTCAATGTTAATGAATGTTGGTGCATATGCATTGACATCATAGAAAAGACTGGTAGAGGAAATTTCACCTAGATTTCTGAGATCCATACTATTTCTAAAGTAGATTTGGTTTTCATTTATGGAATACCAATGCAATGAATCTTTGGATGCGTCAAATATCCTGCCATCTATAACATGAATTGTATATCCAGTTTCGGCATCATAGTTTCTAAGAAAATTAGCCATTGTCTTAACATTCATTTGTTTACCAGAGACTGTTTTTATGGTGCCATTTTCATTGACAAAGACATTATCTTTGCTTGTGGAGTTTACTGCAAAGAAATTTGTCAGATCAAAAATATTTCCAGGTTGCGTATCATAAACGTATTCGATTTTATACTCCCATGCAAAAGGGATGCCTAAAATTCCTTCCCAATATTGCTTGACTTTATCATCACGTGTATCGATATACTCATGGACAATATGGTTCGGCAATTCCAAATTTGAAATGAAGAAAGTGTTAGGAAACCCCCAGAATTTAATTGTTATTTTGATCGGTGCCTTGTTTGGAACAATGCCAGACCTGACAGAACCTGTTTCCAATGCCGATATCGGAGTTGGAGGAAATCCACTGACAATTAGAGCAAGAATAAGCAACAGGGAAAATGGTCTTTGAAACACAAGTGGTTTTCCCAATTGAGAATTTAAGAGTTTTGAGGTTTTGTTACCAAATTCAGGTTATTTTTTTCTGTTGAAAGCACTTAAAAACACGAAATATATGAATTCCGTTAATTAGAAAGCAATGCATGCATATTTGCCAATTGCAAAAGAGATTTAATTTCATGGAAATTTTCGTCTTATGAGCTTTCGATCAGAAAAACGGATTTTAGCGATTCTATCACACCCAGATGATGAGTTGGGGATGGTGGGGACGCTTGCAAAGCACGCAGAAAATGGTGACAATGTTTTTCTTATTTTTTTAAGTCATGGAGAGCTCACAACAAAATTTGGAAATGAAAGCATTGAGAAAATCAAAAATGTAAGAGAAGAACAGGCATATGAGATTTGCACACTATTGGGCATTAATGATCCCATTTTCTTTGATTGGGGGGATACCAGAATTTCAGCGACGAGGGACAATGCCATAGAGTTAGCTAAAAAAATTGCGGAATTGCAACCACATGCAATAATATCTTGGGGACCACAATCAGTACACCATGACCATCGGAATACAGCACAAATTGTTTTGGATGCCTTGACCTTTTGTCGTCTGGATAAGTTAATGGGAAGGGGCAAAAGTTATCGAGAACCGATAAGACTTTTTTATTATCACGAGAATGATTTACTGCCAACAATATATGTTGATGTGAGTTCAACCATTGACAAGGTTACTGCATGCGGAAATTATTATGAAAATCTTTTTGGTTGGAAAGACATTGGAGAATTAATGCGCATAAGAAGAAGGGGAAGGGGAATAGATGCAAATTGTGAGTATGCCGAGAAATTCAATGAAAGGATAATCAGCTATCAAGCACAAGATTTGCTAATTTAGGCAATGATTACGATAATTGACGTCCCTAAAAGCGAAGCAATACCTTCAATAAGAAATACAACCAAAAATGCAACCAATGTTACCCAAACCGCACGTTCATATGAGGCAGATTTCATGAGCAGGGATTTAACTGCATATGCTGAAAGGATGAAGCCCAAGATGGAACCAATGCCTGAAATTCCAGGGAGAAAACTGAAAAAACCAGAAACAGCATATGAAACAATCAACAGGACAAGGATAACAACAGCCACCAAAATAGCCATAAGGAAATATGAACCAGTTAACTTCACCTTTCGATTTCCAAACACCTTTTCACCTATGAAAAGTGCAAATGCAAGGACAATAATAGTAATTGCCAGAAGAATATATTGATTAAGCATGATTTCTCCAGGAATCTATCCTTTTTTAAACCAAACTTGAAAAATATGATGCTTAGCTATATTTACCAACAATTCTGGCATTAAGTGTCTTCAAGGCTTGTGAAAAAATAGTTTCTGGCAAATCCCTTGATCTGAGTTGGCAAATGAAAAAAACTTCATCACCCAATTTCATCTTAAACACAATGCGACCAATCTCATGGGATTCAGAGACAATCTTGTCGTCCTTTGTGTATTTTTCAAAATTTTGCATGTCAAGCGAACATAAATATGTCATGTATCTTGGACGTCCACGATAAGTCATGCGCGCTAAAGGTTCTTGACCCAAAAAGCATCCTTTTTCAAGATCAATACAGTCACGAAGTCCAACTTCAAATGGGTTTAATCCTTTTAGAGCGTACGGAGGAATATAATCTTTTTTTACTAAATAGGGTAAACTCTCGGAATAAGGAATCGATTCAGGGATTTCTGATACAAAGACAAAAAAACCATCTGGAAAGAAAGGAAAACCACTCATGCGGTAATAACAATCTGTAACATCACTTGCAGAAAAATACAATGGAGGGATTTCTGAACTGATATCCTCTAATTTCACCTGAAGATTGAGATTGAAACGAACAAGGTCTTCAACTAGTTCTCTTTTCATTTCTGGTGGAACAAGGAAAATAAATCCATCATCAGACAAGAGCTGATCATTTTTGAAATAACCCATCCAAAAAATGCTTTTTATTTTCCCTTGGGGGGAAAGCCAACAACTTTTAATGAATTGTCCAAGAGGAACCTTATTGATGTCGGTTGGGATAAGACCATTAAGAAAGTTAGTCTTATCGTTTCCAGATATTCGGATAACCATCCATTGTTCTAGTCTTATCGGGGTTTCCACAATTTTTTTATTATTTCAATAGAAATTAAGGGTTAAGATTGGGAATTTGATTAAAAATTTTGATTTTTTTCCTGTTTTGACCTGTCCCTTCAAAAAGTAAAATAAGATATCAAAATACTGTTAGAAAGTCTTATGAAGAACATATTAGTTACTGGAAGTTCTGGACAGATTAGCAGTGAGTTGATACCTGCATTATCAAAACGAGGATACAATATAATTTCTTCAGACATCAGAGACCCACCTAAAGAAGAATTAGAATATAGTACATTTACCCGTCTTGACGTAACAGATAGGGAAGCGTTAAGGCAGATTGTTCGAGAATACCAAATTGAGGGAATTATCCATAATGCATCAATACTCTCTGCCAAAGGAGAGGAAAATCCTTACTTGGCAATGAATGTAAATATTCGTGGATTGGAGAATGTACTTACCGTTGCCCATGAGGAGAATGTCCAAAGGATATTGTCCCCAAGTTCTATTGCAGCATTTGGACCTTCAACTCCAAAAATTGATACGCCAAATGACACAATCATGCGACCCACAACAATCTATGGAATTTCAAAGGTTTATACAGAATTATTAGGAGAATATTTTGTCTTGAAATTTGGATTGGATTTCCGATCCCTGAGATATCCAGGGATTATCTCGGCAAAAACACTCCCAGGGGGAGGAACAACTGATTGGGCAGTGGAAATATTCTATAAGGCAATCGAAGAGAAAAAATACACATGTTTTGTTAAACCAGACACAATGATGCCAATGATGGCAATGCCAGACTGCATCAATGCAACAATACAACTTTTTGAGGCACCAGAAGACAAATTGATTCATCGAACATTTAATGTGGCGGGAATATCTTTCACACCACAGATGTTGGCAGAGGAAATAAAAAAGCATATTCCAGAATTCATTATCGACTATAAACCAGACTATCGGCAACAGATTGCAGACAGTTGGCCAAAATCCATTGATGACACTGTTGCAAAGGAGGAATGGGGTTGGGAAAGCAAGTTTTCGCTTGAGGATTTGGTAATTTATATGCTTGATGAACTTTCAAAGAAACTAAAGTCAACGGTTTCAAGTCCCTGAAGGGTAAATCCTCGAATAGCCAACAGCCTTACGTTCGGGATCATTTTTTCTGTTTGATGGATTTCTTCAAGAGTCATCCACTTGGTCATATGCCCTTCTGGTGAGTTTATTGTTTGTTCATTGCAAATTGCATAAAAAATAAGATCCAAATGAAAGTGATCTGGTGCTATTTCTTCTTTGAGAATTAAGTGAGGTTGAAGCATGATTCTTGCCCTTTTGTCTATTCTTTTGGGTTGAACTTGGCATGGGATGATAAATTTGCCATGAATAAAACCCAGTTCTTCTTTTATTTCTCTTATCGCGGCCTGTTCATGTGTTTCATTATTTTCGATATGCCCACCAGGCGGCATCCATGAATTAAGTTTTGGATGCCAAAGGAAAGCCATTTTGTCTTGTTTTTCATTCAATATGTAAGTAGTTGCTGTGAAATGTTGTTTCAATATGTTAGTTAGAGGAATACAGAACTTAACTTATCCGAAACCGACAAATGAGAGCAATCCGTATCTGTTTCCAGTTACAAGTATTGCGATGGCTTGTATTAAGGACAACAAGGAAAGAACAAGGACAATAAGACCCCAACCAAGAAGGAAGAGAAAGGCATCCAATGCCTGTTCAGCCATAAAAGTCATGAGGAAAAGGATTAGGATTATAACCCCTATCCCAATAAGGATATACTGTAATGGGATTCCCTGTATAAATTCAGAGGTTTGTCGAAGTTGAAGCACAAGTACAAAAATAAGTATCCCTATTAAAGAGACAATTGTAAATGCGGCAGGAATCTTTTCAAAAGGTCTTGCATTTAGCGACAGACCTGTTAAAAACATAAGAAGCAATGTATAGTTGGAATAGACACCTTCTGTATCAATGGTTATAACCATGACAATGGGAAGCGCCAAAAAGACCAACCCTCCAAAAAAGGAAAGGACTTGAAGCTTCTTGCTTTCTTCTTCCCTTTTCTTGAAAATACGATCAATTCCCAATGCAACACCTAGAATGCCAATGATTATCATGATATAGGGATATAGTATTCCCAATAGTTCTGCTGTTGTTGCCATGATTTGATGTAATTCAATTAAGAAAATAAACTTTTGGTGTATTGATTTTTAGTATAAATTATTCAGATAAATAGTCATTGATTATTAGAATTGATAATATTTACATGATTTAACCTTGTGCAACTACCTGTGCATCTCTTGGGTTATATTTTCCTTCTCCAACTATAGTATAGGTAACCTTCACCTCTTCACCAGGACCTACATTTTCAAAAGTCCAAAGTTTTTCTGTTCCTTCCTCTGAAGTCTTTACGTCTTCACTTTTTACAGGTGGTTCCTCTATGGTGTCACCGACAATTCGGAATCCCTTGGGAATTAAGTCCTTCAATGTAAAGGTTACTGCCTTGTTTCCGAAGTTCTCTCCGAAAAGCGTGATCTGGAAACCCTTTCCTTCTGCTGTTGTGGTTGCCAACAGTTCTTTTGCAACATCAATGGCAATTCTCTCGTGGACAACCTCGATGCCTTGGATTTCATCTTCTGCTGTTGTTACGACTTTTTGATCAGGGTTTGCATAAATATAGCCTTCAACAGTCACGGCACCTTTCAAAACGCCAGCATCTTTTGTTGGTCGTACCACTGTCACGGGATAATGAATTTCAAACTTGTCGTTTTCCTTGAATCCTTGGATTTTTTCATTTTCCTCTAAATGTTCAAATTGAATAACCAATTGTCGTTCATTGGATATGTCTTCACTTTCCAATGCAGTTCCAGAAACAGTAAATCCATCAGCTAATGGTTCACCATTATATCTAACTTCAATTTCTTCAGTTTGGGGTGCTTCAAATCCAGAGGGGATACTGTCCTTGACTTCAATTGCCTCCAATGGATAAGTACCAACACCTGTAACTTCGATGAGTGTAGGAACTTTGGTTTTGGTATAAGATGGAACTTTGTCCAGTTCGTACACTTTTTGGACAGCAAGCGCCATGAATTTGAGTTTCTCTGCAGGAATCGTTAGTTCAGTGTGTGTATAAGCCATCACTTGACTTTGAACTGAAAAATCGACAATCCTTCCAAACGTTGGCGCTCCTTCACCGTCATATTCAAATGCAAACTCAAATGCCACTTTCTCACCAGGTTGAACCTCACGTTCTTCCTCTGTTCCTTCTGTTCCATCCCAATCCAATACAAGTGTCTGGTTTTCAATGTTGCCTTCAAACACCTTTAGGGTATTTAAGTCATAAGGGAATTCAGATCGGTTTTCAAAATAGACAACACAATCATATACGCCAGGCTCCTCTTCTCTTTCAACTCTCCTTAATGATTGCTTATGGTTGGAGACACCATCAATTGAAACAAAATCCAAGCCAGAATAAAGTTTGGGTTGGTCATACGATACTAGAATTTGACCAGCTTCATAAGCAGTTACCCCTTCAGGTAACGATCCTGTTAATGTAACTGTCAATGTTGCAGTTTCACCAGGGGCAAGGGCGTCTAATGTCAAGATAACCTTATCACCTTCAGAATTGACATTGCCCATGTTTGAGCTTGCGTCTTGAACCTTGCCATATTGACTGATGAACTTCATGATTTTTACATTCTTTAATTCTTGATCAGAAGTGTTGGTAATCTGGATATTGTTTTTGAATGTAACCTCTTCTTTTCCAAGAAAATTAGGAAGCAAACCGCTTTCTTCATCAACATATTCAATTTTAACTTGGATTGGCTCCTCACTGCTTTCAAAGTTGTAATGCTTTTGCCATGTTTCTTTTGGATCAAGATCAATAATGCTGATGTCCTCGTTGAATGGTTCTTCACCATCTTGTTCATTCAACCCTTCAAATCCTTTCAATTTTAAGTCAATACCAAATATCCTGTCTTTTTGCCCGTTGTTAAGGACAGTTACAACACCTTCGCAATTGGATTTCTCCAATATATTTCCTGTAGAATCCAAGGTCATCTTTTCAATTTCTTGGATTTCTACCACTAGCCCCCTTCCCTCATATTTTTCGTCCAATTTCTGTTCTTCTTCGACAGATAGGGAGGATTCAACATCATACTCCCCTGCTTCAAGCGAAGAATCTCCTACTTGACCATCAAATGCCGTCCCTTCAGTTCCAGCTTCTTCAGATACAACAGGTTCTGGTTCTGGTTTGTTTCTTAATTCTTTCAGGCTTTTTTCTGCCTCTTTTCGAACACCCCTATCAGGATCATTCGTCAATCGTTGCAAAGTTTCCATTGCTTCAGGGTATCTATAATCTAACTTTTTAAATTCTTGAGCTGCCTGTTTTCTCACTTTCTTATCTTGCGAGGAAGACATCTCAATAAGCTCACTCAAATCAACCATATTTTGCACCTCTTGTACAATAGTTAAATAATTAAATAGATTATAATTTTATAACTTTGTGCCAACAAGCTGAATTATATAAAAATACATCACCCTTTTTTCCCCCCATGCATGGATATTACGATTTCGTTAAAAGCATATGATAGTTAATCAGCTTGATAATGGATAACAATAAGGAATCAATTGAACAAGAAGACAAAGCAGTTGATCAAGCAAGTCACATTCAAAATGTTTCTATTGAGCTTTTTAGAGGAGAAGAGAAAACAGAATTATTTCAACCAAAAGACTTACTCAAATTGCAAATTAACGGAGTTGCAGATTGGAAGTCAACTGTTGTTTTGTTAGTGGATGCCAAAGGAGAAAATAGATATAAAGCGAGAAGACGTGGCAAGTCAGTTATTTTTGAGACAAAATTACAAAACACTAAAAGATATGGGATATGGAGGTTCCATATTGAAGCGCCTATGGATGATGGAACCATTGCATTCATAGAAAAGGAGTTTGAGATTAGAGAAAAAGTTCCAGAACCTTCAATTAAAATACCAATTCAAATAACAGAGGATGAGAAGACCCCACTAAAGGAGACAGGCATATTATTACTGGAGGTGCCAGGCATTGGACAAACGTATTTCAAGAGGTTAAAAGAACATGGAATTCTATTTTTCCATCAACTTGCTGACATGAACTTGAAAGAAGTCAAGAACATTACCCATGCATCATTAAAAAAAGTGCAAGGATGGTTGGAATATGTCCTGAATTATTTGGGATTGGAAATTCAAGAGCCACCAGCAGTAATAGAAAAACAAGAAAAAGAGGAAGTATCAATTGAAATACAGCCAGTCCATGTGATCACAGGAATAGGACCTAAAACAGAGCAAATCCTAAATGAATTAGGGATAATGACAGTCTCTGATTTAGCAAAAGCTGGCGTTGACCAATTGCAGACCAAGTTTTCCCATCAAAAATCATATCGTTTCATAAATTCAGCCCGAAAATTATTAGGTCTAAATGAAATAGAGCCAAGAATCAAGGAAGAAGAATCGAAATTCGATCTTGAGAAAATCAGCGGGATTGGACCTACATACAAAAGACGACTTCTTTCAGTACAAATAGACACTATTGAAAAGTTATTGAATCTCTCTTTTGAAGAATTGAGCGGAATACTTAAAGTTCCAACAAGAAAAGCCAAATTGATTTTGGAAAATGCAAAAGCAATGTCAAAAGGAGTGGAGTTTACAAAAGAAATAGGGGACGAACTATTGAAAGTTCCAGGAATTGGACCAACATATTTACAGAGGTTAAAAGCTTCGGGAATCGAAACTATTAGGCAATTACGTGAAGTCGATGAGGAAAAATTAAAAGAAATAACAAAAGCACCGCTTAAAAAAGTAAAGGGATGGATTAGCTTTGCGATGGAGGAGAAATGAAATGGTATCTGAAGACATTGTTTTCTATTTAGTGTTTGCAGTAGTTTTTTTGATATTTTTGCCATTCATTGCACAGGCCATCAGAGTTGGAATTTATACATGGGATCATAGGGAAGAAATATCCAAAGAAAGGAAAAAGGAGGTATTTATCACTACTCCCGCCATGATATTGATAGCCTATATTCTTGTAAATTGGATTGTGTTTGTGCTTTTCAGAATAGTTTTGTCTGCATTTTAAGAGGCAGTTACCTGATTGACCAATGCCTCATATCCCTTCTCTTCTAACTGTTGAGGAAGTTCTGAGTCACCTTTCATGACAATTTTACCTTGATGCATCAGATAAACAACATCAGGTTTTGTGTGGGTCAATAGCCTGTTGTAGTGTGTGATTAATAGAAACCCAGTCCCATTCTCTTCTTTTTCCCTGATAATTGCATCAGCGACTGACTTAAGAGCATCGATATCCAAACCACTGTCAATTTCATCTAAAACCGCGATGACTGGTTTTAATGCTTTCAATTGAATAATTTCAGCTTTTTTTCTTTCGCCACCAGAAGCATTCTCATTCACGCCGCGAGAAATAAAATTTTCATCCAGTCCAACCTCCTTTAATTCCTGTTTTAATCTTCTATGGAACTTAATGGGGTTTTCCAATTTTTGATCTGGATATTTCAAATGCAAGGCAGTTCGTAGAAAGTTTGAAAGTGTGACGCCTTCTATTGCAATAGGGCTTTGAAATCCCAAAAACAAGCCCATCCGAGCTCTTTCATCAGTGGATTTATCAAGGATGCTCTCACCATTGAAGAGGATATCACCTTTGGTTACTTCATAATCGGGATGCCCAAAGATTGTTTTGGCAAGAGTGGATTTTCCTGATCCATTTCTTCCCATGATACCGGCAATTTGTCCGGATTCAATTTTTAAGTTGACGCCATGAAGAATTTCTTGGTTTTCAACAGATACATGTAGATCTTTTATTTCTAAGACAGCCATATCATTCACCTTTATTTTATTGATGTTCTCCCTTGTATTTCAAGAGGGCTCCTTGGAGAACTTTGAGCCCCAATAATGCGCATTTCAAACGAACCGGGCTGAGTGGAACACCTACAAGCTCACGAATTTCATCAGATCCCATTTCCTCGACTTCATCAATTGACATGCCTTCAACAGTTTCAGTAAGCATTGAGGCGCTAGCCTGACTGATGGCGCATCCTGTACCCTTGAAGGTAGCCCGTTCTATTTTTCCATCATCGCTGATTTTAACCCAAAAATGGATTTCATCACCACAAACAGGATTTGAATCTTCAAAATCAGCAGAGGCATCTTCCATTTCTTCATGGTTCAGGGGATTTTTGTAGTGTTCCAAAATATTTTCACGATAGATATTCATTCTTTCACCTCAATTGAAAATGTCCTTGATTTGCTTAAGCACTTCGATTGTCCGATCAACCTCTGCTTTGGTATTGTAAATATAGAATGAAATTCTATTGGTTGCAGGAATATGCATTGATTTCATAAGTGGTTGAGCACAATGATGACCTGCACGAATGGCGATACCATTTTCATCCAGCAGTGTAGAAACATCATGGGGATGAATTAATTGACCAGAATCATTATATACATTAAAGGAGACAACCCCTCCGCGATGCTCTGCGTCTGGTCCATACACCTTGACAAAATCAAGTTCCTCAAATCGATCCAAGGTATATTTTGTCAATTCGTATTCTATTTGGTGTACTTTATCCATACCAATGTTTTGAAGATAATCAACTGCGACACCAAGTCCGATACCACCAGAAACATTTGGAGTTCCCGCTTCGAATTTCCACGGAAGGTCATTCCATGTTGCAATGTCATAGTCAACGTTCCTGATCATTTCACCACCATAGAGAAGAGGTTCATAATTAGCCAGAACTTCTTCCCTTCCAACAAGACCGCCAATCCCCATGGGTGCAAGCATCTTATGACCGCTGAATGAAAGGAAATCAATGCCTAAGTTTTTGAAATCGATTTTAAGATGTGGAACAGATTGAGCGCCATCAACAAGCATCAAAGCGTCGTGTTCCTTAGCAATTTGAGCAATTTCCTTGACAGGGTTGATTGTTCCCAAAACATTGCTCATATGGGGAATAGAGACCAGCTTTGTTTTATCTGTAATGACTTTTTCAGCAGAATTGAGATCCAGCTTTTCGAAATCTTCCATTTCAATAAACTTTAGGACAGCACCAGTCTCTTTAGCCACAATTTGAAAGGGAACAAGGTTTGAATGGTGTTCCATTCTTGTGACAACAATTTCGTCTCCCCTGCTGAGCAAGTTTCTCAATCCATGGGCAACTAAATTCAACCCTTCAGTAGTGTTTTTGGTAAATACAATTTCCGAGAATTTTGCATTGAGAAATTTTGCCACCTTTGAATGTGCATCTTCATATTTTTCAGAGGCAATTTCACTAAGTGCATGAATCCCTCGATGAACGTTTGCATTGTATTTCAAGTAATATTCAGAAATTGCATCGATTACCTGTCGAGGCTTTTGCGTCGTGGCGGCATTATCTAAATAAATTAGAGGAACGCCTTCCCGTACCTTTGTCTCTAAAATCGGAAAATCCTTTCTTATTTCATTAATGTACGCTTCATCCATTGATGCCACCATATAGATATAGAATGAGCCTTTTAAATAAAGAGTGAAATGGTACACTATCAGCGCTCATTCCGTCAAAATCTTCAATGGTTTTGCTTTATATAATAGGCAAGATAAGTCTAATTGACTTGTCTCTTTGATAATAGAAATTGACTTTAACCGATTGCACCGTATTCTGCCATGTCAAGTTCGATTAACCGATTCAATTCAACTGCATATTCCATTGGAAGTTCTTTTGCAAAGGGTTCAAAAAAGCCCATGCAAATTAGCGCAAGAGCTTCATTTTCAGGAAGTCCCCGGCTCATTAGGTAGAACATTGTCTCCTTGCCGATTTTCCCGACAGTTGCCTCGTGCGTGATCGTTGCATCATCTCTTTGAATTTCTTGGTAGGGGATGGTATCGCTCTTTGAATCATCATCCAAGAGCAAAGCGTCACAAATGACATTGGATACAACATTTTTAGCATTGGGAGCCACTTTGATCAGACCACGGTAAGTCGTCTTACCATCACCCCGTGAAATGCTTTTGGCAGTTATTCGGGATTGGGTGTTCGGTGCAAGATGCAGAATCTTCGCACCAGTGTCTTGATGTTGTCCATACGAAGCATAGGCAACAGAGAGAACTTCACCTTTTGCTCCTTCACCCATAAGATAAATGGAAGGATATTTCATCGTAAGTTTTGAGCCGATATTACCGTCAACCCATTCCACTAGTGCATTCTTATAAGCAAAGGCTCGTTTGGTGACAAGATTATAGACGTTATTGCTCCAATTCTGTATAGTTGTATAACGAATTCGAGCACCTTCCAATGCGACTAGCTCGACCACTGCTGCATGAAGTGAATCGCTGGAATACGTAGGAGCAGTGCATCCCTCAATGTAATGTACATCAGACCCTTCCTCTGCAATAATCAAGGTTCTTTCAAATTGTCCAACATTTTTTGCATTTATTCTGAAATAAGCTTGGAGCGGAACATCGACCTTGACACCCTTTGGGACAACAATAAAAGACCCACCAGACCAAACTGCAGAATTCAAGGCAGCAAACTTGTTGTCATTTGGAGGGATGACCTTGCCAAAATATTTGTCAAAATATTCAGGATATTCTTTTAACCCTTCATCTGTTGAAAGAAAAATAATCCCTTTCGCTTCCAGGTCTTCCCGAAGTTTGTGATAGACAGTTTCAGAGTCGTACTGTGCACCGACACCACCCAAGAACTTTCGTTCTGCCTCAGGGATACCAAGTTTTTCATATGTTTCCTTGATTTCAGGAGGCACATCATCCCAATTTTTTTCGGGCTTGTCCCAATATCTCGCATAATAGCGGATCTTTTGGAAATCTATCGTTCGGAGCAATGGGTCTCCCCATTTTGGCATAGGCATCTCATAGAACAGTTTCAAGGAATTGAGTCGGAATTCCAACATCCATTCAGGTTCATTCTTCAACTTAGAGATCTGCCTGACAACATCTTCATCGAGTCCATAGTCTGTGGCAGCAGTAAATTTTTCAGGGTCTGCCCAACCGGCCTTGTAATCAAATTCTAGTTCTGGATTGGTTGTCATAGGCTTTCTATACAAAAATCGATAATGAACAATATAAATGAACCTATAGTGAGAATTATCCAAACTGCATTTCTTGAATACCTTGCAACTTAACCTATCTTTACTTTTAATAACAATGTTCAGACAATTTTAATTGAAAGACATGAAATCTCCAGATACATTATTTTTAACAGATTATACAACTGAACAATCCATTGAAAAGATTTCATCTTCAAATAAAGAAATGGATTGGATTCAAGCGAGGAGAATAAAAGCATTTCAAACATTTAAATCAATCCCAATTGATCAGGACACCTTGTTTTACAAATACACAGACTTCAAGAAATTTGACCCTTCCAATCTTAAGCCCTTTTGGGAAATAAACGGAAGACAAGAAATGAAAACAGAAAAAAATGAATTGGAAGACTTTAAGATAGATATTAAAACTGTTGACGGGAAAATTGAAAAGGAAAAATATGAATTGGAAAATGGTATTTTCTTTGGTACCATACAAGCATTAGCGGAAAAGAATGAGGAATTGGTTAAGAAAATCATACAAAAGGCAGACGAACATATGGGGTTTGACAAGCTAGGGGCCCTTTCCAAGGCATTTTCTATCAATACATTGGTTTTATATGTGCCGAAAGGTGTGAAGCTTGAACGACCTGTAATAAGATCAATGGTAGCTGAAAATTCAGGGATTGCCTCTTTCCATGAAATGATTATATATATGGAAGAGGAGAGCGAATTGACATTCGTTGAAGATTTCAGCACGTCTACAAATCCAGGAAATGAAAATCTGTCTGCCATTGCACAAACAATAATTCTAAATGCAAATGCTAGACTAAATCATGTTCAATTTCAAAATCTGGCCACAAATCATGTTTTTGTCCTTTCCCGCATTGCCTTGCTTTCAGATTATTCGAAATATACCACATATTCACAATTGCAAGGCAGTGAAATGACAAAAATAAACAGTAAAATGCTGTTGGAAGGAAGAGGATCAGAAGGTTATGATTTATTCTCACAATTTGGAATTGGAAACCAAAGGATTGATGTAAAATCGGAGTTAGTGCATGTTCAAAGTGACACAATCGGTCAAACCCATTCAAGAACGGTGATGGTTGACAAAGCAGAATCTGTTTTAAGAGGGTTGATTCAGATTCCAAAAACAGGGAAAAATGCAGATTCATGGTTAACATCACATGGTCTGACAGTGGGCAGAGGACAAATAGTTGCAATCCCTGCATTGATGATTGACCAAAATGAAGTAGTGGCGGCACATTCTGCATCTGTTGAACCCCTGAATCAAGAAAAGCTGTTTTATGTGGAATCACGTGGGATACCAAAAGAAGAGGCAAAGGCAATTTTGATTAAAGGATACTTTGAACCACTGATCAAATATATAGAATTTGATGAATTGAAAGATTATGCGAGAAAATTAATTGCCGATAAATGGAATGCATATTCAAATTGACAAGGGTGGTAATGTGCCTGAGTTAGTGAAACTATGCAAAGAGGAAGAGGTAAAAGAAGATAAAATCAAAGCGGTAGATGTAGAGGGAGTTCCTGTTCTTTTGGTTCGTATCAATGGCAAAATCATCGCTGCAAACAGGATATGTACCCATAAGACATTTGATTTGGCCAATGGCATTTATGGAGACGGATTTCTGACATGTCCACTCCATGCATCAACATTTGAACTTGAAACAGGAGAAGCATTGAACCCCCCTGCAAAAGATCCATTGGAATTGTATGAGATAGTAGTCCAAGACGGATATGTTTACATTAAAATATAAGATCCTAAAGACTTTCTTCCCTGAAAAATGGGAAATATTTCCTCAAAATATCCATAGAACCCTTAAACACACCAACATTTCCAGTGAAATTTTCGATTTCATTCTTATACCTATTGTAAAATTCCCTGGTATATCCTTCAAGTCCTTTGTTCAGTATGTAAGAGGATTTTTCAGAAATTAGGACAGAGGTCACAGATCCTTGTGATTGCAATAGGATTTGTCTGTCAGACATGCCTATAAGATGAACCACACCTTCTGCATAAGTGATTTCCTTCAACAATGTTTGAATGGCTACGATGGCAGGAGATTTCAAGGCCACTTGAATTGCTGGCTTGTTATATGAGCGGATTTCATTTATGAAGCTGAATAGGGTAACACCATCTTCACGGTTGATTACTATAAGTTGATATACGTCAAAGGGAACAGAAAAAGCAAATTGTGGTGAAAGCAGATAGGCTAAATACATAATAATTATGGTACCCATCAACAACCAAGAAGTATGAACTGTGAAACTTAAATTGAATGAGAGAATTGCCATTAGGTTTATTGTATCTCTAACACCCAATAGGACAAAATTTCCAATCAGTGAGGAAAATCCGATAATCATGAATTGTGAGCCACGTGAGATGGCGGCACTGTCTGCATGAACTAGAGTACCATACATGACCCTTAATCCAAAAACACTAATCCAAAGTATGAACAGGGCAAAAATATAGAGATAAAAGGTCAATACGTCCTCTACCTCTTTTTCCAATCCTGGGAAATGTAAGATTGTTTCCAAAATGTTTGTGGAATTCAGAATAATTTGAAGTAATCCTCCGAAAATCAATGGAAGACCAGAAGAAAATATTCCAATGGCGCGCAGTAAGTTGGGATGATTGTTTTCAATTAATTCTACATGAAGATATAAGGCCAATACAGCCAATGGCATCATCATGTCATTCAGTGTTGCAAAAACATTTGTTCCACGATGATATGGGGCGGTTGTCAATAGTGTTTCCCCTGCAATCATTTTGAAGAGTTCTGACAAGGAGATTGCCAAAACAAAAATTGAAAGAAATTCCAATCCATGTATTCCAAGAACCTTAGCTTTATAGACAAGATATGCGAAAAGCGAAGCGGAAACTGAAAATGGAATTAAATAGTAAAGTGGGGTTTCTTGAATGGCATTGAGCAATGATCCTAATAAGTCACCAAAAATCCATGCAAAAAGAAGGCTTCCAAATATACCAATGAGAAAAGACGCAAAAAATTTTAGTCGTGGGGAGACATTGTGTTGAAACTCATCGATTTCTGGTGGCATAGTATTTTGCATGATGAATTGATTTCACGATTCTTTATATTTATTCTTTATAATCTTTGGTTATTTTGTAATCTTCTTCTCTTGTTTCAATCGAACACTGGTTTCATCAAAAACATGAAGTTCTTGGAAAAGTTTCCGTTCAATTTGGTTTAATTGATTCATTGACTTACGTTTGTGATAGGCTCGAATAATGTCAGATCTTGTAATCCAACCAATGATTTTGTCTGGAGCATCTTCTCCTTCAACAACAGGCAAACGGTTTATTTTTTTCTCCGCCATTATTTGTGCGGCAACAGAGAGAGGACAATCAGGATAGACTGTAACAACCTCTTTTGTGCAAATGTCTGCCACTGTTGCATTTTTTCTTCCATGAGCAATGGCCTTGTCTACATCATGTTCAGTAATTACTCCAACCAATTTCCCATTTAGGATAACAGGGAAACCAGTATGGCCAGTAGTTTCCATTAGTTCCAAAACTGTTTCAATGGATTGGGAAGGCGTGACAAACACCAAATTATGTGACATGACATCACCAACTTCGAGTTCTTCAAGATAATCAGTTGATTCCTCAAAGATTATGCCTTTCCGAATCAACTTGAAAATATATATGTCTTCTCTCAATAATAGGCTACTGACAATCCATGAAGCAGTTACTGTAAATAAAAGGGGGATGAAAAGATTAAAATCGCCCACCATTTCACTGGTCATAATAATGCTGGTCAATGGAGCACGTGTTGAAGCGGCAAATAACCCAGCCATTCCTAAAACTGCAAAAATGTTAATTACCAAACCGCCAGGGATTATTGGTTTCAAAGCAATGCCGAATACTGCTCCAAGCATAACACCCTGCATAAGAGTAGGGGCGAAAACACCACCAGAACCACCAGAACCAATTGAAAATGCGGTAGCCAAGAATTTCATCAACGCAAGGACAATGAACATTTCAATACCCAGCTTCAAAGAGAGGGCGGAATTAATGGGGGCATAACCAATGCTTCCATCAACGTCTGGAAAATAAAGTTCAATCAATCCCACTAAAAATCCCCCTAGTCCAGTAATTAAAATAGGAGAGGTAGGGATTTTTTCAAGCAAGCCTTCGATGAAATAAAAACCCCTTATCCAAAAAATGGAATATAATCCCATAAGAACACCTAAAAATAGGAAAAATGGAATATTGAATACGATTTGGTTTATTGTTGCATCCAAGTCAGGAAATTCAAAGACAGACTTGTCACCTAAAATGAGCTGACTAACAGTAGTACCGATAACTGTCGCCATAATCAAAGGAAAGGGTGAAAACTGCTTTTTGTCTCTCCTAATGATTTCTATTCCGAAAAGGATCCCACCTAAAGGAGCATTGAAAATTGCCGCAATTCCAGCAGATGTTCCAGAAATAACCATCAACTTTCTTTCTTCTGGCTTAAGGTTAAAATATTGACCGACCATACTTCCAAAACCACCGCCAATCTGTGCAATTGGTCCTTCACTACCAGCAGACCCACCAGAGCCGATTGTTATGGCTGAAGCAATGATTTTAATGAATGGAACCCGATATCGCATTTTGCCACCTTGTAGGTTCACAGATTCAATTATCTCAGGAACACCATGCCCTTTGGCTTCTGAGGCATAGGTAAAAACAATCCATCCACAAATCAAACCACCGATAGTGGGAACCAAAACAGTATTGATTTCGTCTGAAAGAAAAGGAATGCCATTAAAAATTAAGTGAAAAATTTCTTTTGTACTTTCTACAACCTTACGGAAAACTACAGCACCGATGCCACCAACAATGCCCACAACTGACGCAATGGTTATCAGTCTCAGCTCTTCTCGGAAACCATCATCTTGAAGACCCGGCGCTCTTAGAAATGGGGTTTTGTGGGATGTATCCATATGTGAAAAAACACCTAATATAACTTAAGCATTTATAAAAAATCATGTTTGTGTAAAAGAATTATTAACATTTTAACAAATTGATTTAAAAATTGTGTTTCGTTTAATGAATTTGAGGAATTCAGCCCATACAACAAGCAATAATGAACAAATGACAACCCAAGTCCATTGAAATGAATTAAGAGGCACTGTGTTAAAGAAATCATTGAAAAAGGTACTTTCAATGCCAAAATTAGATAAAATTGCGTCACCTTGAATAACAAAGACTTGTAGGATCGTCGAGATAATAACAGTCCAAATCAATGGCTTGTTCTTTATCAAATTTTTACCAAGAATAGAGGCGGTATCTTCTCTGACATTTAATGAATGTGCAAATTGAGTTAAGGACATGATTGCAAAGGCAATGGAACTGGCGACCGCATGATTTCCTTTTGTCCCAAACCAATTTGTTTCAAGGAATATGATATATGATCCCAAAGTGACAAAGGAAATGAAGGAGCCAAAAAGGAGGATATGGTTGATACGTTCTGCAGAAATAAGGCTTTCCTTGGGGTCTCTAGGGGGTCTTTTCATAATTCCATCAGAGGGAGGGTCTGTTCCCAAAGCCAATGCAGGGACACCATCTGTAACAAGATTGATCCAAAGGATTTGGGTTGCAACAAATGGAAGAGGTAAATCAAGAATTATTGCAAGAAAGATCACAATGATTTCTGCAAGATTGCTGGAAAGCATATAACGAATGAATTTGGTCATATTGTCATAGATCCCTCGACCTTCTTCTACAGCCTTGACAATAGTTGTGAAGTTGTCATCTTCCAAAATCATGTCAGCAGTTTCCTTTGTTACATCCGTTCCACTGCCCATCGCGATCCCAATATCTGCACCTTTTAAGGCGGGAGCATCATTTACGCCGTCTCCCGTCATTGCAACTATTTCATCTACCGACTTTAAAGAGCGAACAATTCTCAATTTATGTTGAGGACTAATGCGGGCAAATCCTTGAATTTCAGAAATTTTGGAAGCTAATTTCTCATCATCCATTTGATCCAATTGAATACCCGTCAATACCTTGCTTTCATCATCAACAATGCCAATTTGTTTCCCAATAGCGACTGCTGTTTTATGGTGATCACCAGTGACCATCATCACTTTGATTCCTGCTGTTCTACACTGAGAAACTGCTTCTTTAACCCCCTCTTTTGGTGGATCAATCATTCCCATGAAACCACAAATGACAATATTTGATTCAAATTCAAAAATATTGTAAGAAGTCGATCTAAGGGAAAAATATCCAAAGCCTAAAACTCTTAAGGCATGCTCAGCCAAAGAATCGATATGTTGTTGAATTTGGTTCTTGATTTCATCAGTCAAGGGTTCTGGACCATTTCCAAGATCTATCTTTTGAGCCATGTTTAATAAAACCTCAGGTGCACCCTTCATATATGCAATCTTATCATCTGTATCAAAGATGTTTTCAACAACAATAGTCATCCTTTTTCTTTCTGAGTCAAATGGGATTTCATCAATTCTTCGATATTGTTTTTCCAAGTCTTTCCTTTCATAACCTAATTGTTTGGAAAAACGGAGTAAAGCCAACTCTGTTGGATCTCCGAATTCATTGTTGTCATCCAACTTTGCGTTGTTGCATAGAACAGCACCTCTTAACATGTGAAATTCGCTTGAGGAAAGTTTTTTTTCTTGAATTTCAGAAGCAATTTCTTTTGGATCCTCAACCACGGCAGTTCCGTCTTTCAGAGCAATTACCTTTTGAACAGTCATCCGATTGACTGTTAAAGTACCAGTTTTGTCAGTGCATATGACTGTTACAGCGCCAAGGCTTTCAACAGCGGGCAGTTTTTTTACAATGGCATGCTCTTTTGCCATCTTTTGAACACCAAGGGCCAAGGCTAATGTAATTACAATTGGAAGTCCTTCTGGAATTGCTGCGACAGCCAAGCTTACAGCAGTTTCAATCATTATCAAGAAATCTAGATTTGTAATGAAAATTCCATATAAGGTCATGAATATCATAAGACCTATTATTGCAGCACCAAGCTTTTTGCCGAATTCATCTAGTTTCACCTGAGTTGGTGTTGGTTCTTCATCAATGGCATCTACTTCTAATGCAAGCCTACCTACTTCTGTTTCCATGCCTGTCGCAACAACAACACCCTTGCCTTTCCCAAATGTCACATAGGTTCCCATAAATGCCATGTTTACCCTATCACCTAGTGGTGTTTGGTCAGGCAACACAGTAAAGCTGGATTTATGGACTTCTGTACTTTCTCCCGTTAATTGAGATTCATCAACTTTCAGGTTGTTGACTTCTAATATTCTCATGTCCGCGGGAACCCTATCGCCCTGTTGTAAAAGTACGATATCCCCAGGGACTAGTTCAACACTGTCAATCTCATGCTCCTTCTTTTCTCGAATCACCCTCGTTTTATGTGTAAGCATTTGGCTTAAGGCTTCAAGAGCCTTATCTGCCTTCCATTCTTGGTAAACGCCCAAAATAGCGTTCAGAATAAGTATTATGACTATCAGTATTGCCTCACCAATTTCATGCAATACAATACCCGTTACGAAGGCGGCAATGATTAGAATTATAACAAGTATATCTTTAAATTGGTTAATAAAAAGTTGAAACACAGATATTTTCTTTTTTGAAATGATCTCGTTTTTCCCATATTTATCTCGCCTTAAGTTGACTTCTGTGTGAGTCAATCCCCCATAATCAGAATTTAGGATTTTCAAAGCCTCTTCCTTCTGGATTGTATGAAATTTATGATTTTCAAAAGACAAATTCTGCTGGGTTTCCATTGTCTAATATTGATTTCGAAACATACTTTATAAGTAAGTCTTTCACATCCCTTGAATTAAGGAAAGATAACTAACAAATTGAAACACCCTCTTTAATTATGAACTTTCCGCTTGTTCAATAAAGACAAGAATATTTGAAATTGAGTCGATAATTTCTGAAAAGGTTTTCCCTTGAAAAAATGCAGTGGGTCTGGTTGTATCTATTAAATTCATTAGCTCGGTGTTTGACGGGTCTGTCAGATCGGTCAATGAATTTACTAGAATGAACATTTTTGGAGGTTGAATATTAATTGATGTATTTTGCTTGTTTCTTGCATCAAGGAGGAGATAAAGTTCAGGTCGTTGGAAAATTTTATTGTTATGGGACATTGTATCCTTAAATAATGCGATACGTAGTTTTCCAACATCTATAATGAATGAGTTCGATGTTCGGGAAGAACGGAAGTTCAATTCTGAAGGGATGTTTTTCAAAAACAATGCAGACATCATGCGCATGATTTCCCACATATCAGGAAGCTTCGAGACAATTAACAGAAAGCACTCATTTTCCAATCCTTCTGCCAAATTAATCCCTTGTTGCACGGGACGAGCTGAAAGACCTTCCAATGACCGATCAATCCGTTCCATTGTTTGGCATGACTGAACTGTGCCGTCTTTAAGAAAATTGACTATGAGTGTATGGGTATCATGATTATAACTAAGAGAAAAGATTTCTTCCTTTTTTACAGAAGGAAGAGGAATACCACCAAAGGTTTTGGTCTCTTTCATTTCAGGCACTTCAAACAATACCTTCTCTCTTTTTTCACATTTTGGGCATGTCACAAAGAAATTTAGTTTTCCATCACTCACTAGGTATTATAAGGAAATTGACCTAAAAGAATATTCTGGAAAACCTATTCAATCTTGCATTCAAACACATGGAATCATGCAATATTACGGTTTTGAACCTGAAAAGCTTATAATAAGCAAACAAAATAGAACGTGTGGATTTTGACGAGGAAGTAGGAGACCTACCAACCCATGTAGAAGAAACATTAAGATTGATTGGAAGAAAATGGGCAATAAAAGTGTTGCATGAATTGACACATTCGCCGTTGACATTTGGTGAAATAAAACAACGCGTTCCAGGCATATCTGCTTCCGTTCTTTCGGGTTTACTTTCAGATTTCATGACCCATGGCATTGTAGAAAAGAAGACAATTAACCCGCCCCACCATACATATTTCATTGGTGAATTCGGGATGGTTTTATGTGATATTATAGAAAGAATTGATGATTTTGGAAAACAAATGATGGAAAGATATCCTGCGGTTCAAAGCACAGAAGTGGCAGAATGAGCTGAGCCAACCAGTTTTTCAATTTCTTTGATCGATTTAGGAAGTTTTTCTGTTAGATTTAGATTCCCTGTTTCTGTAATCAGGATGTCATCCTCAATTCGAACGCCAATGCCTCTGTATGATTCAGGGATATCTGGTTCATCAGGGATATAAATACCAGGTTCAATCGTGACAACCATTCCAGGTTTCAAAATTCTTTCTTTAAGTGGAATGGTTGATACGTCATGGGTATCAATACCAAGATTATGTCCGAGCCCATGCATGAAAAATCGTTTATATCCCTCATTTTCGATTATTTCATCTATATCACCAGATAGGAGATTGAGTTTGATCAATTCTTCAGTTATGCGTTTGACGCAATAATTATGGAGATCGCCAAATTTGATCCCACTGACACATTTATCGATACACTCGTTTTGCACAGTAAGAACTATTTCATAGATTTTCTTTTGTTCATCTGAGAATTTTCCGTTTATAGGCCAAGTTCGGGTAATATCAATTGCATAATCGTTGTATTCACATCCTGCGTCGACAAGTAATAGGTCACCATCTTCCAAACGATCATTGTTTTCGATATAATGGAGAATGACTGCATTTTTGCCAGATCCAACTATTGAAGGATAGGCGGCTCGTTTGGCACCGTGTCTTTTAAACTCATATTCATAAATTGCGTCTATTTCATATTCATACATTCCTGGACGAGTCATTTTGATGGCATTTAAATGTGCATGAATAGAAATTTCAGAGCCTTTTTTCATTATTTCGATTTCCTCAGGCTGTTTAATTAGCCGCATTTCATGGATCATTGGCTCAGGATCGATTATTTCAAGAGGGAATTGTTTTCTTTTTTCTTTGAGTTTGGATTTGGAATTCAGAATAAGTTGATCAATTTCAGGGTTTATCCCGAAAGTATAATAAAGAACATTTTGATCTGCAATGATTTCCAATAGTTTCTCCGAGAAACTTTCAATGGAAAAGGCTTCATCTGCAAAAAAATTCTTTTTAGCACCGTCAACCCCTTGTCTCCTTCCATTCCAGATTTCAAATTTTGGATCATGTGGAGGTACGAACATAGTGAATTTTACGTTGTCATTGGATTTTTCGAGAACCAGAACAGTGTTGGGCTCTTTAAACCCAGAGAAATAAAGAATGTTAGAATTTTGTCGGTAAGGATAATGAACATCGTTGCTCATAATGGATTCTGGATTTGATGGAAGAATCAAAACACCTTCTTTCATTTTTTTGGCAAATAAATTTCTCCTTTTTTGGTAAACCTCTGGTGCAAAAACCATAGTTGACTTGATAAGGCGTCATTTATAAGCATTTGAAAGCAGGCTATAGGATAGGTTGTACTTTTTTCAATTGATTCAAATGTTCGGTATCATTGATTGACTTAATTTCCCATTTTGCATTCTCGTAAACAATTTCAGTAATAGAGCAATTGGATATCTTGATTTCATTGGTTGCCAAACGGAGTTCTGATTGTTTATACCCAAGAAGTTTTCCCAATATCATTCTGATGGGACCGCCATGAGTGACAAAAACGATTGTTTTCCCTTCAAACTCCTCTTTTCTCGAAAGGAGATAATTCAAAAACTTCCAAATCCGATTGAATACATCCTCCATTGATTCGCCATAATGTTTGAAAAACTCTTTCAAGGCATTTAAAGATGACAATTCAGACCCCATGAGCCGCCTAATATTTTTACCGCCCATAATTCCAGAATTTGCCTCTCTGAGAAAATTGGTTTCATGGTAGATTGATTGGGGATGCCTATTTCGAATAAAACTTGCTGTTTGACGGCATCGAAGAAGGTCTGAGGAGAAAATGTCACTGATAGGTTCTGATTTCAAGCGATTTGATACAGTCATTGCCTCTCTTCTTCCTTGGGAATTGATTGGTAAATCAAGTTGCCCTTGAAGTCTTTTTTCCCTATTCCAATCAGTTGTTCCATGACGAACCAATAATATTCGGATTTTTTTCAACAATACCAATATGGTTTGTATGTTTTTCAATCATTCCACTTTGTCATGGACAATTAGTGTTTCTGATGTCATTTCTGGTGGTTTTTGAATACCCATCAAGTCAAGTATTGAGGGGGCTACATTTGACAGCCCTCCATGGGATTTCAGTTTTAATCTCATTTTTGTTATTAAAAACGGAACAGGATTTGTTGTATGAGCTGTGTGAGGATTGCCGTTTTCATCCTGCATCTGTTCTGCATTCCCATGGTCTGCTGTTACTATCATGACAAACTCATTCTTTTTTGCTTCAGAATGGATGTTCCCAAGCACCCCATCCAATATTTCAATTGCGGCAATTGTTGCTTTTAGATTTCCAGTATGACCAACCATATCAGGAGAGGCAAAATTGCAAACAATAAAGTCATAGGAGTGGGGATTACCTTGCAATCCTTTTATTACTGCATCACCAATCTCTTTTGTGCTCATTTCAGGAATTAAGTCATAGGTTGGGTAATTTCTTTTGCTTGGGATCAAAATTCGGTCTTCATTCGGAAAAGGATTTTCTTCACCACCATTAAGAAAATAAGTCACATGGGCATATTTTTCTGTTTCTGCAACATGTAATTGCCTGATTCCATGATTTGACAGTACCTCTGCAAGTGTATTCTTTACTTTTTCATCAGGGAAAAGGACAATGACATTGTAATTCGGATCATACTCAGTCATTGTGCCAAAATTCAAATTGTTTAGTTTTTTGAGATGAAGTTCAGACCATTTTTGGGGTGAGATGAAAAACTGAGTGAGTTGTCTTGCACGATCTGGTCTAAAGTTGAAGAAAAGAACTGTATCATTGTCCTGTATTGTGCCCTCTGTCGAAAGGATGATTGGTTTTAAAAATTCGTCAGTTTCACCTACCTCGTAACGTTTTTGGATTTCACTTTTAAGGTCGGTGACTACCATTTCTTGAGTTCGTTCAGCGGTTAGGAGATCATATGCAATTTTGGTTCTTTCCCATCTTTTGTCTCTGTCCATTGCATAAAATCGACCAATAATATCAGTCAATTTTACATTTCCAAAATTTCCGATGTATTCAATGAGTTCAGGGATATCATGAATTGAACTATGAGGAGAAACATCCCTCCCATCAGTAAATGCATGAATATACACCTTTTTTATTCCAGGATTAGTTGCAAATATTGAAATTAAAGCCTTTAAATGGTTAAAATGAGAATGAACACCACCTTTACTGACTAGCCCCATTAGGTGAACTACACCTGATTGAGCTATGGCATTGTTTATTAATTTTTGTAGCTGAGGATTGTCTTTGAAGGTTCCGTTTTTAATTGATTGATTTATTTTTTCAAAACTTTGAAATTCTATTCTTCCTGATCCAATGGTGAGATGTCCAACTTCACTATTGCCCATCACTCCGTCGGGTAATCCAACAGCATTTCCAGAAGCATCTAAGGGTATCCATGGATATTCCCTGACAAGAGCATCCCAATTAGGAGTATTCGCAAGCTTTATTGAGTTGCCTTCTATTTTTTCAGAAATCCCAAAGCCATCAATAATGACAAGCAAGATTTTGGACTTGACATCCATGGTATAAAACAAAAAGTGGTTCATAAAAATAATACTCAACAAATCAGAATCAGAACAATTATTTTTTGGGAATTGGAAGGTTGTGAAAATCGTACACGAACGGTAAAACAATTCCGAATAACGCTACAAAAGTTATTATAGCGGAGCTAGAAGAAACGTTATTGTGTGTGATGCTGAGCATGCTGCTATGATGCGCGAAAAAGAAGTCGAAATGATGTCTGACTACTTTATTTATAAAGAGATGGTCAGAAAAATTTTGGAGAAGGAAGAGATCCCAACAACAACAAAAATTGAAATTTTGCGAAATTCAATACCTGACAAAAAAACTGTTTCCAAAATTGTAAATGAATTACTTCAGGAGGGAACATCCAATACCTTTCTCATGAATACCATTCAAGAAATGGTTTCACTTCTTTAAATTTTGACCTCTTCACCATGTGAAAGCTGTTTTAATGCATCAACACCTTTATCAGTTATTGACCAAATGGTTACCGAATCCATTTTGGATTCTTTGACATACCCAAAATCAATGAGATCCTTAATACACTTCATTGTTTCGTCTTTTGTTGGTTTTCTTTTGCTTAAGATGTAAAGAGATTTAATTTTTGCCAAAAAATCAACATCTGTAAGTTTAGGACGGTTTTTTCGGGCGGCGCTCGGCTTAAGCATTTCCAAAATATTTAACCGCAATGTCTTGTAAAATTTCTCATCTTCCATGTAATTATATCGAACCAATACTCATAAAAATTTATTCAATCAGCTTTCCGTCTTTTCTTTATCCTCTTCGTCCTCTTTTGTTTCCTCTTCATTAGGTGAATTGGCATCAACAATTTTTACATTTGAAAAGTGATCTTGGGGACCTACAGTAATCTCCTTCTTTTCTTTTTGCTCTTTGTTTCTTGCTTGAAGTTTGGCCTTTAGCTCGCTTAGGAAACTTAGACCGCCGCCACCCATGGGGGCTGGCCCAGGACCACCCGGTCGTGGACCAATAGGTCCTTTGGGTTTCATGGGCTTGGGTTTACTTTCACGTTTTGCCTTACTGCCTAAACTTGGTACCCCTCCTGGCTTACCGACATTCATGGCAGCGGCCAAGCTGGCTGAAGGTGCAGATCTTGCCGGAGCCGCGGCAACGGGAGCAAAGGCAGAATAAAGGTCTTTCAAGGAAATAACCGTTTTGACAGCTTGGGTTGGGGTCAAGCCTGATTTTCTGATTATTTCAAGTTCATCAGGATCAAGATTGATGGTAATGGTTGTGGATTGCTCTTCCAATCTAGTGCTTGCTTTTTTCCGGTCTTTTTCCAAGTCTTCAAATTCAGGCAGGTTAGCTAGTTCGTCTAGTGTTTCTATACCACGATCCATTAGGATTTGATTGACTACACGAAGTGTGGCTTCCGGTCTTTTAAATCCTGCAAAACGGGTCACGGATGCCAAATCCTTGGTAAGCCAATAGTGCTGAAGTATTGCCCTTTTCCTGAAATCGGAGGCAGTCCAGCGGTTTTCAGGTTCTTTGTCCCTTTGGAGCCTATAAAGCCATGTAGATATTGTAGAAACGTTCATTCTTTCTTTTGTTCGCTTTGTTATGAAGTAGGCGTTTGAGGGAGAAAGCTGGCGATATCTCCATCTTTCGTAGAGCTTAAGGTAATTTAATGCGCGTTTTGGAATGGCAATTGCTCTAGAGACTTCTTGGTTATTTTCAAAAAAGAGAATTTTTCTGCCTTCCAAATCGACATCGGAAACATTTAGATCAACTATTTCTTTGAGTTTGGCACCAGTAAAGAAAAGTACTTCCAAAATTGCCTTTTCCCTGATATGGGATGTTCTTTTAAGAAGATGTTCAAGATCTGTCAAGGTCATGATGGGTTTGGGCAATTTCTTTTTCTTTTGAACACGAGGGGTTGTAAGATCAGTGTTGAGATCCATGTCTGGATTTAGGCTTTGTAGGACTGATTCGGCAGTGGAAATTGTTTTGGGTTCTTCCAAGCCATGCTTTCTTTCTTCTTCTTCCAAGTTTGCTAAGACAATTACAGGGTTGTCCCCTATGAATTCACCAGATTCAATCAATATCCTGTAAAATGTTTTTAGGATGCTACGGGCTTGTGCATCACCCTCTTGGAGAAGATATTTTCGAATATCAAGCGCAGTGGCATCCCATAATGATTTTTTGTGGATCAAAAGGAATTGTGCAAAATTATTAATTATTCGGTAATACTTTTGGCGGGTATTTGGTCTAAGCCGATTGAAAAGCTTGAATATGTCCAAGGCCTCTTCATTTCGTTTTTCATTTGATTTTCTTCGAACGAAAGGACGGCGGGCTATTTCTTCTCACCTCCTTTCCTAATAACAGAAATACCCAACTCTTCTATGGCCTCTTCAATAGCATCAGTTATCAAAGATTCCTTCCATCCTGGAAAATCAGCGCCTTGGACATCTAAATATTCTTTTATTCTTGAATCCGTTTCTAAGTGGGCAAGGATTTCTTCGTATTCTGGAAAGTTGTTTGAGCCTCGGTTTTCAATATATCTTTTTACCCTTGCATAAATAATCTTTTCAGGTTCTATTTTCAGGACATTTTCCTTTTCCAAAGCAGAACGGATGTCTTCGTCCTCATCATCGTCTTTTGAACCTCTTCTTCGTTTTTTGCGTTTCCTTTCTCTGTTCTCAAAATCAATAAGTCGACCAATCAATGAGTTAAAGGTGTCTTGAAGTGTGGAAAGTCGGATTTCAATTCTCCTTTCCAAATTTTCCATGGCATCCAAGATCTCATCCAAGAATTTCTCATCCTTGTCAATTTCTTCTTCTTCTTTTTTGTAGACAGCTTCAGAAAGTGTATTGACTACGAAGGCAGTCAAATTTGTATTTTGTTCTTCAACTTTTTTTAGAAGGTCTTCTTTAAAATGAGGGTCTACCCTTACATGAATATATGCATTGTTTTTTCCTTTGGAAATGATTTCATCTTTTTCTTTTGGGTCCTCTTCCTTTTTTTTGGGTGTAGCAGGAATTGGAAGTCCAGAATTCTTTATTGATTCAACCATTCTCATATTATTATTAATTACAACAATTAAAAGGGTACGTAATTACCAATCAGAATTGCGTATCCACCTCTTCTATGAATTTATGGGGTAGAACAATGGAATCAACTTTCCTATTGGTTTCCGAATCCAATATTCTTTCAGGTTCATTTTCCTTTATCATAATGTTTAGGGAGGTATTCTCATATGTTTCCTCTGATTTATAGCGGAGATATGCAAATTCCTCCTTATCTTTTTCCAATCTTTCAAGCTCCCATTTAACAAGGATTCGACCCCGTTCTTCAGTTACAGACATGTCTCCGGAAGTCATGTCAATGATTGAAACACTCATGTGCTTGGGAAGCTCATCAATAATTGTTATTGGCTCATTAATTGGTCTTAGACCCCTACATCCAAAGATAACCCCATAACCAGATTGTCTTTTCAGTGGTTTCGTTATTTTGAGCCCTTCCAATATCGGAACAGATTCTGGAGTCTTGACAAGATATATGTCTCTCACAACATAAGGCCGTTCTTGTAGCTCATACTGTATTTCCAATGAACCATCTGGCGCCAGGTTCTGAAATAACCAATTGACTTCAAAATTGTCTTCCGTTACATTTGTGGTTGCCAATGGAGGATTGATGGGGGGAGAAGAATGGCTTATGCTCAAAAATCGAGGAATTTGGTCGAGAACTGCAACAGAAGAGATAGTTTCAGAAGTTGGATTACTGATTTTGGTCTCACTTACAAACAAGCCATTGTTTTTCTCAATTTTTTCATAGACCCGAAATATCTGGGCCATCTTGGGAGTTTGAATGATAATTGTTCGAGTAATACGGGGGAGTAAGTGATATGTAAGCCCTACCTTTTGCCCTGGTTTGAGTTTTTCGCATTTCCACTTAACAAGAACACCATCAGGAGTTTCAATTTCTGCAATTCGAGAAAGTGATCCATCGACAATAAAATTGTGGATTTCATATTCATATGGAATTACAATTTCCATTTCCAAATAATCTATTTCGGAACCGAATGAATTGACAAAATCCCTTGTGAGAACCATTGCCCCAATTGTAGGCGAAGAAATAATGGGCGCCTCTGATTGGATAGTTCTTTCTTCACCCTGAAGATCCTTGAATTTTACAATTGTAGAAGTTGTTAGCCTTGCCTTTGTTTTATATTTTTCAACTAGAGTGCTAAGGATTTCTTCTGTTTCCTCTATAGCAATTTCCCTATTAAATCCAACAGAAACACCTGTCGTGACAATCCCATCAAAAGATTCTGAAATTTCCTTCAATTCCTCATCTTTCATCTCTTTTTCGTTGCCTAATACTTCAACAAGCTCATCAGGAGAAAGATGAGACTTTTCCACATCTGACTTTTCCCCTTTTACTGCTTTTAAGACATCTTCGTATTCTACAGCAATACCAATTTCATTTAGATATTCCTCTAACCATCTTGCAAATCTTGCATCCTGTATAATCCCTTGTCTTAATGAGGATTCCCACATTTCTCGAAGAGCATTTATCATTTCACTCCTACTTTCAAAGTCTGCACGTTGAGAAACCCATCTTCTTTCATATAACGTAAGTGTACCAGTCATGTCTTCTGTAAATGCTTGTGAGGAAGTCTCTAATAGAACTCGATAGGTTGTTGTACCCCAAATTGCCTTGCCCAATGGTTTTTTGCCAAAGCTCATTCAATATCACACTGTTTTCAACCTTAAAATTTATTGTGCATCTGGATTGACAGCATGCTTTTTCTTTACTCTTAAATTTTAATTATAACCGTTCGAACTGTTTCAATTACGTCCAATTCCTCCAACTGTCCAACGGGGATATCTATTCTCCTTTTTTGATGTGTATTTCTTTCAATCATATGCAAATGATAGATTGCATTTGGAAAATAATCCTCCAAAATCATTTTTGCCTCATCGGCATTTTCAAAATCAATGAACGGTAAAGGGGTAAGTTTTTTGAAATCCCCCCAAAGGGATTGCTGTTCCAATTCAAGCAAGTAGTAGTGTTTGTGACTATCGTCCCCTTTCCCATCTACAATAGAATTAGCAAACAATGAAATTGGTCTTTCGGGATCCAATTTTGCCAAAGATTTTTTTTCCTCGATTGGATTGTTCAGAAATGTTGCTCTAATAGCCGCAATTCCCGCCATTTTGGCAGCTCTCGTTTTGTCACCCAATTGTTCAAGAATTTCTGCAAGTTTTGATGCAATGATATATGACCCTTCAAAATTGAATAGTCTATCTTCTTTTTGAATTGCTGTAATTCCCTCTGACAATGCCTTTTCAGGATCGGTTTCAACCCATTTTTCAATTTGGCGAATAAAGCTTCTTATTTCTGAAGACACTATGTCTTAATTAGCAATGACTCCCTTAAGTCTTTCTTCTTGAAGTCAATAAATTTGGAATTATGAAAAACAAAATTCATTAATTTTAAAAGGGATGAATTTAAGTTGGATTTACAATGGCAATTAGGAATATTGTAAAACGAAAGGATCAAACACGACAATTTACACTACATTATAAATCCCATTACTATGCGTACACGGTAAGAATCTACACCTAAATTAAGAATTTTTCCAGATTTTGGATTGGTGAAAATTTTCAAAACGTTTTTTAAGATCAACTACCTAATTCCGTTGTATACTATGCAGAGATATGATGAATGGAGCCTAAATGAAGATCGCGTAAGCGGATTGAGTCAAAATGAAGCAAGAGTTTTGCATTCATTGATCAAATGGCCAGATTTAACAGATCAAGCAGTTCATTCACAGATTGGCATGAAAAAGTCCACCTTTTCCTCCATTAAGACACGATTGAAGGAAAATGGATATTACAAGCGGTACTATGTACCGAATTTTCCAAAGATTGGATTGGAACTTTTGGTGGCGATGCATGGGCATTTGAACCGATTTACAACCATAGAGGAAAGAATGCGAGTGGCAAAGAACTTGCTTCAATCTTTTGTTGAGGATTTCCATATTGCCAGTGAGTCGAACAAGGCATTCAATTTGTCTGCCAGCAAGAACCTTACGGAATATGCAAAGAATCAAGAGAAGTTCATTCAACTGTATTCTGACAATAAATTTTTGGACAAGAATGGAATGGACGTTGTTCACTTTCCATTTGAAATTACGAGAATTCGTGCATTCATGGATTATGAGAGTTTAGTTGCAAAAACATTTGGATTTGCCTCTGAACCTTATGAGAAAAGAAAAACAATACCGACTGGAAAGGTCAAGCCTGTCAAATTAACAAAGGCAGAGAAGAAAGTCTTGACTGGTCTTGTCCAATTCCCTGAAGAATCGGATACATTAATTGCAGAAGAGGTGGGAGTTTCAAGAAACACTGTTGCAAATGCCAAAAGAAAATTCCTTGCACAAAACATTTGTTTCCCAAGAGCGGTACCAGACCTTCAAAAGCTGGGAATGAAAATCTTAGTGTTTTCTTACAGGAAATTCAATCCCAGAACCACAATGAGACAAAGGCAGGAAGCTGCAGAAATGGTGAGAAATCTGTTAGCGCCTTTCTTCTATGTTTCCAAAAATTTGGACGGGTTTATTATCTCCGCTCATCGGAGTTTTGAGGAATTCAACAATGCACATGATGAATTGATGAGATATTATTTGAAACATGATTACATAATCGATGAACCAAAGACATATACAATGAGCATCCAAAATATTAGATATATCAAGGAATATGACTTTTTACCCCTTACACTCAAAACTTTGGGATTTGAGACTGAATTAAAGGTACTATTGGAATCGAGAATGTCAAACAATAACAATCAATAGTTATTGACCAGTTCTTTTGAACCAACTTTCGATCGTACCTAGATCTATTCTTAAAATTGTTGGTCGCCCGTGCGCACATGTCCATGGATTTTTGCATTTCATGAGATTTTTTAGGATCTCCGCAATTTTTGCATCACTTACATGATAGCCAGACCTAACTGCACCATGGCAAGCCAGTCTTGCGACAACGCGATATTCAATACTGTCAAGAGGGGTATTGACCCGTTTGTCTCCAAATTCTTGAACATAGGCAGAGAAATCAAGCAACAGGCTTTTGAGGCTATCTCTTGTTATATCCTGATCAAAATAAACAGGAACACTATGAACCAGTACTTCTGAGCGTTCACCAAGTGAAATTTCCAATCCAAATTTTTTTAGCGGTTCCAAATGTTCAATTAAAGCGGAACGATCATTTTCGGTAAGGTTGAAACGAACAGGAGATAAAAGAGACTGAGACATCACTAGTCTGTTCTTCATTGATTCGTATTGTTCGAATTTTACCCGCTCATCAGATGCATGAACATCCATCACCCACAATTCATCATCTTTTTCTATTAACGCGAATTTCTTCATTATATGCCCTAGTATTCTAAAGCCACCTTTGACTTCTGCTGCTACAGGCAACTTGGAATTCTTTGATGCTTTTTCCAAAGACATTGTATCTGACAAAGACATTTGCGTAAACGATGAAGTTGTCTCAACAACAGGTTTTGCAACACCTATTTTTGTTGTTTCATTTGAAGCAATTTCAGGGGTCTCTTTTACCTTTGGAGCTTTTTTCCTGTCCAATTTGGGAAGTTCGGAACTGGCATCAAGTGTTTGGCTTATTAATTCCTTTAATTCAAACAATATGGGATCAGAAGCAGAAAACCGAATTTCAAGCTTTTGTGGATGAACATTATAGTCAACCCACTCATGTTCTCCCTCTAACTTTACTATGATAATTGGATGGTTTCCTTTGAGTAATCTTGAGCCATATGCTTCTTCAATGGTTTTATTGATATCTGAATGTCTTACCATGCGACCATTGACAGAAACAAATTGTTGGCTTCTGTCTTTTCTAATATATGATGGAATTGAAACAAACCCGTCAACAGCCCATCGACCTGCATTTCCTTCCACATGAATCAGATTTGATGCAATATCGGCGCCCAAGACATCATAGACCACAGATAAGAATTTGGACCTAGATGGACTTTCCAGAACTTTGGTCTGTCTACCATTTTTGATTTCCATAAGAATGAAATGAATGGAGGGGTACATCAATGCAAAATGAGTAAAGACTGTGACAATTTGCCTTTTTTCTGTTTGGGGGCTTTTTAGGAATTTGCGGCGAGCGGGGACATTATGAAACAAACCCGTGATTTCCATCCTAGTACCTTGAGAGAATTTTATTGGGGATTTCTTGATTACTTTTCCTGCTTCCAAGATTAATTCTGTTCCTTCTTCCTCTTTATGATATCTGGTTTTGCACCTAATTTTTGACACGATGGAAATTGACGAGAGCGCCTCCCCTCTAAAACCCAAGGTTGGAACTGAAAAGAGCTTGTTTTCATCTATCTTACTTGAAGTGTGTAGTTTAAATGCAAATTCCACATCTTCCTTTGGAATGCCCGAACCATTGTCTTCAACGATTATTCGATCTATGCCTCCATTTTCAAATACCACATTGATTTTTGACGAATCAGCATCAATGGAGTTTTCGATAAGCTCTTTGATTATATCTACAGGGCGAGTAATCACTTCCCCTGCAGCAATTTTTCGAACTAGGTTTGGAGGAATTTCCTTGATTAATCCCATTATTCGTCCCTCATCAGAAGATTTTTCAGTTCCTCCATTAATTGAAGTGCACGAATTGGAGTCAGATTTTCAATTGAAATGCTTTTGATCGTTTCAATTACTTCTAATTGGTTGGGTGTCAATTGCAGGACAGTTGTTTTTTTCTCTTTTCTCTTCTGAGAAGATTCCTTTTTCTTTGGTTGGGAAGGTGGATCTGCATCAATCCAAGAAGCCAAACTTGCCTGTTGTTCCTCCAATTCTGTTGCAACCTTTATTTTATTGGCAACGGAGGTGTCGATTTGTTCAATTTCAATGGTTGAAGCTTGTGATTCCAAAATAGACAATATGAACCTTGCTCGTACAATCAGGTCTAGTGGAAGTCCAGCAAGTTTTGCAACCTCAACGCCAAAACTTTTGTCAGAACTTCCTCGGAATAGTTTATGATTAAAAATTGGGCGTTCCCCATCAAAGCTGATTTGGAAATGATAGTTTTTCGCCCTTTCCAGATACCCTTCCAATTCTGAAAGTTGGTGATAATGTGTAGCAATCATTGTCAATGGTTTCTTCTCAGAATTGTGAAGATATTCAGCTATTGCCCATGCAATTGCCAACCCATCATAGGTTGATGTCCCGCGACCAATTTCATCCGCGATGATTAGTGATCGATTTGTGGAATTGTTCACAAAGTTTGCCGCATCAAGCATTTCAACCATGAAAGTGCTTTGACCTGCTATTAGATTATCAGAGGCACCGATTCTTGTGAATATCCTGTCAAATATTCCAAGTTTCATATTGCTCGCGGGAACAAATGAACCTGTTTGGGCCATTATGATATTCAAAGCAACCATTCGTAGCAATGAACTTTTACCACTGTAATTTGGTCCCGTGATGATTAAAAGTTGATTGTTAATCTTGTCAAGCCGAACGTCATTTGGGACATATGCTTGTGAGTTTTGGAAAGATTCAATTACAGGATGACGACCGCCTTGAAGAAGCAATGAAGTGCCATCTACAAGCTCTGGTTTTGAATAGTTATTTGTAGAAGCAAGATACGCAAAGTTTGATAGGCAATCTATGTAGGCAAGCTTTTGTCCTGTTTCGTGAATTCGTTCGAAGTGCTTACCCAGATTCTCAAGAACCATTGAGTACAATTCATTTTCCAACTCGACAATCTCAATTTCTGCATTGAGAATATTGCTCTCCCATTGCTTAAGTTCATCAGTAACATACCTGACAGCATTGACCATCGCCTGCCTGCTGACATAATGGGATGGCACTTTGCTTGTGTTTTTTCTTGTAACTTCAATGTAATATCCCAATTGTCTATTTTGTTTAACCTTAAGTGAAGTGATTCCAGTTTTCCTTATTTGTTCTTCCTCATAGCGTTTTACCCATCTTTCACCTTCTTCAAGGATTTTCCGAAGTTCATCAAGACGGCTGTTGACACCAAAAGCAATGACTGAACCGTCAGAGGGAGAAGCCGCAGGTTCAGGATAGATCCATTTTGAAAGAAATTCATGAATATCCTCCAAGGTATCAAAATTTTCAAGGAGGTCATTTATTCCAGGATTAGTGCGGATTTCATCTAGAATTGCAGTAATCTGGGGGAGAAAACTTAATGACTCCTTTAATTTAATAAGTTCTGCTGGACGAACAAGTTTCAATGAAATCCTTGTCGCAATTCTTTCGATGTCATGGATTGATTGCAAAATTGAGCGTAATGAGTGCTGTTCAATTTCTGATTCAAGAAGTTTTTCTACAATAGACCATCTTTTCAAAATTTCTTTCGGATCGACAAGAGGAGCCGCCAACCATCTTCGCAATAGTCTGCTTCCCATAGCTGTAGCCGTATTGTCCATGAGTTCAACCAAGGTGCCGACTTCACTACGGTCCAAAGTATTTTCAAAGACCTCTAGACTTCTCAACACATTTTTATCAAGCATCATGACATTGCTAAGATTTAGAATTTGCATTTTTGTTATATTACTAATAGGTCTCATCTGTGTTTCTTTCAGATATCTCAAAAGAGCGCCAGCTACTCGGGCAGCAATGCTTTGATCTTCGATACCATAGCCTTTCAACGAACTGACATTGAAATGAGTCCATAAAACCTCTGTAGCCTCAACAGGGTCGAACCAAAAATCAGGACGAGCCGTTAAAGTATATTCTGATTTTATGTCATCATTCAAGTAAACTTTAATACGATCCTCCATCTGGTCAGGATAAACAAATTCTACGGGGGAAGTAATGTCAAGAGCATATTTAAGCAATGTTTCTGCATCAGGCCCTTTGAATTCCTTAACAAAAAAGTCACCTACAGACAGGTCTGCAACTGCAAGACCAAATTCCTTTCCAGATCTGCTTTTTACTTCCAGAATAGAGGCGATGTAGTTGTTTTTTCCCGCGTTCAAGAGAGATTCATCAACAATAGTTCCCCTTGTTACAATTCTTGTGATGCCCCTTTTAACAACCCCTTTTACTGCTTTGGGGTCTTCTAATTGGTCTGCAATGGCAACCTTATATCCTTTAGAAACGAGTCTGCTTACATATGAATCTATACTCCTAACAGGTACACCCGCGAGCGGGTGAGCGGAATTTCCTATTTTTCGGGAGGTTAAAGCAATATCCAGTTCTCGTGCACCAATTTCTGCATCTTCATAGAAAAGCTCATAAAAATCGCCAATTCGGCAAAAAAGAATGACATCCTCGCCCAAATCTGTTTTCATTTGACTCCATTGTCTCATCATGGGCGTGTGGGTTATCCATTTCTTTTCCATTGCATTTTCAGTGTTTGATTAGAACTTAATAGAGCTTTGTATTTTTTCAAAACCAATCATCCAGTGAAAATTGAGTTTTGACATTTGCATTTTCAATTTCAGTAAAACTGCATCCACTTAATTTTTTAGAATTGACACTGAAAAAGTAGCCATTTTTTTCAATTACGATTAATGGCCCCTTTATGGCAATTATCTTACCTCCGATTTCAACACCCCTATCGATCTTAATTTCCTGGACAGGACGAGAGATTGCATCCAAATCCCCATAATATTTTGAAAGCGACTGAAAGGTAGGATCGGGATTGACCACAACAGGTTTGCCCCTTTCCTTTGCAATAGCAGTGCCAGTTTGTTTTACCGCTTCAATAGCCATTTCAAGTTCCTCTAATGATTTGCCATCCATTTTTTGATGCAATTGACTGGACTTGTATTTTGAGCTGACTTGCAAACTGAAGTTAAATGCCCCTGAGATTTCATGTTCAACCTTCCTTGCCTCCAAACCTGGGAGTTTGATAACCCATGTGGCAAAATCACTTCCTTGTTCAACCCATCTCTTCAGAGGATTAAGGGAAACACCAACTTTGTTCTTGTCTCCAATTTTGGTCAAGTAAACCGCGGTTTCGGCAGGTTGGCATAGGTCAAATGCTTTTTGAGATGAGGGATTACAAAAATTACCAGTACAGATTTTCCTGCATGAAAAGAAATCTTCTGAAAGACAAAGGGAACATTGGTTTCCCTGAGTGACTTCATTCGGGTGATCTCGTTTTGTCTTGCCATGTCGAGATTGGTTTTCTTGACATGATATCCACACCCCCCTATCTAATTCTGTGCCAATACAAAAACCCAGATCATTGATTTTCAAATTAATGGTTTCGCCATGTATCAGCTCTCTTTTTTCTATTTTTCCCGTTTCATCAGCAACAAGGATATAGGGGTGTGGAGGAATCCCTTCCCAATTAAGCTTGAGAAAATAAAATACCATACTTTTAAGTTTCAATGCTATGATAAGACAGTTTTGATTAAATCCTTGAATTCTGGCAAGTCCAACCCATTGACTTCCACTTTCCTGAAAGCAGACAGAATTTTTGGATGATCCTGAATTAAGGGGGCTAGTGCCTCTGCGGCCTGAAAACGAACTTTGGGATTCTCATCATGAAGAAGGATTTCAATTAATGGGTCAATCATTCGTTCATCAGCAATCCAAGAAAGGCTTTGAACTGCAACCATTCGGGTAAGATAATATTCGTCTTTCAAGGCATATAGAAGTGGCTCAACACATTCTTCCCTCCGTATCCTTCCCAAGCGCTGAACCGCTCGAACCTTATCGCTGGGATTGCCGTTTTTGATTATTTCAAACAGCTCTTTTATTTCCTCTTTGGGAAGTTTAGGCA
>WAKA01000125.1 GCA_015523565.1 Candidatus Heimdallarchaeota archaeon | reverse complement strand
ATATTATTACTTACAACGACTATATTTTTGTCAATACAACTACAAGTTTTAAAATTTATTTAAACACCACTTATGTTAATGAATTCTTGAACAGTGCAATCAGAGAAAGCCCATTATTGTTTGACTTGAATTTTGATCATGTCCCTGAAATGATTTATTATCAAACCGATGGAAGAATTATTGCGAAAGAGTTGAATGGATACATATTAATGAGTATTGACGTATATGACGGTCCTTTCAATGGCATTTTCCCCCATGGTATTGTTGCATCGAGTTTGAATCTGGAAGGTTTTCTATACCTGACGGTTCCTATCTTTGATGGGGTAGATACTCGTCTTGTACAACTGAAAACAATATTTTATGGATATATGCAGGGTTTTCAGAATGGGTATAATTTAAATGGTCTTTCCTCATTTTTCGATTTTGATAATGACCTGTTTCTTGATAGTCTCGAAAATCTTTACCAAACTTCTTCTAAAACAAATGATACAGACGCAGATGGCTTGTCTGATGGGTATGAGATAAACTTCAGATATGATCCTAAATCGGGTAATTTTGGAAACGACGACGACGGAGATGGAATTAGTATTATCAATGAGCATAAATACCATATGAACCCCCGGTCTACGGATTCAGACCAAGATGGCATGTCTGATTCATATGAGTTTAGCTATTATCCAACTCTAAATCCTATAGGTCAAGATGAAAACAAGGATCCTGATTCAGATGGACTTAACAATTATAATGAATTTATCTGGAACAGTGATCCAACATCATCCGATACAGATGGCGATGGTATATCAGATGGAGATGAGGTTAATATCTACCACTCCAATCCAACAAAAACAGATACCGATTCTGACGGTGTTACTGATTATGATGAGGTGATGAAATATCACACAAACGCAAATAATACAGATACCGATTCAGATGGGATCAATGATTATGATGAAATATTCAATTATCACACAGATCCTAACAATACAGACACTGATAATGATGGACTTGATGATCAGGAAGAATTGATCTCTGGAACCGATGGTTTTATTACAAATGCAACAAATCCAGATACGGACGGAGACAATCTTTCTGATGGTGATGAATATGGAAATTCAACAAATCCAAATGATATAGATACTGATGATGATGGGATGGGAGACGGCTGGGAGGTTCAATATGGATTAAATCCTCTTGACAACTCCGATGCTTCTTATGATTTGGACAATGATAAATTGACAAATTTTGCAGAATATGCCATGAACCTAAATCCTTCATCTAATGATACAGATAACGACAATCTAGACGATTATTCTGAAATCATGGTCTATGGTTCAAATCCAAACAATAATGATAGTGACTCCGACCTTTTACGAGATGATTTGGAGGTTAAAACATATGCAACATCTCCAATCAACAATGATACAGATCAAGATCAATTGTTGGATGGTGTTGAAGTTTATCAAACAAATACCATCCCAAGTGACAGTGATACAGATGATGATGGAATGGGGGACGGCTGGGAAGTAAGATATGGATTAAATCCTCTTGCTGACGACGCAGGAGAGGATCCAGATGGTGACCAATTGACCAATCTCCAAGAATTTAACGCAAATTCAAGCCCATTGACAAATGATACTGACAATGATGGATTAAGTGATTTCTATGAGGTTGATCATAACCTCAATCCTGCATCAAATGACACTGATTCTGATCTAATGGATGATCTTTGGGAAACTGACAATGGCTTAGATCCCCTCGTCAATGATAGCTTTTTAGATCCTGATGCTGATGGTTTAAATAACTATGAAGAATACACGAATGGGACATATCCTTTGGATAGTGATAGCGATAACGATGGCTTAAATGATGGAGAAGAAGTCAAGACATATAAAACCAATCCCATTTCAACCGATTCCGATGGGGATGGTTTAACTGACCTTGAAGAAGTAACCAATGGGACAGATGGTTATGTAACAAATCCCTTGGACAAAGATACTGATGGTGATCATTTAAATGATTCCTTGGAATTTAGTCTTGGAAGTAATCCTACATCAAACGACACTGATAATGACGGAATGCTGGATGGCTGGGAATATTTATATGGACTAGATATCCTGTCAGATGATGCAAACTCTGATGAAGACAATGACGGATTAGACAACCTAAGTGAATATTTCAATGGAACAAATCCCATAAACAATGATACAGATGCAGATGGGTTAATAGACGGATTCGAGGTAACCACATTGAAATCCAATCCCCTTTCAAATGATACTGATTTTGATGGGTTATTTGATGGCTGGGAATATGAAATGGGAACAAAAATTCTTTTCCCTGACCAAGCTGAAGATTATGACAATGACAACTTGATTAACTTAAAAGAACAAGAATACGGTGTTGATCCATATAATAACGATACAGATGCAGATACGCTCTTGGATGGGGATGAGGTTTCAAAATATGATACAAATCCAGCATCCAATGATACTGATGGAGATGGCATGGATGATGGGTGGGAAGTTGAAATGAAAACATTTCCTTCTGTAAAAGATGATTTTCGGGATCCTGACAATGATGGATTAACCAATATTGAAGAATATCATTACAACACTAACCCCTTATCATCTGATACCGATAATGATCAAATGCCAGATAAGTGGGAAGTGGAAAATAATCTTGACCCATTAGTAAATGATGCTTCAAATGACGAAGACAATGATGGTCTAACCAACCTAGATGAATATAAGTATTCAACAGATCCCTTTAATATTGATACAGATGGAGACAAACTTTCAGATAAATTAGAAGTAGACAATGGTATAGATCCAAATTTACCAGATACTGATCTTGGAGGATTGAATGATTCTTATGAATTTTATTGGGGATTGAACCCGAATGACCCAACTGACGACGCAGGTGATAAAGACGGTGATGGACTATCAAATATCTTGGAAGCATCTCTCGGATTAAATGGAACAAATGCAGATACAGATGGGGACAAAATTGACGACGGATATGAATACAACCATAACCTTGACCCCTTGAATAAGTCTGATGCATTGTCGGATAATGACAATGATGGTCTGACTAACTTGGAAGAATATTTGAGTGGGACAGATATCAACAATGCAGATACAGATGGTGATGGGCTGTCAGACGGTGATGAAATCAATAAGTATGGTACAAACCCTAACTCAAAAGATAGTGATGGTGACGGATTTTCTGACTCATTGGAATTGGAAAAGGGAACCGATCCAAAGGATCCAGCCTTTACACCGAATACCTTAATTTATTCAAAATTACTTAAGGAATTTGCAAAACTCATTACTGCCTTACTCATTGTTACGTTTGTTTCTGCCATGGATCCTAAAGGAACAAATGCAATGATACGAGGACTTCTGAAATTTAAGGAGAAAAGGGTTCAAGACAAATATATCCAAAGACAACAACAAATTGCAGGTGAACAAAGTCAAGCGGTCATTTCAGATGTTGAATTCACCCAAACAGACATGGAATCAGTTCAACCTGGAGGATTTGCACCGAAAAGCAAGCCAATGGCATATGAATATCAAACTCCTGAAGAATATGAAGAGGATATTTATGCAACAAAACCCTTACATTCATTTGAAGACGAATTATGGGCAGAAGATGAGCAATATCAACCCGTTGAAGAAACCCTTGAAACAATTCCATTTGAAGAGGAAATTACAGAGGATGAAAGTATTACAAAAGTTACTCCCGTCGAAAAACAGGTTGAATTTGACTCAGAAGAAGAGATATTCCCAACTGAAGAAGAATTGCCAGCAGAGGAAGAAACAATTGAACCTGAAGAAGAAGAGGAAGAAGATTTCTGGGATGATGATGAGTTATTGGGTGAAGAAGAAACAATTGAACCTGAAGAAGAGGAAGAAGAAGATGAAGATGACTTCTGGGACGATGATGATTTTTGGGATGATATATGAGTGTAAAATTGCAATTCTTTTTAAATAATCTAAATAAATAATCAATAAATCCTAAAAACTCTTAAAAATATAATATGGGATTATTTCCATATGGGTACAAAATGTGAAATTTGTGGGAATTATGAAGAAGATGATTTGTTTTGTTCTTCATGTGGATCTCCCTTAAATCAGCCCAAGCAACAATCATCACCCCCTGTTGTTTCACATCAGCCAAAATATCAGAACCCAATCAATTGTCCTCATTGCAATAATGTCACTGATGGTGATGAAGATTTTTGTTTAGTCTGCTATATGCCAATTCATGAAAAAGAGGAAAACATGCCTCAAGAGGAATATAATTGTCCAAATTGTAATTTTGCCATTACTGATTTTTCTTATGGCAAATGTCCTGCATGTGAAACACCCCTTCCATCGACCTTGTCAAATGCAAGTGCTTCAGATGCTTCAAATATGTCTTCGCAATCTGGATCTTCTGGTTTTGCAGCAGTTTCTCCACAGCAACAAAAAATAGGTGTTGAAAGTCAACCTGATGAGGAATTAGTATTAGAACCAATTCCTAGTGCAGAAACCGCATCTCCATACTGCCCTCGATGTGGGCTGAAAAGCAAAGAGAGCTTTGCTCTTTTCTGTGACTTGGATGGGACTAGACTAGAACAAACAGTACCTATTGACCAAATCAAAAGACCCAGTATTCAAATTCGACGGAATGTAATAAAAATCGGTTCAAAACCAATAAAAATAGGAAGAAACAGTTTAATTAAATATTATCGAGGGAATGCAGTAGCACCAATCTCTGGAGTGCATTTGGAAGTTTATGAGAAAAATGGACAATACTTTGTAAAAGACTTGGGATCAACTAACGGTACCACGTTGAATGGAAGGAAACTCCAAGCAAATGTCCCTGAGCAGGTTCGTGATGGTGATGTGGTGATATTGGGAAACGTAAGAAGTTTACCACTGATTTTCAGGCTTTAATAGCTGAATTTCAAACTTTCTGCAATATAGTATTGGTTCAATTGTTAAATTTTATAATTAATCGTGGAAAAATTTTTTACTTAACTTTATACTATATCTTGATGAACGCCATGAAGGAGATACCAGATTTAACAATATCTATAGACGTGAATAGAGGGTACATCCCATTCAACAGGGTGGCAAAAAATGTACAGGGATTGATTTCAATCAGTGTAAATCAGCACGGACAGACAGTCAAAGAGATTAAAGAGAAGAAAGAAAAAGTTAGAAAGAAAATTGTCTTCCTACTTGATGTTTCAGGTTCAATGTGGGGAAACAAGCTTGACACAGCAAAAAATGCCATAATTGATTTGCTGAATGAATGCGATGCGAACGATAAGATTGGCTTATATACTTTTTCAAATGATGTCAATGAGATTTTTCCATATGAGAAGCTTGGCAACAACAAAAAAAGCTATATTGATCGTATCAAAAACTTAGATACACAGGGGGGAACTAGGATGCATGGTGCCATGAGTGAGTTGTTGGAGAAATTAAAAAAGATTGACGACAATGGTCGATTTATTGTGGTGACTGATGGGGAGCCAACAGATATCAGTTCTGTCGAACCTTATAGGGAATTAAGTCGGGAAATACGTGAAAGTGGATTTTCCGTATCTGCATGGGGTATTGGGGAAGAATACAATCACGAGCTGATCATCAATCTCGCTGAATATGGTGCGGGAACTTGGAGACATATCAAAGAATCCAATCCTGAAATGTTGAAAGAGGCAATCGATCAAGAAACAACTGAAACGGTTATTTTCTATGCGCCAAAACTCATTTTAAAACCTGCAAAGGGGGTAAAAATTACTGATTTGAAAAGAAAGCTTCCACAAGTGGCCAATGTACCGTTGAACCCTGATCCGAGTGGAAATATCGAAGTCTCCCTTCCAGCCATAGTTTTAGATCAACCGATTGTTTATTCAGCTACATTTGAAATTACTGGAAAACCAGATCACGGGAAAGATGAAGAACCATTTGAATTCCTCGAAGCAAGAATTGAAGGCATTAAAAATCCTCAATCAGTAAAAGGCAATATCATATTTACCAATGACCCTGAATTATATGGAAGTGAAACCAACCCCTTGGTCAGAATCGACAATACTGTCACGAACCTTATAAGCAAAACCATGCATGACCCAGCAGCACTTGAAAAGGCTAAAGAAACTGCTACTAGAATCTATGAAAGAGAGGGTAGTCTGCTTGAAGGGACAAATATCGGTAAAACTGTTGTTTCATTGACCAAAGCAGTCAATCCTGATGACATTGATGAACAGAGATCATTACAGGACAGTCTTAGCAGACCACTATGAGGTATGTTCCATGGATGGCCAATTTTGTACAAATTGTGGAAATGAATTAAACAGTGGTGAGAAAAAGTGTTCTAACTGCTTCCATGAAGTTTTGGTGGAGGATGAACAGGAAGAAAACCTAGAAATAGAAACTGGAAACATGGAAAAAAGCAATCAAGCATCTCTTGAATTAGAGAAAGGGCAAACCAATGAGGAAATGAAACAGGAAGAAAACTTAGAAATAGAAAAAAGCAATCAAGCATCTCTTGAACAAGAAAAAGGGCAAACCAATGAGGAAATGAAAGAGGAAATATCCAGTGTTAAAATGGCTAAGGAATCAATGCCCTCTGAAACAGATAAGAATGCAACATCAACAGAAATAGGAATGGAAACAACCTCTACTGAATTAGAAGATAAAAGGATCCTTCATGAATTAGGGAAGGAGACAACTATTGATATTGAGAAAAAAGAAGAAACAATTTCCAAAATAGAAGAAAAAATTACTAGTGCCAGTGCTTCCATTGAGGAAAAAACCGTTGGTATATCGGCGAAATCCGATGTTCAAAAGAAAATGGAGGCAAGTGGTACAGGACAATTATCACCCCAAACTCCAGAAACCAAACCTGCTGAAATATTCTTGATTAAAATCTTTGCGGACAATGAATTTCATCGTCAAATTATCCTTTCCCAACAAAAACCTAGACAATTTGTCGACAAAAGATTTCTGATGAATCAAACAATTGAGTCCCTTTCCGACCCTGACAATTATGAATACTTCCCTAAATTCTCCATATTCCTTGAACATCAAACCATTTTCCTGAACAATGCAACAGAGGATGCAACTATAAGGATCAAAAATTCAAATGGGATCCAAACCGTCATGTTCAGGGATCGAAAACCCTTGGCTGAAGGGGAAAACGTTGTGACAATCCCTCCAAGTGTTGATTTGGTCTTTGAGATAATTCCTCTTTCAAAAGAGGAATACAAACAGAAATATTCCCCAACACGGTGGTTTGGTCCGTCAGCAATCAGAAACATAACCTATTACTCGAATTCAGACATTGGTCGGAGAAGGGACAAGGATGAGGACGCAATAGTTGCAGTGACTCTCCATGCGTGGTATGAAAGCCAACCCACCAAAGTGGGGATTTTCATTGTCTGTGATGGGGTTGGTGGGGTGCCCTACGGGGAAGTTGCCGCAAAGGTAGGGGCAGAAACCATTGGAAGACTTGCAGTCAATTATTTCCTTCAGCAGAGGGATGCAATTCTCAAAAATTCCATAGCCTCTGTTGTGAACAACTGGATACAGACGGCAAACAATTTGGTCATCAAAAATGTCCAAAAAACCTTAGGGGCAAAGGCAAGCTCAACAGTGACGATGGCGATAATTGCAGGCAAACATGCAGTCATTGCCAATCTGGGGGACAGTCAGATTTACAAATTCAATATAAGGAATGTCAAGGACTGGGAATTGAAATTGATGACCAAAGACGATTCGACAGCTGATGGGTATATCACAGAATATCTTGGAAAGCCCAACCCCAACCCGACAATAGAGATTCATGAACTTGAGGAGAATGACCGGCTTCTAGTAACTTGTGATGGGCTTCCTGACATGTTGGATGATCCTATTCTTTCAATAGGGGCTGTGATGGTCAAGCATTATGAAGATGGTCAGAAAACAATTGAGGAACTGACTGCATTGGCAAATAAAATGGGTGGACGGGACAACATCTCGATGATTTATGTAATTCCCGAATTCAACCAAAATGGAGGAGACAATAAATGAGCCTGCACTCACCCACCATTTTCTCGGATGGTGAAAAAATATCTAATCCGACTTCAGGTGCCGAATATGTGATTGAGAAGTTCCTTGATGAGGGTGGAATGGGGCAAACCTACATAGGCAAGACCCAGAACGGACAGAAAGCGATTGTGAAGACTGTTTTGCTGCAAAATGACAGCTATGACAAAGACAGGATACAAAGGTTGAAATTTGAAGCAGATGTCTTGAGACTTTTTGATACTGATTATGTGGTTCGTTGCATAGATTTTTTTGAGATACCCCAAACCCCTGTTCTGGTTCTTGAATTTTTGGAGGGTTCAGACCTAGAAAAATATGCCATGGGCAGTGGTCTTGAAGAGGAAGAGGCAAAAGAGATCACTGGGAAAATTCTTCAGGCGGTCGATGTCATGCATCGCAAAGGTGTACTGCATAGGGATTTAAAGCCCCAAAACGTATTTTACAATCCATCCAATCAAAGAGTGACCTTGATCGATTTTGGATTGGCAAGGCAGTACAACAAGGGAGTGGACATCCGTCAACTCCAGCAGGCAAGCATGACTTTTGCAACTCCTGGTTATGCGCCCCCTGAAGTCACAGGATCAAATCAATTCCTCTGGAGTGTTGCAGGTGAAATCTATGCTGTCGGGGCAATTCTTTATTTCCTGTTGACAGGAATTCATCCGACATTGGGGGACAAAAGTCCAAAGGGGTTGAATCCCCATTTCAAGAGATCTGATATCTCAACGGAGACAGCAAAGATTGTCATGAAGGCAACCCATCCAGACATAAACAAGCGTTTCCAGACGGCAAATGATTTTTACAAGGTGTTGACGGGACAGAAGCTTGAAGTTCCCCAATTCCCGTATTTCATTGTCAATGGAAGCAAATTTGAGATCACAAAAGACCTTACCAAGGAGGAATTCATTATTGGAAGGTCTTCATCCTGTGATCTAGTGATTGACGATCCCTATCCTGCAAGCCCAGCAATTTCGAGACAACATGCAAAAGTGACTGCAAAAGAGATTGGTGGTCAGGTTCGATACAGGATTGAAGAATACAAGCCAAATACAAACGGTGTCTATATTCTCAGCAAACAAAGCGGGGTATGGGTGAGAGCGGAAATGGACAAGCCAAAATTCATAAACACGGGAGATATTGTTGCCTTGGGATATCATGAATGGTTTGGACCCTACCTTACAATGTCATTCATTGATCCGTTGGAAATGAAAGCCAAAGCAATGGCAAAATCCAGAAAACCCTGAATCTACTTTTTCACGAATTTTACTATGGTTTTAGAACTCAGCACAATAAATTTCCAGAAAGCAGTGCCGAACATCGCAATGCCAATGAAGATTTTCGAAATGACAATGATAATTGGTCCAGTCACCTGCAATGCGATGTTTTCGTACATTCTCCCAAATAGGAATACTGTCAGACCTATCAAATAAATGAATGCTGAGATTGCCAACTTCTTTTTATGGTACGAAAAATACCGATAAACATGAATGGCTTTTTGTTTTAGCACACCTGTTATATGTACTCCGACCTATAAAAACCTTTGATTGATACCATTGACAATTCCCTCTTATTTTTAAATTCAGGATGCCTGAAAATTGCAATTACCATTCAACAAAATTTTAATGGTAATTTTTTGATAACTCGTTTATCCGATAGCTCAATGCTTTTAATACTCAGAACCATGAATGACACTGTAGGTGATTTTTTGTACAGAAATGGCACAACCCTGTTTTTCTCATTTTTCAGGAGACAACCCCTCAAACTTTTCTTCTCAACGGTATTGATGATATTGGCTGCATTTTCATCCATGGTTCCTGCAATTCTTGTTGGAAAGGCAATTGACATCTTGGAAAGTGAGGGATTTTCCCAACTTTTTATTTTCTATGGGATTGGCGTTTTGATTTCTGGTGTCTTTTTCTACTTGATTTCGTTTATTGGTCTATTCACTTTTGTTACGCTTTCTTTCAGTTTTGAAAGGGATATCCGCCAAGAGTATTTTGACACCATTCAATCGCACAGTCTTACATTTTTTGATGAGCATAACTCGTCACATCTGCTGTCCATGGGCATGACTGAGATTTCTCAAATGAGGCAGGGAATTGTGCCTGCATTAAGGGCGATCATGCAAAACATTTTCTCCGTCCTGTTCATAGTTGCGGCAATATATTCCATTGCAGGTCTGCAAATGACCTTGATTACATTAGTCGGCTTCATTGTCTATTATATCTTGGCTGTTTATCAGGCTCGGAGGATTACGCCTGTCCGTATGAAATTGGCAGACACTGCGGCAGAACTGACAGAACAGTCTCAGGAAATTTTTCGGGGAATTGATGTTGTCAGGTCTTTCAAGGGGACTGTTCGTGAAATCCTGCGTTTCAGGAAAATGAGCAAGAGGTATTCCGATCTTGGCATAAGGGAAGGTCGGATGGCCGCCTTTTATCTGCCAAACCTAGCTCTTCTTTTATTGACTGCGGCATTGTTTGCCATGAGTGTCAACAAGGTCACATTACTCCAAATGTCTGTTGGTGACCTCATCCAAGTCATGGGACTTTTGGTCACACTTCAATTGACTTCAATGATGATGCCTCAGATGCTTCTGTTTCTCAACGCCGCAATAACCAATGCCAACAGGATTTGGGAAAAAATGAACTGGCAGGATCCACAGCCTGACAAGGAAATCACAGAAGTGCCTGAAATAAATTGGAAAGGGGAACTGAGGTTTGAAAATGTCACATTTGGCTATGTGAACAGCAAGCGACCTGCTTTGAAAAACCTTTCAGTGTCAATTCCCCCTGGAAGCAAGGTCGCCTTGATTGGAGGTCCAGGAAGTGGAAAGTCAACTTTCCTGAAACTATTGCTCAAATTGTATGTGCCACAGGAAGGAAGAATCACAATTTCAGGCGTTGATTATGAAGATATTCCCCATCAAATCATTAGACAGCACGTCAGCATGGTTGAGCAGGAGGTTTTCCTTTTCTCGGGGACAATCCGCGACAATATCGCGTTTGCCCGACCTGATGCCACAGATGAAGAAATAATGGTTGCCGCAGAAGCTGCACAGGCAATGGAATTCATCTCCAAGTTACCGAAGGGACTTGACACAATGATTGGGGAAAGGGGTGTTGACCTTTCAGGTGGTCAAAGGCAAAGGATTGCAATTGCCCGTGCCATTTTGGCAGATCCTGATATACTCTTGCTTGATGACAGCGCATCCGCCCTTGACAGCAAAACAGAGGAATTGCTCCGAAAAGCATTGGACAACCTAAGTGAAAACAGGCTAACCATTACTGTCACCCAACGGCTAACAACCCTACTCAAGGCAGATTTGATTATCCTGCTTAAGAGAGGAAGTCTGTTGGCGGTAGGCAAGCATGATGAGCTTTTGGATAAATGCATGGAATACAGAAGAATCTTTGAGCTATTGCCTGAATCCGAAAGGATACTTGCAAAAGGAGGTATACAATAATGTCAAGGCATGGTGCAATGTTTGCAGACAAAAGCCGAACAAGGAGCTCTAGAGTTCTAATGGGCATTTTTTGGAATTATTTGTCGCCATACAAGGGACTGATCGGCTTTGTGGCAATATTGACCCTAATATACACCCTTTCAGTCACATATCAGCCAATCCTTGTGCAACAGGCAATTGACAGCCTATTGTCGGGAAGCACTCTTGCATCCTTGATATCCCTGTTGATAATTTATACATCCCTTTCCATATTTGCATGGTTGTCACAATCCCTTATCACATGGTTCATGGCAAAGGTTCAGAATGAATTGGTTCATTCCCTCAGGGTTGACACTTTTGAAAAATTGAGTGAAGCTGACATGGCTTACCATGCCCAAGTGCAGTCAGGAAATGTAACTTCTAGGGTCATCAATGATACACAACAGATCACATCAGGTCTGAATGTGTTCACAACCAGCCTAACAAACATACTGGTGGCTGTTGCAACACTCAGCGTCCTGTTTTCCATCTCCTTCTGGTTTGGCCTTATCTCACTTCTTGCATTGCCAACTGCTGGAATCATTACCAAGGTCATTTCCAGCAAAGGAAAGGAAAGAATGCTCAATGTACGTTCATCTCTTGGAAGAGTCAGTGGAAAATTGGCTGAAAATCTTTCTGGAGTGGCAATCGCAAAATCCTTCAATCAAGAGGATCGTACATCTCAAGAAATCAAGAAACTTAACGACCAGACATTTGAATACTTCAAGAAACTTGGTGCAATGTTTACCTTGATATTCCCGTCCATAACCATGGTATCCATGGTGATGATCTCACTGATATTGTTTACGGGAGGATACATGTCAGAACAGGGATTGATCACTTCTGGAGCAATTTATCTTGGAACTGTAATGGTCAGGCGTTTCCTTAGCCCAATTCTTGCCTTGTCAAACAACATCACAAACCTTCAGGCATCCTTGGCCGCTTTAGACAGGGTTGTAGACGTATTGCAAACGCAACCTGCTGTTCATGATGCACCCAATGCCGAACCCCTTTTCATAACTGAAGGGGAAATTTCCCTTGAAAACGTATGGTTCAAGTATAAAGTCAACAAAGTTGCATCCAAAGACAAGGCAATTGCTAGTATGAAAGGCAAGCAAATGGCTGGTATGAAAGGCAAACCAATGACTGAGATGAAAAGCAGAATGACTGAGATGAAAGGCAGATCAATAGTTGGTACAAAAGACAATCCAATAACTGAAATGAAAGGCAGGCAAATGGCAAAAATGCAAGGACACCCTGAAAATGGAAATGCAATCAAATCGCGTGAGGATGAATGGGTACTCAAGAATGTATCATTTGTCATTCCAGGAGGGAAGAAAACTGCATTGATAGGACATACTGGTGCTGGCAAAACTACTGTCACAAAATTAATACTCCGATTTTATGATCCTGATAAAGGGTCCATCAAAATTGATGGACAAGACTTGAGAAGCATAAAGCTTGCCTCCTTATACGATTCGATCAGCCTTGTCACACAAGAGCCTTATCTTTTCGCAGGAACAATTCTTGAGAACATAAAATATGGTCGACCTGATGCTTCAGACGATGAAGTCTATGAAATCTGCAGAATTATTGGTGCGGATGAGTTCATTGATGCACTTCCCGACGGATATCAAACAGTAATCTCTGAATCAGGCAAATCCCTTTCTGCTGGTCAAAGGCAAATGATAACTATTGCAAGGACTATGTTGCGAAATCCAAAAATCCTGATCCTCGACGAGGCAACAAGCCGTTTGGATGCATATACTGAAAGCTTGGTTCAGATTGCCCAGAACAAGCTGTTTGAAGGAAGAACCACGCTGGTCATTGCCCATAGGCTTTCCACAATACGGGATGTTGACCAAATAGTTGTCATGGACAATGGAGAGGTAGTGGAGATTGGATCACATGAGGAACTTATGGCAGTGAAAGGCAAATATTATGAACTCTACAATACATATTATGCTCACCAAGGTATCGAATTGTTGCAGTAGTGGGTAAGTTCCCTTTGTGATGAAATGAGGCAATTGCATCATAAGATAATGCCCATTCAACTTCAGAATGAGGACATTGGAGACAATGGATGTAAATGACATGATGAGATGGGGAACAAATGTTTCATGAGAACCTGAAACACCTTGAAACATAAATGAAACATGAAACACATCAGGTTCTTAAGCTGTTTCAGAAAAAATAAGGACAGGTGAACAACATGACTGCCATAAAAACACCCCAAATTCTAGCACTTATAATGGGTGTGCTGATTGTAGGCTCAATTGGTACTGTGTATTATTATACCCAAAATCAGCAAGCCCAAAACAAGGAACGCCTTGATTGGAAACCAAAATCCATTCCCAAAACCAACGGAATGGTTTATCAACCCCAAATCCCTGGCATTGCCTCCGACCAACGGTCTATGGGAAGTTACATAGGTCAAGCAGAGTTTGGGAGCTCCAGATATGGGAAATGGGTTTCCCAATACAAGGAAGCGACAATGTCGAGCAATGAAGCTTGGGAATTGGCAAAAAGCAATCCCAAATTCTCAGAGTTTCTTCAGAATTATCCCTCATTTAGCAATTGGACTTACTTTGACGGAAAATATTGGTGGGTAGAGGCTTATGATACCCAAAATTATGAAAATTGGGCACTTATAATGATATGGGACGAAATGAAGGAAATTACTCAAGTCTATATTGTACAAGGGGACGATGTCTATCTGGATTGGCCAACCGCTAACTTGACCGCTGATGAGGTATTGGCAATTGCAAATGATGATCCGATTGTAAATGAATTCATGACTGCTGTCAATGGCACCCTGCTTGATGCATGGATTTGGTTTGACGGCAATGTAACTTGGTTTGTGGATTATTATGACTTTTATATCTTGAATGAAGGTATTAGATCAAGTGGCAACGATACAGAAGGTGATGAACTTGGTTACACCGAGACTGTTACCGCAGAAAACCCTCTTGGTGCTCCAAGTTCTGAAGAACCAATCAGGGTTCCTTATTTTAACCCATATTGGATGTCAATAGAGATCAATGATGACACCGCATCGATGAGCAGAATAATGACAAATTTCGACAATACGTCTAAGCTTGTCAACACAGCAGAAAATGTGAAACAAAAAATCGGGCAAATCCAGGAATTCAATGATTTCAACCAATCATTTCCAAGCAATTACCTTTCCTTGACCCTTATGTGGGACTATTCCAGTGGAGAACCCAAGGCATATTGGTTGGCGGAATCCTATGCATGGACTTGGAAAACTTTTGAAAACGTGTCATCAACTGTTAAAAAAGCAGAATATTGGTCCTTCAATTACCTAATGATCACAATTGTTGACCAAAACTTCTCTGTCAGCAACAGTATCAAATATTTGAGCGATGAACAACAAATCCAAACTGCATTGGATACAATTCTTGCTCTTCCTGAAATCAAGAACTTCACGGAGACATATTATGAAAATTACATGTACATGTCATACGATCCCTTCAATGATGAATGGTGGGTGTCAATTGATCCAACTTGGACTTGGCTTGCTTATGCAAATGTCATCCTTGATGGTGATATGTCTGTTAAACACATGGATGTCCAAACCATTCCAGACAACATGATGCCAAACCTTACCCCTTCAGAAGTCAAAGCCCTTGTCATGAATGATACAATCTATCAGGATTTCATTGCAAACTATTCCAGATATGGATCCATCACAGTTTCCATATTTTATGGTTCTGGAAATGATTTTGCAATCGACAATCCAAGAAGTGGCAATGTCTCGGATCCAAGTGTATCTGACCCCAATGCACCCAGTTCAGGCAATGGTTTCCCATATCAAGAAAACATTTGGACTGTGTATATCTGGTCAGATGTCATTTCCGAGGCATCACTATTCTATATCGTCCTAGATGAAAACCAGACTGCAAATCTGATATATCTGACTGAACCCAATATGATGCCACAGCATCTCCCAGATGAAGTGCTCAATGCTGTTTCATCACTTCCTGAAGTTGTTGAATTCCTGAATTCCACCCCCGAATACGAGATAAGCATTTCCTATTACAGTTATTTGGATACTGGATCTGGAGGCGGTGTCTGGTTCATAGATTACCATACCAATGATTTCTCCAAGTTTGTCAGCATTGAGATTGATGATGTAACTCTACAAGTTATAGAAATCTACAAGTATCCATAGGGAAACATATTATTTGAGATGTAAGGTATGAAGTTCACTCCCTTATTCCTGGTAATTGTCATAGTTGCCGTGTATCCCCCCGCACTATTGGGGAGTGACGCCCAAATCCCTTTCAGGGAAGCTTCTGGATTGGCTGAAAACAATATCACCATCGTATTGTACCCAACTGTTGCAATCTTCACCTTCAAATTGAAATATTTTGGTGGACAGGATTTGAAAAGCGACTCCATTATCGTCTCCCGAAACATGTCCTTATATCAGGTTCAAAGTTCCATCCCATCCATTTCAATTACTCCTCAAATACTTTCCCTGCAAAACTATTCCATTGTCAAATTCACATTCAACAGGGATCTGCTCCCATCAGAAATGCTTGATGTTACACTAACTTTCCGTCAAAAGATAGAATTTGGATTTTCACAGCTCTCATTTGATTATTGGTGGAATTATACACGTATAGTCGGTTATCATCAGATTGGTCTGCTGATATTCAAGGGAATCGCCGTAACTCATGTATCTCCAAATCCAGAAATTACCATGACAACCCCTGACGACTTCCTCCTTTTCAAATGGAATGAAGTCGTTCCTCAAGGGTTCAATGGCTCGATTCTTGCATCTGTCAGTGATGTCGCCATGAATTCAATCATTGCCGAACCTTCAAGCTTTACACTCGTCATCCAGTCAAAAACCGCATCTGTCAGCATGGAAATTGGAAACGTTGCCTTGACACCTGTCAAGGTTGCTATAGCAGGTCAAGAATGGATCACACCAATTCCCAAAAATTTCACCATCACACCACTTTCAAAAGCAATTGTTTCCCTTAATTTCAATTTTGAAAAGAGCGGTATCTATCAAACGAATCTGCTGATCATGACAAACAGAACAAAAATACCTATCACAGTGTCAATTTCCATCAATGTAAAGATAAATGAATCATCCTCACCCCTTCCATATCTGTTGTCTTTGATTTTTGTCATTTTATTGGTTGCAGTAGCCATTTCATGGAAAATGGACATTATTAGAAAGATTCCGACTCAACGCCTATTTTCCCATACTGACACAAAATCCCTTCCACAATTCTCAGACCTAAGACTTGATACAAGACAAAAACAAATTCTGGAAATCATAGAATCAAGACCAGGATGCTCACAGCAATTGGTTGCAGAACATCTTGGTTTGTCCAAAGCCACAGCTTCACGTGAAATCACAAAACTTGCAAATCTGGGAATTATTGAAAAAAGAAGAAACGGCATGAGCTATGAATTATATTTGAAAGGGAAACAGATTTAAACATTAAATCTCGAATTCTCAACTGTAACATGCACATCGAAAAACCAGACGAGGTTGTGAAAGACAATTTCCTATATGGAATGTTCATATTTTGGATCATCCAAACGGCATTGATATGCATAGGCATTGTCCTTGGAATACTGGAGATGGTTGATATTGGTCAAACCATACTTTCCATCGGCTTTTATATGGATACAACCCTTTTTACATTGTTCATCATTTGGGGCTTCAAAAGACTTGTCGTAAACAAGAACCTTTTTGCAGTTTTCATTATTGTCGGTGCCATGGATTTCATTTTGTTCTCAACCGCATACCGCATCTTGATTGATGCTTATCCTGACCCCGGTTTCGGACAGCAATTGTTTGAGTTCCTGAAACTGGATTATGTCGGTGTAGGAAGCCTGTTCCAAAGCCTATCACAAGCAATCACCGCAATTCTTTATGCAAATGTGGGACTGTTTTTCTTTGCTATAGGTTTGGAAAGGCAATTCCAAGCTCGTTTGATCACCAAACACATTGCAGCATATGGGGCAACCAACTTGATTTTATCTGTCTATGTATTTTTTGTAATTTTCAAACCATTCCTTTCCTTGGTTTTCCTTATACTGGCATTTATGAAAATTTCTAGGCAAAGGAACATTCAATGGGTTCAGCCCGCAAAATAAGCCTCTTGGACATTGAAACTTTTAAATAATGCAAATAAGAGTTTATTATAATGGCTATATCAAATAATATTGAAAGCCTGATTGCCCAAATCGAGTCTGATTTGGAATTCCGCGAGAAATTTCGGAAAGCTCTCGGAATTGACGATGAATATGCCAGGAAATCAGATTTAGTTCCCATATTGGATAGTATCAACAAAAATCTTGAGGAAATTAAAAACTTAAGGACTGAAATGAGAGAGAACCTTACACAAATTTGGGATGAGATAAAGAATCTTAGAAATGAAATGAAGGTTCAGAGAGAGGAAATCACAAAAGTCTGGGAGGAAATCAAGAATCTTAGAGAGGAGACTAAAGCTCTAAAAGAGGAAATGAAAGTTCAGAATGACAACATTGTAAAGATTTGGGAGGAAATCAAGAATCTTAGAGAGGAGACTAAAGCTCTAAATGAGGAAATCAAGAAGCAACGCGAGGAATCAGAGAGGAACTTTGCAAAGGTCTGGGAGGAAATCAAGAAACTCAGAGAGGAAACCAATGCTCTAAGAGAGGATATGAAAATCAGCCTTGAGAGAATGTGGAAAGAAATTGAATCAACTAAAAAAGCATTCAACAGGAGATTTGATAAACATGAAGATTGGTTGAAAAAGCTTGGTATTGTCCCCCTTGAAATGCGATCATTCAGATGGTTAAGAGCACTATTAGATGCAAAAGGGGAAAATATAGACAATCTCAGATGGAGAGTAAAGTTCAAAGATCCTAAAGCAAGACTTGGTACAGAAGATATTGAAATTGACATTTTCTCAGACAGTCCACTTTATATGGTTGAAGTTACAAATCGTATCGATGACATAAAAAAGATTACCAAATTCAAAAAGAAAGTGGAGTTCATTACAGAGAAATTTGGAAAAAAACCAAAAGCCATCATTATAACTGAGGATTTTGCAGAAGATATCGAGGAAGAGGTAATGGACATTTGCCGAGTAAACGACATTGAAGTGCTTGATGTTGGGTGGAAACCAGACAAATAAAGAATGAATGGAGTCAACATTTGCAGATCATTGTTTCGAATACGTCAAGTCTATATTATGACTAGATCTATTCATCTTGGATTTTCACTGATCTTTCCTTTCTTCCAGATTACTTATGCATTTTCACTTTTGCGCTTAACCTGCGTTATATGTAAAAATAAAGATTTCATTCCAAAAAAAGTGATCTAAGTCCATTTAATTTGAATAAACCTTTCTCAATCTATCAAATCACTAATTTTGTTGAAATCAAATTTTGCCATCAGCAGAATCAATATTCGTGTTGGAACAGTTATAAAGTTAATCAAAATATTAAATAAATAATAAATCGCAAGGAAATTTAAGGAATTGATTTTCTTTCCTCATAACATATTGCTTAAATTGCACTCCTAATTCATGAAATGAACAAAATTCCCTCGTCAATATCTTTTTTTAGTGCATTTGCAAATGAAATAATGAATATGACAGATACAAGCACAGATGTAAACATGGAAGAATTCGTTGAAGCGCTGATTGCACGACTCAAAAATGATCCTGAATTTCGAGAACAATTCAGGAAAATCCTTTATGATAAAGATCCAATAGAAAAAAAAGACCAAAACAAAATTCCTGAAGAAGGGAAAAGCAAATAGAAAATCAATAGCAACTTTTGGTTCCAATTTTGGATAAGGAATAATTTTTCTATTGAATGTCATTTCATTTTATTTACCTCTCTTTGTCTGATTGTATAGACTTTTACCCCTGCATTTTCTAGAAGTTCAAGCGCCTTGTCCCTAATTCTGGGTAAGAATCCGTAAGTCACAAAAATAACTGCATACGGTTCCCCAAATTTTTTCTTGAGAAAATCAACTTTTCTTAAAAAGATAGTGACTTTAGATATTTTTCTGACAATGATTGTTACTTCACCAATAATCAATGGCTTTTCATTGAAAACATCAACTTCAACATCATTACTGTCGCTGAAAACTTCATAATTTTCATCATAGAATGTTCTCTTTTTGAAAGTCAACTTTGGATAGCCTAGATTTCTAAAATAGTCTTGTAGCCAAAGGCTATTGAATTCCTCAAAATCATGACCGAGCGTCACAAATATATTGTCTAAACGATCAAGAATCTTGTCAAATCGCCTATCTGTTTCCTCAAATCGGTTATCGTTTTCCTTAATGCCCTGTTTTATCTCTTTTTGGAGAGCTTCAAACCTTTTGTTGGATGCCTCAAATTCTTGATTCATCTCCTTTTGGAGAGCCTCGAACCTCCTGTTGGATTCCTCAAACCTTTGATTCATCTCCTTTTGGAGAGCCTCAAATCTCTTATCAATCTGTTCAAACCGCTTGTTCATTTCCTCAAAGCGTTTATTTGATTCTTCCAAAAGCTTGTCGAACCTTTTGTTGGATTCCTCAAAGCGTTTGTTTGTTTCCTCCAGAAGCTCGTCGAACCTTTTGTTGGATTCCTCAAAGCGTTTGTTTGTTTCCTTCAAAAGCTCGTCGAACCTTTTGTTGGATTCCTCAAAGCGTTTGTTTGTTTCCTTCAGAAGCTCGTCGAACCTTTTGTTGGATTCCTCAAAGCGTTTGTTTGATTCCTCCAGAATCTTATTAAATCCTGTTAATGTTAAATCAGTCTGTTTGTCCAATTTTTCAATCATTTGATTTAATTTTTCATTTTGGTTTTCAAGTAAATTTATGATTTTATCAAGTTGCCTAGAAGGTAGAGATTCATCTTTATGCAATATATTGTAAAGTCCTTTACGATATTCTGGATTATTTTTTAATAATTCCATTATTTTTTGAAAAGATGGATCTAAAGCCTTGGACATTTATCTGTCTCTTATACACATCT
>WAKA01000124.1 GCA_015523565.1 Candidatus Heimdallarchaeota archaeon | reverse complement strand
GGATACTGTAGAATGCCGATAGTTGTCCCACAGACAAGGTTTGCAGCATCCAAAATTGCCTTGTCCATCACCTTGTTATCTTTTTTCTGTAAAGCCTCAAACAATATCTGCTGGGATGGTGATCGATTTTTAATTTTTCTGAGTCTATTAAAAATTCTTTGTTTCTCAGTTTTGCTAATCTCAGCATATGCGAATTTTTTGTTGGTAAGTGCAATTTTTCGTTTTTGGGTTGCAATGCGTATGGGGAGAATAGTTTCTTGGGCAATTTTCAAACTCATAAGCCGTTCAAGAACATTGTCGACTGCAACATGGGTTGAGGCTACTAACATGACTTTTTTTCCTTGGAGGATTTCCTGCATGATTATTTCGCAAATGACCTGTGTTTTCCCAGTGCCAGGAGGACCATTGAGTAAGGCAAAATCTGGTGTTCCCAGTGCAATCCCTACAAATTCCCTTTGCAGATCTGAACCACTTCGATCTTCCTTCAAAAAATAGTAATCTTTTACATTTACTGGATCAAATTCAGGCCAATCCACTTCATAGATATCTGTTTCAAATAATCTTAAAAGAGGAGCATGAAACCTAGCAGGGGCATCCATAAGTTTTTTAATTGCTTCAATGACTCTCCAGTATTGTACAGTATTTGGTCTTATGAAAAGCAATGAGCCATCGATTTTTTTATCTAAACAAAAAACGAGTTGGTCTAGATCCGAATAAAGTACTTTTACCTTATCTTCTTTTCTCCATTTTCCGTTTTCCTGGTTTTGGTAAAATGATTCTTGATCAAATATGGTTTCCAAGAAACGAAAGCTGTTTTCCAATTGAGGATTTTCGTCCAATTCATACCAATGACCAGCCAATAACTGTTTAATTTTTTCCCGTTCTTCATCTGTTTCCGCCGTATCTAATTCATAAAGTAATTCCTCATAATCGGGTGCCTGTTCAAGATGTTTGACTTTGAACTTTATTGCTTTTTGTGTTTCAATAAAGCTTTTCACTGATTCATTAAAATGCAAATATGGTTTTATGCCGTGATAGACATCCCTCATAATTTGATCTGGGGTTTTGAATTCCTCAAATTGAGCATAATAATGTAAAGACATCAAAGATTACCTCCAATGACTTTGAGGAGGACACCCTCCCCTTCGGTTTCTGTATTATAAAAGCAAGGTTCACTAAAAAAATGTTTCGTGGTTCTTTTTTGAATCTGTAATGCTTTCAAAAAGGTAAAAGGGTTATGCACTTGCATTTTCAATCCTTCCTCCATTTGTATTCCCCACCCCTTTTTTCGAATTTTTTGTAATTGAAAGGAATTCTTTCGAAAGCGTTCTTCACACCAAATTGAAGAATGGAGGTTCCATGAGTCAAGTGATTGTTGGAATTTGTGAAGAAGCAACCATTAGGATCAACCATGACGTAAGATTCAATCATGTCATCATTGGTTTCTGCAACAGGGTTCAAATGTCGATGCCTGTCAATGAAAGAGAGAAATTGTTGTTCTGTGATCAACAGGTCTTCAATACCATCATTTTCACCCTTGATGGGCAGTACTTGGAAGACTTTCCATCTTTCTGGTGACAAACGAGCAATAAGATCACTCATGTCTTCTTTCCAAGTTAAACTCGTAACAACTGTATTCACTTTTAGCCTGATATCGAATTTCTTGAGAAGTGAGGCAACATGTAAAGTTTGGGAGACATGATACCCATTCCCCCTTCCAAGGATCTTGCAAATCTCTTCATATTTAGAATCTATGCTAAGTCCAATCCAATCCAGAGCACCCTCAAAGGAAAATAAATATTCTTCATCTATCCTTGAACCATTAGTGACAAGCATGGTTGTCAAACCCAGATTTTTGGCATGCATTACCAAATTTGGAAGAAAAGACACCAACGTAGGTTCACCCCCTACAAAGGTGACCTTTTCGGTTCCATTCTCTGAGAGAAGAGTAATGATTGTTTTCCATTCTTTCTCAGATAGATGTGTCTTCACCTGATTGAATTGGGCATAGCAAAACCTGCATCTGTAGTTGCAAGCCTTGGTAATGTGAAGATTTACTGATTTGATTTCACGTGCCAACTGTTCTTGATCCAAAGAACGGTAGTCAATTATTCCAAGATCTATTTTGTACATAATTATATAATGCAATTGGTTTATATTATATTTTTTTCATTTATAATTAATGAAATTTGTTTATAATAAATTGACAGTTAAATATATGAATTATAATGAATGAGAGAGAATTTCGGCTGTCTCTTATACACATCT
>WAKA01000123.1 GCA_015523565.1 Candidatus Heimdallarchaeota archaeon | reverse complement strand
GTAATTTGTAACGAACGAAAAAAATATTAAATATAAACAAAATTTTCGAAGAAATTGAAAAACGGCAAAATACAAAGATTTTCAATGATTAGAGACCAATATTGAAAAAATTCAAGATATCAGAGGATTAGCTAAAATAAAACAAGCAAAGTGAAGAAAAATTGAGAATTATTGGAATATAAAAGTCGAAAAATAGTTCAACACAAATAAATTCGCACAAAAGTGGATTGAGAAAATCATACAAATTGAAAAGATGCTAGAAATATTTTTATTTTGAAGGTAAAAAGGGAGAATGACGTCTTATGTCGCAAGCACAATTAGTATCTCAACGGAATGGAGCCATGTGGCTCATAATATCTTTGATTACATTCGGCATTGGTGCATTTATTTATATGATATTGACATGGGGAGACATGCACCGAGCTGCAACACATATCAATCAGACAAAAGGAACCCAAATTACCACTTGGTCACCAATTGTTTGGTTTATTTTGTCATTAATCCCATTGGTGAATATTTATGCATTTTACAGGTTTTGGGCAGCAAACAAGGAAATGGCACAAGCCGTTGGAACCGATGCGATAGAACCAATTTTAGGATTTCTCGTATCCGTATTTCTTCCATTCATAGGCATTTTCCTTATCTTCCTCTCTCACAGGAACACTTTAAACGAAATTGCAAGAAGGTTGTAAGTTAATCTAGCAAGAATTCCATTTTGTTTTCTCAATTTCAGCAAATAGATAAGAAAAGATTATATTTTCAGAAGCCAATTTTCACACATGACTGTCAAGCTCACTTGGTTAGGTCATGCGGCATGCAAACTTGAATATGAAGGAAAAGTGATATTGATTGATCCTTGGTTGGGCAATCCCAAATTTCCAGGGGACAATTATAAGCCAGACAAGGTAGATATAATGCTGATCACGCATGGTCACAATGACCATTTTGGGGATGCCATAGAATTAGGCAAGCAATTTAAGCCAAAAACCCCTGTGATTCATGAGATGAGCCTATTTCTGCAAAAACAGGGAGTTGAAGCAATTGGAATGAATTTTGGTGGAACTGTTGATATTGATGGAATTAAAGTAACATTAGTCCCCTCAAGCCATTCAGGCGGTTATGCAGATAATTCAGGGAATGTAGTGTTTATGGGCAACCCAGGGGGTTATGTTGTAACATTTCCAGATGGGAATTCATTTTATCATGCAGGAGATACAGGTGTTACAAAGGAGATGGCAATCACTAGAGATCTATTTGAACCAAAAGTTGGATTGTTCCCGATAGGAGGCCACTACACAATGGATCCAAAGGGAGCGGCGTATGCGGCAAAAATGATGAAACTTGATGCAGTTGTACCAATACATTATGGAACTTTTGTCCCACCACTGGTCGGCACTCCAGAAGAATTAGAAAAAGAGCTAGAGGGAAGTGGGATCAAAGTCCATGCATTAAATCCTGGAGACAGTATAGAATTTTAATCATAAGCAAAGTTTATGTTCATTGAATCATAAAAGAAAATAGGTGCCAATACCTCAAATTGATAAGTTGCTTGAAAAAGGAAAGTACGATTATGCCATGCAGTTAGCAACAGCTCTTGCAGTTGAGGGAAACATTGAAGCAATGGTCTACCAATGTAGAATTTTAGATCATCAATCCATGTATCAACAGGAATACTCCATAGCAAAAAATATTTTTGAAATATCATTAAATAGGAAAGACATTTCAAAGAATGAAATAGTGCTTGCAAATATTGCGAAAGCATTCAGCTCATATAGGTTTGGAAGATTACGTGAAGCAAGCAATATTATTGAAAAAACCAAGGAAATGATAGAGACGGAAATTGACAAGGATAATATCGCAAGATATTATTTTATTTCAGGGATTCTAAAAAATGATCTTGGAAAACGAAAGGAGGCTATGCAGGATTATCAAATTTCAGAGAAAATTTGGCGTTCAATAAATTCAAGAATGGATTTGGCAGTACTTTATAATGCAATTGGAATTTTGTATTATGACCAGAATGACCATAAGGATGCCCTTGAGTATTTTTACAAGTCATTGAAATTGCTTCAACAGATCGGGAATGAAATTTTTGCGACCAAATTGTTGAATAACATAGGATTAATACACATAGAAAGGGGGGAATATGGAAAGGCAATAGAATTTTTAAAAAGAGGACTAAACATTAAAAAGAAATATAATTCTCCAAGTGCGGATTTTCTTCATTTAAATTTAGGAAGAGTTTATTTTGAAAATGGAAGTTTTGATGAGGCAGAAAAGCATTTCTTGAAAAGTCTTCATCTAAGGAAATTAATTGGGAATGACATAAACATTTCCCATGCCCTTTATTATTTGATTCTTACGGGAATACACCAAGGCAAGTTAGATAAGGCAGAACAGTATTTAGCTGAGTTGGAAGTTCTTCACCTTCAAACGGAAAACAAGGTTGTTATTGCAAGGTATTTGGCTGCGAAGGGATACTGGTTATTAAACCAACCACGTCTCTATGTCAAAATGCAATCATATCCATTGTTTGAGAAAGTCATTAGCGAATATGAAGATGTAGATCATAACTTAACCGTATTTGCGATTGAAAACTTAATAGACCTAACATTGATAGAAGCTACAGTCACAAATGAAGAATGGCTTCTTGAAGAGATCTATTTGCTTGGTCAAAAACTTTTGAAAATTGGTCAAAAGCAGATGAGCTATCCCATTGTTATTAACTCATTGATATTATTATCAAAGATTGAACTTATCAGGAAGAATATTGATACAGCGATCAGTGAGTTGGAACAGGCCGTATTTATTGCAGAAGAACAGGGATTGGAGAAATTAAAGATAAGAGCACTTGAAAGCCAAAAAGAGATTGAAAATGAGATTTCCGTTTGGGCAGACTTAATTAACACCAATGCAGATGTAGTAGAAAGAGTAAAACAATCGGACATTATGGATTATATGTCAAAGGTAATGCATGTTGTAAAGAGAGGGGTCTAAGAAAGCCTTAGTCCACTGGCAGTTTTTCGGGAAGGGCGGATCAAGACCACGCCTTCTTCATCCTCAACAGCCAATAACATTCCTTCAGACTTGATACCAGCTAATTTTTTGGGTTTCAGATTATCAACAATAACGATATTTTGTCCAATAAGTTCTTTTGGAGAATAATATTTTGCAATACCAGCGACAATGGTACGATCCTTACGGGTGCCATCATCAACAGTCAAGACCAAGAGTTTATCTGATTTTGGGTGTGAAGTTGCATCTAGGACTGTTGCGGTTTTCAGGATTACTTTTTCAAAGTCCTCGAATTTGAGATACTTACTTTGTTTTTGTTTTTTCTCTTTTTTCTTTGGTTTTTCTTCTTTCTTTTTATCTTCTTCACGGGATCCAAATCTCTTTTTAAGCTCCATGATTTCCTTATCAGAAATTTTTTGGAAGAGGTGTCCAATGTCATTGATTTTGTTACCCACAAACGCATCTTTGCTCACTACATTCTCCCATTTTGCGTCATGAACGGAAGTAGAAGAACCAAGTGCAGTAAATATCTTTTCAGATGATTCGGGAATTATTGGTGCGCTAAGGATTGCTACAGACCGTAAAACATGGACAAGGGTAGAAATTGTTGTTGCGGCCTTTTCAGGGGTTGTTTTCACGGTTTCCCATGGTTTACTCTCTTGGAAGTATCGATTCACTTCACCCAAGAATTCCTTTATGGCTTTAAGGGGCTTTTGGAACTCTATTTCGTCAAAAGTTGTTTCATATGTTTTTATGGTTTCATCCAGTTTGTCCCAAAGTTTTTGTTCCAGTTCTCCCTCATTTGTTGCTTTGGGGACAACACCGTCGAAGTGTTTTGTGGTAAAAGCAACGGCCCTGCTCAATAGATTCCCATATAAGTTGTTCAGGTCACTATTGACGGCATCTTGAAATTTTTCCCAAATGAAGTCAGTATTTTGTCGTTCAGGGGCCACAAGCGTAAGGTAGTATCTCCAATAATCAGCAGGATAGAGTTCAAGAGCCTGGTCAGTAAAGATGCCTCTATTTTGTGAGGTTGAGAATTTTCCACCTTCATAAGTTAGCCATTTAAAGCCCTTTATATGTTTAGGGAGAATGTAACCAAGGTCAGAACCAATTAATGAACTGGGGAATGTCACTGTATGGAAGGGGACATTGTCAGTTCCCATGAATTGTATAAGGGTGGTGTTTGGATTTTTCCAGTAATCAAGCCATTTATCTGGTTCTCCAGTTACTTTCGCCCATTTCTTGGTAATGGAGATATATCCAATTGGTGCATCAAACCACACATAAAAAACAACATCTTCATAGCCCTCCAAGGGAACTTTAATTCCCCATTTCAAATTACGGGTTATGGCACGGGGTTTCAATCCTTCCTTCAGCCATTTTTTAGCGATAGATTTTGTGGTGACTGGCCATTGTTCTTGTGAATTCACCCATTCCTCTACTTTTGGCTGTATTTTTGGTAAGTCGATGTAAAGGTGTTTAGCCTTTTTCTTGACAATGTTAGTGCTTCCAGATATTGCAGATTTTGGATTTATAAGATCTGTTGAGTTCAAAAGGGTAGAACATGCCTCACATTGATCACCTCGTGCCCTTTCGTATCCACAGTGAGGGCATGTCCCAATAACATACCTGTCTGGCAGAAAACGGTCATCATCCACGGAAAAAAGTTGTTCAGTTTCTTTTTCAAAGATATACCCATTTTTGTAAAGGGCAAGGAATATTTCCTGTGTAATCTCATGATTTTCAGGATCCGAAGTGCGTCCAAAATAATCAAAAGATAGATTGAAACGTTCGTAAATATCTTTTTGAATTTTATACATTTTGTCACAATATTCTTTTACAGGCAGTCCAGCCTTGAGAGCAGAAAGTTCAGCAGGTGTTCCGTGCTCGTCAGTTCCACAAATTGCCACCACATCTTTTCCCTTTAGTCGAAGGTACCTTGCATATATGTCTGCAGGCAACAATGAACCAACTAAATTTCCAATGTGCTTGACTCCATTTATGTATGGAAGGGCGCTTGTTACAAT
>WAKA01000122.1 GCA_015523565.1 Candidatus Heimdallarchaeota archaeon | reverse complement strand
AACATATTATGGATACTTTTGATTAACATTTCGTATTTGATTTGTCGTTGATGAAATACTAACCCAATATTAATTGAAATAAGTACCTAGTCATTAATTTTAAGTGAGATATTTTATCCATCCTTCTAATCATTGGTTAAATGAAGGAGAAAGCAAAACCTACCATGATTGACTTTAAATTAATGAAATATGCTAAGTTGCAAGGACGAGTCTGATTTTGCTGTTCCACTCAACCCATTCCAATAGTTCAGAATCAATTTTGTCTGGTTTTTGATGTATTAACTTAAGGAAATTGGCAAGCAACACAATGGGGATGTCTTTATCAGCCGCCATTTTACAGACTTTTGCCGTTCCGACCTTGTTGACAAACCCTACCTCTGGAAATACGGCATCACATGATATTATGACCTTGTCTATTTCTTTCTTCAAAATTTTCTCGTATCCCTGTTCATCTTCAATGAGAATCGCATTTATTTTTCCTTTCAATTCCTTAAACAATACCCTTCCCTCTCCTCCTGGCAATGATTTCAAGACAAATACCAACTTTGGCTTGATTGCCACCAAGACGGTTCTGAGCATATTGCTGTTTGAGATGGTTAAGAGTTTGTCCTGTTTTCTTATCACTGATTTTGATTTTTCGATAAGCTTCTTGTCAATTTCCTCAATCGTCTTTTCAAGTGTTTCAACGGATTTCTTTACATTTCCTGTTTTATTGGTTTCAGATAAGAGTCTTTCAATCGAATTTTGAATCACTGCCATATCATGAAATTTGCTGGAAAACTGGTTCGCCATTTGGATTAATACATCATGGTTTGGATTTTTTGCCTTTATGATTTGAATGAATTTTTTCAGGAGTTCCATAGACCCAGATGTTCTATCATTCAAAAGCAGTTGAAAATCTTCCACATTGTATGGTATTCATTCTTCTTTGAAAAGTTTGGGTTGATTAATGAACACACCCAAAAAGTTGAAATTAATTAAGTTAATTCTGCCGTATGAGAGTTGCAGTAGTGACCGCTGGTCAGACTAAGTTTGGCTCATTTCCAGGCAAAGGGGTCAAGGGATTATTTGTTGAGGCTTTACATGAAGCTCTATCAAACGTAGACAAGGAACTCAAGTTAAGCGATGTGAAAGAGGCCTTTATTGGGAATTTGGGGGTTGGCGGTGCACAATTAGGTAATCCTGCCGCATTATTGGTTGAGCAGGGTGGTATGCCATCCGTCTCAGCAAGACGTGTTGAAAATGCCTGTGCATCCAGCGGTTTTGCATTCAGGGATGCATATCGAGCAGTGAAGAATGGGGCGGACCTTGTACTGGCTGGTGGTGTTGAAATAATGAATGATCTTAGCTCTGCCCATCAAAGATATTGGTTAGGTGTTTCTGGTGATACAGAATGGGAACGACTTGCAGGAGCCACTTTTGCAGGAATATACGCATTAATGGCAAAACGGCATATGCATGAATATGGCACCCCTCGAGAAGCTCTTGCCATGTGTGCTGTCAAGAATCATAGAAATGCTGTGGACAATCCTGTTGCACAATTTCGGAAAGCGGTATCCTTAGATCGCGTCTTGAATGCCCCAATGGTGGCTCCCCCTCTTGGATTGTTTGATTGCTGTCCTACATCTGACGGAGCTTCAGTTGTTTTTCTTGCATCTGAAGAAAAGGCAAAGGAAATTACAGATTCTCCTGTTTGGATTTTAGGTTCCGGTGCCTCTTCTGATTATCTTGCCATTCATGATCGCCAAAGTATAACTACATTGGAAGCAACACGGCGTGCGGCAAAAGAGGCTTTTTCATTAAGTGGATTGACACCAGAAAAAATAGATATTGCAGAAGTTCATGACTGTTTTACCATTGCAGAGATATTGGCAATTGAGGATATTGGCTTTTATGAAAAAGGAAAGGCGGCAAATGCGGTACTTGATGGTGAAACCGAAAGGAACGGTACAATACCAATAAATATGTCTGGCGGATTAAAAGCAAAAGGTCATCCTCTTGGTGCAACTGGAACAGGACAAATTGTGGAGTTGTGGAAGCAATTAAGAAATGAGGCAGGAAAAAGGCAGATATCGGACGCAAAAATTGGCTTAGCGCATAATGTTGGTGGGTCTGGTGCTACCTGTGCAGTTCATATCCTTGGAGGTGAAATGTAATGGGTTTGACACATCTTACGATACATTATCCACGTTTCAAGTTATCATCTGCTGATTTAAGAGCATTCTATCCAAGTCCTGCCCTTTCAACATATTCATACATTGGAAAATTTGGAATTGACGAGGATGCAACCACCCTTGCAGTTAATGCATTCCTTGACCTGGTGGAGACCGTTGGGGAAATGCCCAAACGATTGTATCTTTCAACTGGGAAAGATTTCAATTCTGCTGTATTTCTTGATGCAACAGGCATTAACTCCTCAGATGTGGTTCATGTTCCAATTGGTGAAGTAGGATCTTTACAGACAATTTGGGAGGCATCTAGAAACGAAGGATGCGCTTTCCTAGTGGTCGACAGCCCACGTGGAAAAAATGAGAAGGTGGATGCCTATTGCTCAGCCGCGGCAGTTACGGGTTTTGTAGGAAAGGGTGGTGTTGAAATTTCTTCTTTTGATACTTTTGAAAGTGCATCATATTCCACTTCACGATATGGCTCACAAGGTTTTGACCCAGCAGACGAAAGCATGCTTATATCTACTGTCAAAGAGCATCTCGTGCCAAATTCGATCAATTTCATCAACTTCTCCAGTTTGAAACAATCGTCTCGCATGATTCCCAACCTTGAAATTAAGGGGCAAAAGACAAACGGTTTCAGTGGCATCACATCTGGACTTGTTTCTTTGTTTTCATGGTTACATCTGGATTTTAATTCAGATGTGCAACTCTCCATATATGCAATTGATGAAAACGGAGGGGCTTCACTGTCTTTGCAACCTTCTGAAAAACCCATTGTAATTATCAATGATAGGAGAAAGGACATTTCGTTGCCAACGTACCTTATGCAGAAGGAACACGCTGGGAATGAAAGCATTCCACAAGGGGCTTTTATATCGACCCCTGTTTATTTTTCCCAAAAGGGTGCCAGATATAGGTTAAACACCGCAAAGTGTAAGGATTGTGGATTTATTCATTTCCCTCCCAGACAGATCTGCAAGAATTGTGGTTCACAAACTGTTTCTGGGAAACCATTGAAAAGATATGGTAAACTGTATACATTCACCAAGATTCTTAAAGGTGCCGCTCCTCCTGAATTTGACATACAACAGGCTTTGGAAGGGGATTATTGTGTTGGTCTTGTTGAATTTGAGGAAGGGCCAAAGGTCATTTCCCAATTGACGGATGTTGAATATGAAGATCTTGAAGTAGATATGCCAATGAAAATGGTTTTCAGGAAGATTTATCGGCAAGATGAAACAGACAGGTATGGCTATAAGTTTACTTGTGTATAACCTTCATCCATTGAGTTTGGTTCTTTTTCTAATCAATATCAGTGGAATTAGTGCAAAAATGCTTGATACCGAAAGGAAATTTGCGTTCTGGACAGAAGTACCTTGTGTAATAGTTGATTTAACTGTTTCAGGCAATGAACCATTGAATATGCCGCCATATGTTTCATTTTTATCAATTACCAAAAATACACCAGATTTATCCACTACAAACGCAAAAACTGTATCTTTTGTGTCTGAACTCAATGAAAAAGTTGGAAATGTTATCTGTACATATCCTCCACCTGAGGGGATATTTTCCATGACATAATCCGAAAATACGGCATCTTGTGGATCTGGCATTGATTTGTTTCCAATTGCTTGTGTGACGTTGTTTTTGTTCCAAGCAAATACATAGACCTTGAAATCATAGACAACTGCCAAAAGGTCTGCATAACGCTGAACAATTGCCTCGAAATGAAATTGTTCTGGATAGGATTCCAAAACGGTCATTTTATAATCTGTAATCCAGAGACTTGGGTTGCCGTAATATTTCCCATTATATCTCTTTAGAAGGTTTTCCACAATTTCAATCGCGTTTGAGTGACTTGGATTAGACGAATTCAAATTACCTGTTAAAGATGTTGTTTTGAAGTTTACATCTATGGAAATGTCTCCCTCACCTGTACCAAAATTATCTGGTACACTATTGACCAATTCCTCTACGAGATATGACAATGTCTGCTCAAATATTTTCCCTTTCATTTCAAGGCTTCTGTTAAGGATTGTTAATGATGTTAGATATTCGTCACCACTCTTTGTCACAATAAAATAATATTCTGGTGTTTTTATGGACAGCACTTTTTCTTGGGCTATTGATGGAGTTGGGATAATTATTGCCAGAACAAGCAATAGAGAAAGTGCAAACATTCTTTTCATAATTTAGAATTACTCATTGGGGCATATAATAATATGGGAAAATAAAATATCCCCCTCTTAGTAATCGTCTGTCAATGTTTTTTTCCTTATATCCATCCATTTTTGAAGACCATCTGGTGTTTCTGGATACGATTTGTATAGTTGGTCTGCATACTCGACCTTTTGAATTGTTTTTTTCAGCTTAAGCATGTAATCAAATCTTGGAAATGCCTGCAAGACTTTTCTAATTTTTCTTGCCAATGTGAATTCAAATTCACGTGTCCTAAATATCTCAATCAAGTCCTCTTCAGATACAATCTTTCTTTTCAGGAAAAAAGCCATACCTTTTGGTCCAACCGATTTAAGATATTGCAATGCCTGATAACTCATTGCATGGGTCGAACCTGGATATGTCATGATGTCCTTATTATAAGACCATAATCCATTGACAGTAAAATCTCCAATTTCAAGTGCTTTGATCGCAGCCTTGCCTGCTTTATATCCCGATAGCAATGATGGTCCATGACCTTCTGCTGTTGTTGGGTCAACTAAACATCCCGCTTCGCCAACCAACATAGCCCCATTAAAGACTAAGGAATCAAATGGTGGTCTTATTGGTATCTGTCCGCCACCTTTATGCTTAACGGTGTAGCTGGCGGGGTCAATCATTGGATCAAGGATTTCATGGTAAATGTCCTTGAGTGATTTGTTTTGTGGATAGGGGATGTGCTTTGGCCATGTAACTCCAATATTAAGTTGATATTCACCATCTGTGAATATCCATGCATATCCTGGAATTGGAATCTTTTCATGGTACAAAAGAACTATTTCTTTCTGAAAATCATGGGGTTTCTCCAATCTTATAATTTCACGGTATGTTGCCACGGTATGTTCTGGTGGCACTTCATAGACAATCCCATTTTTCATCTGATCTGGAATCATCTTTCTGACAACACCCACAAATCCTGATGCATCAATGACAATTTTTGCCCTAATCTCATTTATTCCATTTTCATTGTAGTATTTCAGCCCGACAATTTGATTGTTTTCAACAATTATATCCCTTACTTTTGCATTTGCAATGATTTCTGCCCCTGCCTGTTCTGCCTCTTTCAATAGTCTTTGACCATAATGAAGTCTGTGAACTATAAACGCGGGTGTATGTGCAGTAAGCTTATTTTTCAATGAAAGTGATGCGAAAGTCAGGTGATCCAAGGGGGTTGGAAGTTCTTTTCCGTGAGGAAATTCAATTCCCAACTCCTTTTTCATGATTTCAGGGGCCACTTTATCCAAGGCGTCGCCACAGCTTTTATTTCCGATCTTATTTCTTTGTTTTTTATCTAGAATGGCAACTTTGTATCCTGCTTTTGCTATAGTAATTGCAGCGACTACTCCCGAAGGACCACCACCGACTATTGCAACATCAACATCATTCATGAACTGAGAAAGAAAGGCATTTTTTTTTATCTTTTGCATTGTAATGGTTCACAGAATGAAAAAACATTCTTTTTTATTCCGAAAAAATGTTTGTGTTGATTAGTTGTTCTTCAACATATGCCTTCCTTGCCAAAATATCAAGACCGTTATAATATACTGCATTATATTTTTTTATTGCTTTTTCAATGGGTGTCTGTACTGGTGAAACAGTTGTGTCTATCACCAACCTTGCATTTTCCAGCAATTTCTTTGGAAATGGCAACATATTTGGAAGACCTTTTGTTCCAAAGGGGACAAAATTAATTATTATGTCATAACTAAATTGTTCCTTAGATGCAACTGGTTCAACTTTTGAAAAGTAGTTCTTTACTTTTTCAATTTTTGTCTTTGTCCTGTTTCTTATTTTTATCATGTTTGCCTGATTATAAATGGTCGGCAATATTGAGAACAGCATTGGATGAATACCTTCAATATATATGTTAACAATTTCCATGTCCTTAATTTCATTGAATATGCTTTGCATAATTATTTCATATGTGTCGAAACTAACTAGCTCTGTTTCCCTTTTCAGCAAAAAACTTGTTACACCTGTTCTTGCAGAGGACAAGTCATATTGATCTATTCCTTCAATTTTTTTTGTTTCCAACCCTACAAATGAAAACCCGTTAAATAGTTGTTTTCCTATGCCTGTAATGAAAATATTTGTTTCTTCAACTGATTTGACAGGCAAATAGACTGAACCTGTAACTCTTCTCGAATACTTGTTGAGAAGATCAAAGATGTCTTTTTCAATGAATGCAAGATTCTCTTTGCCAAGGATTGCTATTTTTGGTGTTAAGGGTGCCGTTTGTTGAACTAATTGTTGTACAAATGGTATTTCATGCTTTGAAAAACTGTTTTCTTCTTGGAATTGTTGAATAATCCTTTCAAGGGTACTATGTATCCGTGGATCTAATTTCTTATCATGGTATGGCGTTTCCTTAAGTTCCAAAAATAGGTTTCCAAATTTTTCGTATAAATAGGGGGTTAATGATTCAAACCTTCCATTGCAGAGAATGACATGCTTAATTTCATTTTCTGTCAATTGCTTTCCCCATCTAATCAGGAGATTCAATTCAATAATTGTTTCTGGGGATGCCAAAATCTTAAAGACTGCATTAGGATATTTTTTTGCCAATTTGATGATCATGTGGAAGTCAATCTTTGCGGTTCCTTCCAGATCCTCAAAACAAATTATAGGGGTTGTCCCTTCTGGAATTTTCTCTAACAAGGAGGTATCATACGGATATTTTAATTCAATATACCTTGGTTTGACTTTACAAAGATCCATAATATCATGATGCCGGTTAATTAGTTCTTGGATATTATAACTGTCTGATTTCCCGTTTGTCAAGGATAAATACACTTTGTTTCCCAACTTCATCAATAAATTCGGGATTTTTTGCACTTCTTCTGGGGATACATTGATTTTATAAAGTCTATCTGTGGTTGTCCCCATTGTTTCAATTCCTCGAAATTTAAACAAATCAACAGAGGGGACAAATTCCATGATAATATGGAAAAAAGTAGATTGATAAAATTATGGAATTGTTCACAACATAAAATAGGGTTCAGTGATTTATTATTGCAAGAATTATAAGCAGGTCAATTGTCAATAATGAAAAATAAAGAGTAATAATCTCTCTTCTTTTCAATTTTAAGAAGATAAGATCCATCAACGAATAAAAGGCAATCAGGAAGAATATGAAAATATGGAATGCAAATGGAATACGTGTAATCTTAAATGGCGCTAATGTGTTTGCTCCAAAAAATCCAAGGGCTAATCCCAATGCAACAATAGGGTTGCTTGTCATGGTTCGTTGTATTCCTTGCATTTCATTTGCTTTAATTATTGTCCCTATAATTCCAACACCTATTCCCAGATAATAAAATACCCCAATGAAATTCTGAAATTTCATTTGTGTTGCGAGAATTCCCAGCACAGCAAGTACCAATCCCTGTAAAGTAACTGAAACCTTTGTTCCTGTTTTCATTTGGTATATACCACCTCCAAACTGTAGTTATTGCGTATGTCCTCTTCATTGAAAGGTGGGGAGAAGTATTTGAAATCTCTCCACATTTCGTATAGGTTGTCGTAGTTCTTTGATCCAATATTTCCTGACACACCCGGAGGATAATTGATTTCTATATTACCCCATTTATTTTCAACGACAACTGTGAAATGCATTGATGGACCATATGCAAAATTATACCTGATTGTACCGTCTGCTCTAAACCAAGGGCCTTCAAGTGCATTGATTGTTAAAGAGGTTCCATTCATTCCCTCATTCCCGATATCCAAAAATGGGAGGACACTGGACATGGGATGTTCAAATCTCATTATATGGGCCCTTCCCCATTTCCATGAGTCCATTTCGGAACCAAAGCTATTGATAAGATATGAAATTGACTGTTTTAAAGCCTCAACAGCGGTGTCAATTACAGATTCATTTTTCGCAGTATTGATATTGTCAAACCAGTTAAGATTCTGTTTTTGATTTAGAAATCTTGCAATTGCTCCTATGCTTGGATATTGCATTTTTCTTGTCATTTCCCATCCCAGTTCATCTTCAAATGTTGCTTTGACAAAAAATAGCGTAAATGTTGTAAATATCAGTCCTTCAACCGAATTAACACCCATTCTTTTATCCCATTTCTCAAGAAGCCTCACTGCTCTTCTTAAATATCCTGCATTTTCAAATCCGTTGAAGTCAAGATTTGAAAGATCTTGAATTATTGGGTCAAGTAGATCTTCTGCCACCAAATTTTTTACGTCTGCCTGAAGCTTTTGTGTCATATGCAGATCCCAATTGTCTTTGTCCCCAAAAAAATCTGTTCCATTCTCGATCACTTGTGATATTCTTCGTGCCCGATATCCCAAAGCAAATGTTTCTGAATAATAAAATTGGTTTCTTTTATCTACTCTTTCGTTTGCGGAATAAAGAAAGTTTTGAGGTGGGTTTTTCACATAGTACTGCATTTCATATGGAATTGATCCATTCCAAAACGATTTGCCTGATGATCCGTTTTGAGGTAAAAGACCATATCCCTGTGTCCTTATTGGTACCTGCGCATTAAGCTGTAAACCAATATTTCCATCCGTATCTGCAAACACCCAATTAAACCCAGGCACTGTCAAATATTTCAGGGCTTCATGAAACTCATCAACAGACTTTGCCCTAATAAATGAGTAAATTCCCTTGAATGGCTGGTTTCGTGGGTCATCTTCCAAAAATGTCCATTTTAAGGCAAGTTGGCCTTCCTTTCCATTGATGGTTACATTTATCATCGGTCCAAAATCTGTTAGTTTAACAGTAAAGTCAATTGGGTTTTGTCCATTCACTGGTATCTGGTGTTTTTCATATTTGAAATCCTTCCAAATCGTCTTGTTCACTAGATATTTTTCTCCATTTGTCTTGAGATAAAAGGTGTCCACAGAATCCGCTATTGCCGCGGTGGCTCCCCAAGCCATATATTGATTATGTCCAAGACCAATAAACGGCAATCCTGGGATGGTATATCCTTGCAAATGAATGTTATCCTTTCTGGCAATCAATGTGACAAAATACCAAAGTCCTGGTACAGAAAGGCCTAAGTGTGGATCATTTGCTAAAATTGGCTTGCCATACTTTGTTTTTGCACCTGAGATCACCCAATTGTTTGATGCGAATTTTGGTAGTTTTGGCATTAGTATATCCTTTAGAAAATCTGGAATGTTGTATCCCAAAATCGTATCTTCATTTTCCTTCTGTGCCAATTGCAATGTACCCGAACCAAAAATATCAATGCTTTCATCATAATTCCTTATATATTCCTTTGCAGGTTCAAACTGTACAGGAAGCAATTCCAATGATTTTTCTGTTCCCACCTTTTTGATAACCTCATATCGCACAATCTCATTCCAGAGCCCTCCAAATGCAAAATTATATGAAAGTATTCCATGAACTCCAAAGGAATCCTCTACTGTCCAATGCTTTGGATTGACCCCCAAGAGTTGAAATTCCAATGGTAAATTGTTCAAATGGGAATCTATGAAATCGTTAATGCCTTGGACATAAGCAGATACTAGATTCACTAAATTTTGATCAGCTTGTTTAGTCTCTCTAATTGCCGCCCTTTTCAATCCAATTGTTCTGAGAAACATATCTGCCTCAATTGTTGCCCTTCCAAAAAGTCTTGAAAGTTCACCATTTATTATTGACCTGTAGAATTCCAACTGGAACAACCTATCCCTTGCGAATTCATACCCCTGCGCATATAACATGTCTTCAACATTGTCAGCAAGTATTGCTGGTATATTGTTTTGATCCCGATATACTTCCACTTTTCCAATTAGTCCATTGTATGTTACAGTGGGTCTTACATCATCCACGCCTCTCAAACCTGCAAGGAAACCTAATGGAAATGCAAGTAGTAGGCTTAGAAAAATTACATTTGCAGTTCTCAAAACACTGAAGTCCTGCATGTTTTTGTTAGCTAAGATTTGTATTAAAACATTTTTAGGTTAATTTCTAAATAATGAAAATAAAATATGTCAAATCCCAATAACCCATGAGATGATGGTTACACCTGCAGAACCAAAAAATATCCAGATTATGTATGAAAGCCAGAAAATCACAAGTCCTGGAATTTGTGGTCTTACCCAAATATATTTCCTGCCTGTTTCGTCTGCTTTCTCCCTGATATCCTTTCTTAATTTTTTTTCCTGTTGCTCAAGTATTTCATCATCTTGGTTGTAATCATTGAAAATGGAAAATTCAATATGCCACTTTTCATTGAAAGTTTCTATTGGATCCAAGAACGATTCTACTTTGAGCTTGTCCAAAGGTATTTGAACTGCTGTAAGAACAGTCACCAATTTTATAAAAATAGATGCATTCGTTTCCTTGAACCAATTTCCAAATTTTCTTAGAGAAAGCAAATTCCATATGAGGTTTGTAAATATCAGTATTGCAATTGCGTAAACAAAATTTGCAATTATCAGGAAGAGAGGTACGAGGCTTAATTGTGGGGGAATCTCCATTTTGATGAATGAAAACACAATTGGTGATGAAATGCCTAGGGCAAACAATGCTTTTGTATCACCTGCCCCCCAAGCCCCAATCAATAGGAACAAGAACCCAAAAAAGACAGCAAAAGCAATGTTTAACCCAATCCCGATAAGTTCCAACGGTGTGTATGGCTCAATAATGCCACAAATTATTAGCAGGATAAAACCACTGGCTCCTTGGATTATCCAAATCTTATTACTTGTATATCTTGTAAGGATGTCTTGAATTGCCCCCACTGTTAATGCAATAAATGTGATAGAGGCAAATAAAAGCTCACAGAAGAATTGCAATTGCTGCACCTCAATGAATGATGATTCTTGACTGGACTGCCCAAAGTGCCTTTATGACTTGTGTGGTTGTCACTATATCATTATTCCATGAACCGTCTGGCTTCTGCTGTGCAATAAGGAAATATGTTGCAAATTTGACCTCGTTGCTTTCGATTGAGTCTCCATGGGCTATTGCCCTAAGGCATTCCGCTGTTGCAGTTATGGTTCCATCCCAAGATCCATCAATTTCTTGGTTTGACTTTAAGTATTCTCTGACTCTTCCTAAACGAACTTCTGCCTTGATTTTTCCCCCTTGAGATGGAAGGGAAATTCCCAACATGTCTAATGTGTTTTGTTGATTACCATACATTTCAGGTGCCTTAGAGTAAGGTTCTCTTTCCAATAACTCAACCAATGAATTATACAATGCACCAATAATGAGCATGGGGATTTCGGTATCGTCTTCTATGCTTGCAAATCTTTTGACAGACCTATTCATAATAATGTTGAATGTATTTGCCAAAATGTCTGCCACGATTTGTGCACCTTCATAATCTTCCATATATTTGAAAATCGGTCCCAATGCAACTAGTGGTGGAATTTCTTTCGTAAGTTTTGCTTCTTTCTTTTCCAATTGGCTAACAAAATCCCACTCACTGAAATTGGCAAGCTTTGCACGTTGTTCAAGAATGGCTATGTCATCAAAGTTGATGATTTCATTATTGACGGTTAACGTAAAAAGTACAGGAAGGAGGCTTTGATAGGTTTCTTGAATTGAGGCAGTTTCAAGTGCTTCCAAAACCAAGTAATAAATCTGTTCAACTGTGCGCATTTCTTCATTTCCATCAACAATTTTAATCCAAGAATAATCTGGTCCACGATTTGTCAATAGAAACATTCTACCTACTGAGGCGGTTTCAAATAAAGGCTCTTTTTCTCCCCACGTACCATCATCTCTTTGCTTATTAATAATCCAACGTTCGGCTCTTCGAAGGGCTTCATCAATTTTCATGTCCGATATTTTCTTTTCAGCAATTTCTTCCTTTATTTCATCAAACCTTCTTCTGATGTCTGTTTCCGTTTTCGGTCCACTTGCAGTCAAAAGGAAGAATACACCATTTCCTAGAGACGCCAAAGTTGAAAGAAAGTAAAGTGTAGAGACCAATTCAACATTCACTTTATCTGTATACTTGATCAAAGCAAGTGAAAACCCAAAAGAAAAGGAAATGCCAATGAAAACCAAAAATCCTGCAATTCTTGTTTTCTGTGAATAAAATAATCCAATGGAGAAAAAATATTCGATAAACATTACTATCATGATGAAAATGAAAAAGTACAACATCAAAACAAAAAATGAAAGAATATTATCTCCTATATTATTGTCAGCCAGCAAATTACTCAGAGAAAAAGCAATGAAGGAAGCCAAAACCGCCCCTGCTATCAACAATATGACATTCAATCCCAATAAGGTTCTCCTACTTGAATACCTCAGAACGTCAACGTAAGTTTCCTCACTCATATCCTGCACCTTAACAAGTTATCATTGTCAAATTCCTTTATAACAATTCTTTATTATAAAGCCCAGATTACACATTTAAATCAGTTCAGTGACGCCAAATTTTTTATTCTGCAAGACTCTACACCAATTAATGAGTGAAACTTATACCTCCGTCGACATCATTGCGACTATAATGGCTCTATTAAAAGCTCAACATGGGATTGCGTTTGAAGATGAACTCAAGAAATCATTGAAACGAAAATATCGTGAAATTTCTACAAGAGAGCTTAACAGCATCTTAATGAAAATGGAAACACAGGGATTGGTCTATGTATCTGGGGAGAACATTGGTAAACGCCAAGTCAAGCTGATTGAATAAATTCTCTCCCCTATTTTTTTAAAAAATCCCAAAAAATGGTTCTTACTGTTGTATTCACCCCAAAAAATACCTTTAAACCTTTATTTTATTATGGTGAAATTGTCATATGTGGGAAGAAATCCTAAAAACTTTTGAAAATACCCCGTCTAGGTTAAAAGTGGCTGAATTAATGCTTGAATATGGGTTCTCTGTGAAACCTGATGGCATATATGCTGGTCCCGTTGCCCTTTCCATAACCAAAGTTGCAAAAGCAACAAAAGTTGATCGAAAAGTGGTGGAGGAAACAGTTCGGGTCATCAGAAACAATGACCACCTATTACGGGTTTTTGAACATCTCAAGCCTGTAGCTGACATATCTGATGTGGCAAGGATGAACAAGGACAGATTTGAAGGAGTCATGGAGATCGAAGCATTTTCCTCCAGTATTGGAATTGCCGCCAAAGCAACAAAACTGATTGCGGATGAGGATCTGGTTATCCGTTTCCTTCTTGCCAAAGACCCTGAACTTTCCGTGAAAAGTACAATGACAATAGTTACTGACAAGAAAGTTCCTGCGAGGATATTGGAGTTATTGCTTCGTGATAGAGACATTATCTCAGTTAAACTTAGCTGAGATATGTACAATAATAATAAAATAGGGAGGAAAGACGTAAAACTAAAATGAAAGTTTTAATCATTTCTGGAACTCGTCCACAATTTATCAAGCTTTCACCTGTTATAAGGGAAATGATTGAAAAAAAAGTTGATTTTACTCATTTGCATACTGGTCAACACTATGACAAAAACATGTCTGACAAAATATTTGAGGACTTAGATATCCCTTATCCTGATTTTAATCTTGCAGTCGGTTCAGGATCACATGCATATCAAACTGGAGAAATGATGAAAGGAATTGAAACATTTATTCAAGAAAGGGCATTTGATCTTGTATTGGTACCAGGAGACACAAATTCCACACTTGCAGGTGCCTTGTCTGCGGTAAAACTCCATCTCCCTGTGATACATCTGGAAGCAGGGCTACGTTCTCATGATTGGAAAATGCCCGAAGAAATTAATAGAATCGTTGTAGACCGAATTTCTTCTTTGTTGATTACCCCAACAGATGATGGTGTAGAAAATTTATTGGCAGAAGGTGTTCCCAAGGATTGGATTTATCGTTGTGGAGATACAATGGTTGATTCAATTCTATATGCAAGTAATAAAGCAAAACGTTTGTCCCTAAAATTACCTTTCCCTTCTAAACAATACTTTTTAGCCACAATGCATCGTGCGGAGAATGTCGACGATTCAAAAAAATTGAAAGCAATCATTGAAATTTTTTCGAATGCTCCTTATCCTGTTGTATTTTCCATTCATCCACGCACATTAAAAAACTTCCAAACATTTGGATTGTTCAAGGAACTCAAGGAATCTTCCAATATCTACCTAATTGAGCCTCAAGGTTACCTGAATTTTGCAAATCTCTTAACTAATGCCGTTGGTTTAATTACGGATAGTGGTGGTCTCCAAAAGGAAGCGTTTATTCTTGGAATTCCTGCCATCACCTTAAGAACCACGACAGAATGGGTGGAAAGTGTTGCACAAGGTGCCAACAGGCTTTGTGGTTTGGAAAAAGAATGTATTTACACTGCTTTTTCAGAAATAAAAGACGGAAAATTCGAAGTTCCATCAAATCATCCATACGGTAATGGCAAAGCAGGGAGGGAAATAGTCTCTGAAATCATCAGACGTTGGGAAAACAATGAAATTATATTTCCCTCTGAATAAATTTACAAACTGTTATAGACCTTTTTCAAGATATTATATCTTTTATCAAAAATTATTTCTGCTCTTGCATGCTTAATAATCTCATTTGAACTATATTCTGGTTTTGCTCTTACAATATCTGGTATATCTTCAAATCTGTTGAAATATGAATATGAAAGAAGTGGGTGATTTGTGAATGTACGGGGGACAATAGTATGAAGTCCTGCATGTGCATAAAGATAAACCTTGTTGGGGCTGAAAAACGCTTGATTTTCATGTGGTTTCCATGGCAAAACTCCAAAGCTTGAATCTGATATTTCTGGAATGATTTTCATATGTGGAATATATCCAATTGATATGATATTGCCATGGGTTTTTAAATTTCTGTCTCCAATTACTTTCAGAACAAGGTCTTGGTTTTTTTGCATTATATCCAAAAATCCTTTTGTGTTCCTATATTTCGTTCCAAATGAACTAAGATCTTTTCCAATATATACTAACTGTTTTTCTTCTCTTTTCTTTTGTTTTGGTTCCATTAATTCTTTGGAATGTGGGAAATTTTCGATGACAAAAACCTCCTTCCCAATTTTTCGATGGTGTTCTGCAATCTGATCTGTCACTGTAATTACTACATTATTTGCAATAATCTTTTTTTCCCATGTTGGAATTCTTTTTCTTCGAATGAATAAACCTATTGTTCTTCTTGTTTTTTTGATAAACTTCCCTGATGGCTCTTGATTGGCAATTGCTTGGCTCCAAAACTCATGATCATCATAAACAAACCTCTGATGTGTTGCTTGTGATGTGAAATATGCATTATAAATATCATGGGCATGAATGATGTCTGGATTGACGTTGTCAATAATCTTTTTGATTTGATTTATGGAATTTCTTTTGAAACCAAATTGATCCAATGCTCCTGAATCAAACAAATGAACTGTGCAGGACTCAAGTTCCTCAAAACTAAATGAACTGAACTTTTGTGCCACTACCTGAACATCAAACCCAATGTCCTTGCCTGCAAGCATCATTTTTTCCACTCGAATATCGGGAAGCTGATGAGCTATATGCAATACTGTTTCCATTTTCAATCACCTACCAATATATTGGAACAGAATACATTGTGTCATTTCCTTCCAGTTTAAATTTAATGACTGCCCCTTTTGCCTTTACGTGGTTTCCTGTTATTTGGGCAATGCCATGTGCCAGTTCTCCTGGTTTTACAATTTCTGGATGGATTTGCACAAAATCTGCCACTTGTAGGGGTCTGTCGTTATTCTCGTCATAGATGAATTCTGCTTCCATCAAATAAAGGGCATATGGCTTAGTAACCACTACAAATCTAATATTTGTAACAACATCATCTGGAACGTAATTGACAGCACCTAATTCATTTGGTCTAATTCCTACTATGGAATATGGTCTAATTGCAGACCAATAAAAAATGAACAATCCTAATGCAAAAAACAGGAATATTCCCAAATATGTGCTCAATGGTGGATATTGACCTAAAATCCCGTAAATCAAAAGATAAAAAAGTGAAAAGTAAATTACGCTTTCTGAGACAACGTCAAGCCAAAGGATCACTGCCCTTTTGTTTCTATTTTCCCATGATCTGAACACTTGTTTCCTTAACCGTTCATTCAATGTGTCAGATGCCTTCCCGAATTGATTCTTGAAAAAGATTATTTTCTCATGAAATTTTTTCAATTCTTCGAATTCATATTCATTTTCTGTTAAAAGTAACGCTGAATCTTCCATTCCTGTTGTATTGACCTTGATCCAATCTGTGTCAAGAATGATACGCAAGGCATGTAATATTTCCCCGTTTTGATCTTTGACTTCTTCAATGTATGCTTCTACAATCTCATCCCATGGTATCATTTTCTGTGTTATCCATGTTGAAGGCACAATAAGTCCTTTATCACTAATTATGTATTTACCTTGGATTTTATTTTTTCTGAGTAATAAAATTCCAATAAAACCTAGTATGACCAAAAAGAAGAAAAACCTACTTGAAATTGATTGGCTTCCCCTAATGAGAAAAACGATGACTGTCAAGAAAAAAACGATATTCCCAATTTTCACATCTTTGCTTTTGGGTTCAAGTGTAAGTTCCTCCTGTCTCATTTGAGGGATGAGATCATCAACAGTCCCACCAAGAAGTGTCATTAACAATTGCGTAATTTTGCAATTCTTAATAAGATCGATAGTTTGCCTTGACTGACAGCAAGAAACTTATGAAATCAGGGCATATTATGCTTCAATTTCTTCTTCCCTTTTTTCTTGAAGTTCATGTTTCCATTCTTCAATCCATTCCATCTTACCGAGTCCAGGTTGCCTTGTTGTGATTCCAACCCTCATGGCATTTTTCTGCATTCCCACTACCGCAACCCTTCCACGGATGATGTCGCCAATTCCCACTCTTTTTCCAGTATCCCTGCCAATCAATGCGTTTTCAGAGTCCTTATAGATGAAATAGTCGTCACCCATCTGTGATTTGTGGCAGAGGCATTCTACAGTACTGACTTGGATGAATACCCCGAAATCCACTACTTCAATGACCCTTCCTTGAACTATCTCGTTCCTTTCAGGCTTGAAGCAGAGGACTTTAAATACGCATGGATAAAATGCACCACTTTCCTGAGGGATTAATCTCCCTTTCCCTACTTCCTCTGCCTCAAGCACTGCTACAATGAACCCAATTTCTGGAAAAATTCTTTCTTCTAGACTCTCCCTCGCAAGTTCAAGGAGGATGGATTTTAAGTCCTCATCAAATCTGCTTGGGGGAACACGTAATGTATCGGTAATTTGACTGATGTAGTACATATTCAATTAGGCTCCAAAACTTTTTGCCGAGACGGAGAAATTGCTCGTAAGCTACCACAATACGCGCCAATTAAAATTATTGTGTTACATTCCACTAGCCAATATAACCGTCAACCATCAGTTGTCGCATACCTTGATTAGTAACCACTGGAATGCCTTCCTTTTTGCACCTTTTTTTCAATCCCTTGTCGAATGTCAATACAGCGCCTCCCTCTTTTTTTGCGGCATTCAATAGCGCTATATCTGTTCCTGGGTAATCTTCATCATCTTCGTAACTTTCAAATTGTGGGGTCATTTCAATTGCAAGCTTGGCTCTTTTTCCTAATGCCCCTTTATCATCGAGAGCTTCAAGCAACTCCTCAAACACTTTCTCATGAATATAGATTGCGTATTTTCTCTCGATTATCCTGTCAAGTTCTGAAAGAAAACGAATTTTCCATTCTGGAGCATGCAATAAAACATTTGTATCGATGAATATTTTGAGGTGTTTTTCCTTATCCATCTTAACTCAAGACTTCTCCATATCCAATGAGTCTCCATCTTTTTTGAATATTCCTGCTTATCGCAACTTTGATGCTATTGTCCAATGCCACGACGTTTTTAAGTTTCACAGTCATTTCCCCGCCTTTCAACGCGGTGACTACCCCTGTTATCGGAGCAGTTCCTATTGTCAACAACAATGGCTCATTTTGTCTAATTGGTTGGACTGCTTCATTTGTATCTGATCCAACCACAACGTCGAATAACGTATAGTTGATTTTTAATTGATCAACAACAGGTAATTCCTCTCCTGGCTTTGTTAGGATTGTTCCGCTCATGTTGTCAGATCTAGTCAGGCTTGGATCTAGTGCTGTTTGAATTGCAACCAGTCCTCCTGGTGTTGCGATATTGCTGTCCTGTGATTCCCCAACACGTATACTCAAAACTTCCGTTTCTACAGGTATCCTTTTTGTAACTTTTCCTTCCTTCTTTTTCAAACCTGGCAATACAACAACTTTATCCCCTACTTTCACCTTTCCACTCTTGATAGTGCCGCCAAAAACTCCTCCTTTCAGGTTCTTTGGTTTAGTTCCTGGAGGATTGATATCAAAAGATCTTGCTGCATACATCCTTAAGGGACCATTTTCTTTTTTCTTTGGTGTTGGGATGAAATTTTGGATTGCAGACAAAAGAAGATCTTGATTAACCCCATGGATTGCACTCATGGGGATTATTGGTGCATTTTCTGCAATAGTTCCTTTAAGGAACTCCTTAATCTGCATGTAATTCTCTTCTGCTTTTTCAGGGGAGACCAATTCTATTTTGTTTTGGACAACGATGACATTTTTAATGCCTAAGGCAGTTATTGCCGCCAAATGTTCCCTTGTTTGAGGTTGTGGCACTGTCTTGTTCGCACCAATTACCAAAATCACGCCGTCCATTATTGCAGCGCCTGACAGCATTACCTGCATCAGAATTTCATGCCCTGGTGCATCAACAAACGAAAGTCTTCTTACAAAATCCGTTTTTGATCCACAATTCGGACAAATTTCCTTGACAGTCCACTTGTCTGGTTCTGGACACTTCGGACAAGCTCTTACGTCACAATCGGCATATCCAAGACGAATGGTGATCCCTCTTTTAATTTCCTCTGAGTGATCATCTGGGAACTTCCCTGTCAGTGACCTGATAAGCGTGGATTTTCCCTCGTCGACATGTCCCGCAGTTCCGATATTGACTTCTGGATGAATGACCTCTTTCTTTTTTGCTTTTTTTGCTTTATTCACAGAAGCTTTTGCTTCTGTTTTCTTGGAGGAAACCTCTTTCTTCTTCTTAGTCTCTTTTTTTGTTATTTCCTTCTTGATTTCCTTTGTTGTTTCTTCTGATGTTTTCTTTGCTCTTTTTTTCCTTTTTGCCATTGGGGTTTCCTCCTTGAATTACTTTATTATTCCAATGGTTTTTTTCCTTCTTCAATAATTTTTATATTGAGCTGAGAAATATCCTCTTGAATAATATTGCCTCTCATTCTTTTTCTACGTCTTTCTCCTTTTCTTTTTGGTCTATAACCAACTCCTCCCGACACAAGAAGCCTCATATATCCGTCAGTATTGAGGTCTGGTCTCATAGGGACTCCATTTTCATCAGAACCACCTGTAATCTTGAATTTATATCCTTCATAATCGGATCCTATGAGAGAGCCTTCAAATTCATCACCTATTTTCAAGCCAAACAATGAGGCTCTTGCTTGATCTTCTAATATGATTTTGTAGGTCTTCCCTGAAGGGGATCCAATATTAACAACCATCTTCTTTTCTGCCATTTCTTACCAATGCTTACTTCAATTTCTTTTTATTAAGATTATAGATTGATTCGCGTGACAATTTGTTTTTGCAACTTTGTTCCTTTTATATCAATTGCCTGTCTTTGAATCATGGCTTTTATTTCCAATAATGGTTGGATTGCCTTGTTATAAGTGACACTTAATGTGTCTTTTGACATGTCCACATTTGTCCAGTTTGTTACGATTTTCCACTGTTTTACTTGGGTTGGATCGTCTCCTGACGCCAATCGAAGCCATTTAAGACGATTATTTCCTCTTACAGGCAAAATTAATGAAAGATTGTCATTTCTATAGAGGTATTTCAATCCTCTTTTTCCTTTGCTTACATTATGTCCTACATCAATATGGATTACATTGTTAGACTGCAAATCAATTTTTATTGTTTTAGTAAATAATTTCGTTGATCCACTTGTTTCTATGTCAACTTGAACCTTTTTTTCTTTGCCTTTTCTGAATGAGATGGAATAGTCTGTTGGCATATAAAGGGTGAAATTTATTCCTCCATCTACTAGGTTGATATCTCCTTCTGTTACAGTTGCAGTCCAACTAATTCTGAATTCTTGTGTATTGCCCGGATTTTGGGTTAAGGTGAATGTGTTCATCTGAATTTTTGTATGTCTTATCAACTTCCTGTCCTCCCCTAACGCCGCAAATATAAGATTTCTAGGCACAAAAAACCGATGGCTCATTTTCTTGTTATTAAATACGCTTTTGTGATTCATGGCAAACGTTGCCACTTTTTTGTTGGATGCAGTCTCACGGATTACATATAATGGTGAAGTTTTATTAAGAAACAGTGCATTGCTGTTTTTCTTGTCTCGGAGTTCGTATTTATGGTATCCATAGACTTTTGTTGAAATTTTTGTGTTGTTAGTCAATGTTGCTATGTCATATCCTAGTTTATCCTTTTTCTTGTTGTCCTCAAAAAATACATTGTATGGTTGAAGATCTGCCACTATCCCTGGTTTACCATTCGGAATGAACCAATAGGTGTTGTTTGCATTCGTATTTTTCGTTTTAACGCTGTCACACGTTGAACAACCATCAAACAGTAATCCAGTAATCTCTTCTGTAGCTGTTTGGTTAATTTGTGATGAAATTTGGGCATAATTGCCAAATCCACTTAAGGTTCCATAGAATACTAGTGCAACTCCTTTATTGAAAATTTCCATTAGCTCGTTGGCTATATTGTTATGAACTGCCCACATGGCTACTAAGACTAAGTCATAGGTCTCAGCCACTGCTGTTGCATTTATTCCATGGGTTGGGGAACTAAAATCGTATTCATCAATGTTGGGATCAAAACTGATGTTCATGTTTTTTGTATTGGTGATTGATTGAAATCTTGTATCTGTGAATACCTTTTCCAATTTCTTTCGCGCATCTGACGTTTCAGTTCCATGATGGAATAATGCAACTCGATAGCCTACAGGTGAATAAAAGTCTTTTAAAGCAACAGATTGTGTTTGTATGCTTTGATCCACATGAACTGGATTATTTCCAACCTTTACTTTTGCAAAAAATAAGTTTGATGTTGCAGGAATCCTTGCAAAAGAGTTATCATAATCACTGCTGTCTAATTCAACAAAATAATTTATAGTTCCTGGTTTTTGTTTATATCCTCCAATTTTGTCACCTACAGTATATGGGTCGCCATTTTCATTAACCTTAATTGCTCCCGTGGATGATTGAATTTTCCATTCTGCATATAAATCCAATAACGTGGTACCCACAATGACATCGATATCGATCACGTAAATGTCCTTTGAACCAAGATTTGTTACTTCCACTTCAATTCCCACAATGTCTTTTGAAACCAAGGGGTCGGGATATTCTGTTATTTGAACAATAGAGGCAGTGGCCAAAATTGGACTTGTAGTTGAACCATTAAGTCCTAAGACAGAAAGAGTAGGTGTTTTTGATTGAGACTGTGAAAGGATAACTGCAATTGCAGCCCCTCCAGAAATGGTCAAGGCAATCAATAAGCCTATTGCAATTATGGGACTGATGGATTTGCGATTTATGATAATCATCTCTTCTATTTGTCTAATGCTTCTGAAAATAATAAATATTTGTGTGAAAGAACTTCTGAAGCTTAATATTCAAAATATTTGATAGTATTGTGGTCGTCTGTTTTTTCATTTCTACTCGATTTATATTTGCTGTTTCGTCTCTTCTTTTTTTTCTTCCTTATCATTAGATTCCAATGCAAGTTTTAGATAAATAAGGGGATGTTGAATTCTTGTTGTTGAACCTTTGTGTTTTCTTATAATATTCAAAGTAAGACCACATGCCAAAGAATAATCTCCTTTCCTTGCCTTATCAACAATAAGCTGTGAAATAGGCTTGGAATCATCGATATCTGTAAACTTCATCAAGAATTCTATTCTTCTTTTAATTGTTTCAAGACTTGCATGTTTAAATGAACAGTACATTCTATCCTGTATTGTTTTGCAAGCTGGCATTTTGTAGTCTATTTTTCCCCCTTCCAGTCCATATATGTGTCGAATGATATATCCTGCTTTTTTCTTGAATTCTTCAAAACTTATTCCTATATTGTCCACTGCTTTTGAGTACCAGAATTGAAGTTGTTCCTCTACAGGCATTCCAATTTGTTTCAAGAAAATTCCTAATTGAAATCTTTCCCAATGACCAATATACCCCTCGTTTTCAACCCTTTGCAATAAATCTTGTATGCAAGGCGGAAACTTTTCCATATTTTCCTCAAGTTTTCCTTCTAAATGAAATGAGCTGTCTATGAGAATTGTTTCTCTTCTTGGTTTCATGATTTTTTCAAAAACGTCCTTTTGCACATACTCATAGAATTGCATGGCCTGTTTCTTTAATTGAGCTCTTGTTTTCACCCTCTGTTGCAATTGTTCCATCTGGTTCTTTAGTTGTCGTTCAAATTCTTTTTTTATGAATGGTATGGCTGTTTTCAAGTCTAACACGATCCAACCCTGCACCAACCTTCCCACTCTTTTTTTCAAGAGAAATGGTGCTTGTGTATATTTAATTGCAAATATCGGTGATGAATTCTGTCGTCGTTTTGCAAAAATCAAATCAATGTCTGGGTCGTTTATCATCATTTTGATTTCTTGTTCATCTATTATCCCGTCATTTCCGAAAAGATTGGTCAATATGCCCCATTGCTTATCCCATGGTTCTTGTTGGAATCTAAAAATAAAATAGTCCCCTTCTGATTCAAGTAACCAAGACGTAAGCCTTAAATCAAGAACTGTTGCAATCCTCAATAGGATATGGCTTATTAGCTCCTCCTTTTCTTGTTCTTCTTGTATCAATCTTTCCTCAAAAATCCCCGATATCTCTCCTGATTGCATTTTCAATTGAGTTAGATTGTTAATTCTTTGGACAATCAATCTAAATGCATCATTAATGTCGACGGGTAGACTTTCGGTGACAGGTCTCAATTGATACCATGCAGGCAATGTTCCCATTTCTTATAGAGAAGATATTTTTTGGATTGATAAGGGTATTTTCTCATTTATTTCCTCTAACATACTTTATCGTAAAAAATGTAGCACCGATTGCGGCAATTGCGGTCAATCCTCCCAATCCCCAAAGTAGAATGTTAAGGGTTTCTTCAGGAATGGTTTCTCCTGGTTGATTTGAGACAACAAACTTTATTGTCAATTCAGACTTTACATTTAGAAAGTCTATTGCGGTTATCCTCATGAAATATTCTCCATTGTCCAAAGCCTGTGTGTTCACTGTAATGCTATAGGTCGTTCCATCTTCTTTCAAAGAACCCGAAACCAATGTTTTCTCAAATAACGAGTCATTTGCAATTGCAAATGTTGCACTTTTAATTCCCGATTCGTCTGTAATCTCGAACTTAAATGTTGTTGTTCCATTTACCGTGGTTCCATTTTTTGGACTTGTCAAGGCAATTTTCGGCATGTCAAATCCAGTTCCATGCAATTGAATTGAAATGCTTCCTTGATTCTTGTAGGTCTTATCATTATAATCTATTGTCAGTTTTCCATTGATTTGCCCTTCTGAAACAGGTGAAAATGAAATTGTGGCTATTGCCCTTGACCATTCTTGCAATGTAACTTTCTCATTTGGTGCTGCAAAGTTGCTGGTATTGGTGGAAAACGAGACTTCCATAAGGCCATCCCCAAAATTGTTTATAATCACTGTTTTTTCTTGATTTTCCCCTTCAACTATTTGGTCAAATGAAATTTTTGTAGGTATTACTGCTATTTCCCCTTCCACATTTGTTGGCAGGTATTCCAATACGCTTGGTATCCCATTGATTGGGCTAAAATTGATCCTCTGAAAATCTTTGTCTATGAACGCAAATCCTGTGCTATTCTCAACAAGCGAAGAGTAAATTCCTGCTTTTATCTTTGCTGTTAGCCCCAACAAATAACTGAAATTTCCCTCTTCAAACTGTGGGAGTACCTCAATAAGACCTCCTGCACCAAATTCATATGAAATTGATCCCTCTCGTTCCAAAAAGTTAAAGGAAATTCTTTCTGGATAAAGTACTGCTCCATCTTTTTCTCTTCCTACCTCTTGGAAATTGTAAAGTTCATCATCAAGTGCAGTCATAACGATGTCTGTTGAAATGTCAGTGGCTGCAATGACCTTTAAAATGCCTGCTAACCCGTATCGAAGACCATATTCTATCTGGTCAAAAATCTCTCCAGTTTGATTGAACCATGTCACCCCAATTCTGGATTCTCCATCATTTTCTCCAACCAGCCATGATACCATTCCATTGATTTCATCTTGCAATGAATATGTTGCATTTAGTTTTTGCAACTGACTAAATACTTCTATTAGTCCTGCAATTCCTGATGCCCTGCTTGAAGACAAGACATCTTGTCTTTCATTTGCTACAGGGAAATACACTTCTGAAGAATTTGTTTTTTTCTTTTGAAGGATCCAATTCATTCCTTTGTCAATCAAATTCTGGACAATACTGTTTGACTTGTCTCCTGTATAGATGGCATAGTCCATCGCGGCTTGTATAATTCCTGCTGTTCCAAAATTGACCCCCAAAAATGTTGCTTGAGTTAAATTCAATGCTTGGAAGTCAAAAGTTGGATACCATTCCGTTCCGTTCAATAATGGGAACAATTGAGAGTTCCAATAATATCCGTCAGAATGGTTGGCGCCTTTTTGGATGGTTTCTAGAATTTTCATTGCTGTATTTTTATCACCTGCATCATTTGTATGATTGAATAATTTTGCATAAAATGACGCAATTCCCGCCAATCCAAAATCGTAACCATAATCCACCACACTGTCATTGTTGGAAACAGTCCATATCAAATGGGTGGCATTGTTTATACTTGCTTGAGATAATAACTCATCTCCAATTTCTCTTGCAAAACTCAACAATTTTTCTTTTTCATCCTGTGACAAAATATTCCCATATTTTTCCAAAGCACTCAAAAATCGCATTCCTAATCCACTCATACCTACAAGCCCATAGAATACACGGGTGTCATTGACATCCACTTGAAATTGCCATGATCCTAGTTTCTGGTTTTGCTTTTCGATATGGGCGATTATGCCACTCATTACTTCACTATCTGTAGAGTTAACTGTTTCTACCTTAAGTGATTGTATTTCCTGGAATCTAATATTTTGAACCTGTGGTCTCGCATTTGGTGGAAAAAAACCAGAAGCCACAAATAGAAAAATCAAAATAAGTACACTTGTTTTCCTATACACAATTATTTGAAGTGTTCCACACGTTATATTTTTTTTGGGATTGAAAATATCCAAAAAAAAGGGTTAAACTGGACAACATCTTTACTTTCAGGAAAACTATTTATAATGTTGGAAACAACATTCACAAGATATGGCAAGTAGAAAATGGCATGTTAACGCTGGTTTGGTCTCTTATTTCATAACCATTCTTCTGCTGTATGTATTGGAATCCTACACTTTTGTTTATCCAAGAGACCTTTCATGGCTTCTAATCGCATTTTTGATGAGCATTTTTGGTGCACAGTTTCCTGATTTGGATCAAATGTGGAAACACGCGTTTAACCATAGGGATTGGTTTACCCACTCCGCATTTCCGGGTCTAATTATGATGGGGTTGGTACTTCTCTCAGGTAACCGCACAGAGACCAACATTCTTTTACCCATTTTATCATTCTTCTTTATTGGTAAGGCATCTCATTTAATCTTAGACTATTTCCCAACATGGAATCCCGATTCCAAAGACCCATTAAACATAGTATATGCTGTTGAGTGGTTTGCGACAGGGTTGACTGGTGAAGAAATCAGCCAAAAACTTCAAGGGACTTACCTAATTCATTTTCCAGGATTTGTAAAATTTTTTGGAGCCAAACGTGAAACGCTCCCTACCAATCTGACACGTTTTTACCTTATCCTTAACGCAATAGTTTTAGTTATTCTTGGAATTTATTTCTTGATTTCTTTCAATCAATTTACATAAGGGCGTAATAACAAAATGGCTCACGAGAATTTAGGGAAATTGTTGAAAAAATTCTATCAGGATCGATTTAAGCCTGATTATATTTTCAAAGTTGTCAATCCAGAAAGGTTCGCTTATAGGGAATTTGGCTTTGATATTCTTGGAAGCCATTTTGTTAGAAACAGGTCTTTTAGTGAACCTGCCCACCTCCATGAATACCTTTACACATTTCCAGTTGCTGGTGCATACATCGGCGCGGAATATGAGTTTCCTTTGAGGGGAACTTTCGGGGGTCATCAACCCATTACAATCCACGATGTAAAATGGATTGGTCGTGAACTAGTTTTTGATCTTGATGCCAATGAGTATGATCCTGTCAGGTTTTGTTCTTGCAAAGGTCAAAAAAAAGTCTGTGAGGAATGTTGGCCCTTGATGCAAGATGCCGCCGCAATAATTGATGAGACCCTCAGAAAGGATTTTGGTTTCAAAAAAATTGTATGGGTCTTCACTGGGGGTCGTGGATATCATTGCTGGGTGCTTGATAAGGAAGCTTATTCCCTGACTCAAGAGCAAAGGAGTGGGATTGTGAGCTATATGCAACTTATCCATGACCCACTTGGTGAACAAAGGATTGAAGACATCTCTTCAGGCGCTGAAAGGTTGAAAGAACGGATTTTTCGGTTACTTGGAAAGCAATTTGTGTTGAATACTCCTGAAAAAGTATTTGCAGAGATTAACATAAAAAAGACCGCGTACAAACGAATGGTTACCACTCTTACTCAAGGTTCCTATTCACGTTTCATTGATGTAGTGCCCAAAAACCATGAAGCTTTCCTTGGCATGTTGATTAAATATAGGTATCCCCGTATTGATCATAAGGTTACTATTGATACAAAACGTCTCATCCGACTTCCAGGCACCATTCATTCAAGAACTGGATTCATTGTGCAATATGTGGATGATCCTGTTTCTTTTACCCTTGATCAAGCAATACATTTTGAAACAGAGTTGTGATTATTTTCTTTTAACTTGTTTCATTTTGCGTAAATATTCTTTCAATTTTTCGTTATTCAATGGATCATCAAATGTCTTGACAATTAATTGTCTAATCGGGAAAATAAGGGTGTCTTTATCATAAATTGTTGTTTCAAAAACTGGAATTTCCTGTGGAAGTGCAGATCTTGCAATCTCTGATCCTACATACAGGTTTTGCTCTCGCATGTCTGATTTGTTGACAAACGCGACGGTCTCAATTTTTCTTCCTGTTCTAAGTTCCTCATCCCTGATATATTCCTTGAATTCTGGCAATCTATTAATACTACTGACGTTTGTCCCATCTGCCACAAGTATGGCTCCACTAGCGCCTTTGACCATTGTTTCCACCATAAACGAAAATCGATCCTGACCCGCTAAGTCAACAATTTGCATAGGAAGGATGTAATCATATTCGTTTTCAATCAAAAACCCCAAATCACCTCTTAAATGGAACAAATGCATTCTATTTGCCCTATCAATACATGCAACTACTGATGTTACATTAAAGCTCACCGTGGTGGTGGAATCCTTGAATTGGTCTTTTGCTACCTGTGAAATGGAAATTTCGGTTTTCTGTTCTTTTTCTATTTTTCTATCAACCTCTGCCAGATTTTTCTCATCATAGGGAAAAATCAGCTTAAAAATTGTGGTTTTTCCTGCACCTGTTGGTCCAGTCAACACAATTTTTTTCATGTTAAGTTTAAGCAAGGAAAATAGAAGTTTAGTATCTTCTTCAGAAAGCTCCACACTTCTTCCAAAACCTTTTGATATTTAATAGCTTTAGTCTACACAAAAAATAAAACGCGAATTTTTCAAAAATTCATAGGAATTTTTTTTTATTTCATTATAAATGAATAACTTGTAGAAATGTTTCAACAATCTTTTTCATTCAAAGTTTGCCTACTAGGTGACCAAGGGGTGGGTAAGACCTCAATAAGAAAGGTCTACATGGAGGAAGGCTTCAAAAACAATTACATGAAAACAATAGGCGTGGAAATTTCAAAGAAAAACATTGAGAGAGGTGACATACAGGCTGAATTAGTTATTTGGGACATGGCTGGTGATGTGGAATTTCGAAATATCAGGCAATCATATATGTCTGGAATTAGCGGTGCTGTTTTAGTGATTGATTCAACAACAGAAATTAATATCCAGACCTTGATCTGGTGGCTCGAAGACATAAACAAGGTTCCCCACGAATATCCAATTCCTGTGGCACTGGTAGCAAACAAGATTGACTTGGTGGATTTAAGGAAAGTTACAGAAACTAATCTTGAAGGTGTTGCTTATCTATTGAAAGAAACATTGGGAGATTCTCCGCTTGAATACTTTGAAACTAGTGCATTGAATGGTCAAGGAATCAATGACGTATTTTCTTGGCTGGTCAATGAAATGATAGAGATTCATTCGGGTAACGACCATTAAATTTCTTTTTAATTGTAAATGTAATTTGCCTATTGCATACAGGATTTATAAGACTTCTTCGAATTTTCATTCGGTAGGCTCAATTGGTTCGGTTCTTCAAGTTTATTTACCCATATGTCAAAAGACAGAAATCCCGTTTTATTCTCATAAATCTGCTCATATTTATCTCTGCTTATGCGCAAACTCAAATTCCCTTGTCAATCCGTTCAAGCATTGCAAAATATATTTCCACTAAACGTCCTGATTTATTATATCTCGGTTTTTTCACCATTCTATTTTTCGGCACTCTTGATTGGCTTTCTGGAATGATGCTTAGGCTTGTCAACAACAGATATTCCCAAAAAATCCAGTTTGATATTCGTCAAGATATTTTTACTAAATTACAAAGTTTGGATTTGGAATACTATTCCAAAGAAAGCATTGGTCAAATAATGGCACGATCAATTCAAGAAGTGTATTCCCTCCAACAAATTCTTGGTTGGGGCTATCGGATCATGCTTTTGACAATCTCTCTCTTCATTGGCGCTCTCATCTCTCTTTTGAACACATCACTGACACTTGCCCTAGTTTTCTTAATGATTGTACCCGTCATCCTTTTTGTTTTGGGCTATTCAACAAAAAGAAATGCTGAAAAATTCTACAAATCCCAATATGAGTTTGGTCGCGTCAGTGAAACGCTTGCCGAAAATTTTGCAGGGATAAAAACCGTTAAATCTTTCGGTCGTGAATTTGATGAAATCGAGCGGTTTAACAAGGTCAATCAAGATTTTTTAGATGCATCGCTTGAAGTTGTTAAGGTCAGGGCAACTCTGCAACCTGGAATGATTTTCCTTCTTTCGCTTTCCCTGGTTATTCTTCTTTTTGTTGGGGGGGCGTTTACAAGTCTTGGGATTATAGATACAGGAAGTTTTGTGGCATTCATGCTTTTGTCACTCCAAATAATGGTTCCAGGAAGATTCATGGGGGATTTGGCTATTCAGCTTCAAACGGCAAACACTGCGGCTCGAAGGTTAGAGGAAGTTCTTAACGCAGAAAAACATCTCAAAGAGATTCCCAATGCCCCTGATATCCGTCCTGAAACTTATTCAATTGAATTTGACCATGTTTATTTCAGGTATCCAAAAAGCAAAAATTATGTGTTGAAGGATATCTCCCTTAAAATTAATGAAGGGGAACGCATAGCATTGCTTGGACCAACTGGATCTGGAAAGTCAACACTGATCAACTTAATCCCTCGATTTTTTGATCCGGAAAAGGGAGTCATAAAAATTGGGGGATGTGATATACGCAGATATTCCCTTAAGTCAGTAAGGGATTTGGTTGGAATTGTCCATCAAGACAATTTCCTTTTCACACTATCCATAAGGGACAACATTGCTTTTGGCAAAAAGGATGCATCTTTTGATGAAATTGTTAAGGCCGCTAAATTGGCTAAAGCACATGATTTTATCATGGAATTCCCAGACGGCTATGATACAATTGTTGGTGAACGCGGAGTCACCCTCTCTGGTGGACAAAGGCAAAGAATTGCTATTGCACGTGTTCTTTTGGCTAATCCGCCCATTTTAATTTTTGATGATTCTGTTTCTGCTGTGGATCCAGAAACTGAGGCAATTCTTCAAAAGAACATTAACGATCATCTTGGAACAAAAACCATGATCATAATTTCCCAACGACCGTCCAGCTTAAAATATGTTGATCGAATTGTCATGTTGGAAAAGGGGCAGGTTGTCCAAGACGGTCGGCATGAGGATCTTATCAGTCAACCCGGGCTTTATCGCGAATTCATTGATGCAATTGAACAACAAGTTGAGGATCTTGTACTTATGGAAGAATATGATATTAAAAAGTTCAAGGCATTACAAGGTGCAATTTCAATAATGGAGGAAGAGAAGGGCAGAGGAGGGATGTCTAAATGAGTATACATACAGATGCCGAGAAAGAGACACAAAAGGGTGATTTTGGATATTCCGACTGGGAACTCTATAAATTCATGTATGACTATGCTAAGCCATACAAAAAGGAAATTTTTGAAACAATTGTCTACATGGTTTTCTATTCTTTTTTCACAGTATTGGGTCCATTACTGATTTTAAGGGCTGTTGATACATTTCAAAAAAAGGTCATTGACGCAGTGTTTGGGTTTGAATTCGCGGATAGGTATATTGCAGAGCCATTCGTGGCCATCATGGAAAAATTGTTCCCCAATATGGAGAAACTATGGTTCCAAGTTGCCATACTTTCATTGGCTTATTTGTTTACCCAAGCAATGGTCTTCTTTACAACATATCGTCAAAGGACCATCATTGGTGCTGTTGGCCTAAAGTCAACAAACCAACTTCGATACGACCTTTTTGTGCACTTACAGGAACTGGATATGACCTATCATGATAAGAATGAGGTAGGACGGATCATGAGCAGGGTCACGTCTGATGTTGCCGCCGTTTGGGAATTCATTGGCGGCGCAGTTGTTCAAAATATTGTCAATCTCATTACGGTGGTTGCTGTCCTACTAATTGTTTTTCAACTGGATGTTCAGCTTGCCATTGTCTCCATTTTCCTGATGATGCCAGTTTTCTTTTTGGGTAGGCGTGCAAGGAAATATTCCCGTCCTCGAAGAAAGGAGGCAAGAAGAAGAAATTCGATACTAATGGCTTCACTTGCTGAATCTATCGCGGGTATTAAAGTAACGAAAGGATTGAGTAGAGAAGATGTGAACATTGAAATTTTTAGATCCATCAATGACGGTCGAAGGATTGCCCAACAGCGGGCAGTTGATATCAATGCATTTTTCTTCCCTTCGATGATGTATTTCTCAAGTATAGCTGTTGCCACTATCTTTTTTGTTGGTGGTCTCAAGGTTATTGCTGGAGCAATTACTATTGGCACTTTAATTGCATACATTAACTATAACTCAATCCTTTTCAGACCTGTTGTTATACTGGGAAATTTTTATGAGCAACTGCAAGATGCCCTTACTGGTGCTGAAAGAGTGAAAGCTCTTTTGGAAACTCCAACAAAAGTGCCATGGAACCTTGATCATCCCAATCTCCCTCCAACAAAGGGTGAAGTGCATTTTCAAGATATTACCTTTGAATATGAGGAAAACAATCCCATTTATGAAAACTTTAACCTTCATGTCCCTGCGGGCAAAAAAATTGCGATTGTAGGTCATACAGGTGCAGGAAAGACAACAATCATCAATATTCTGTCAAGACTTTATCCAATAAAAAAGGGTCATCTTTTGATTGATGATTACGAGGTGACAAAATTCTCACTTCCATCAATACGTGAACAGGTTGTTGCAGTTCCCCAAGATTTCTTCTTGTTTTCAGGCAGTATCCGTGAAAATCTGAAATTGGGAAATCCATTGGCAAGTGAGGATGAAATGTGGAGGGTTCTAGATCTTGTTGGATTGAAAGAGTTTGTTGAAACAATGGAAAATGGGTTGGATACTCCTTTACAAGAGAGAGGAGGTCGTCTTTCAATCGGTCAACGTCAACTGATAATCTTTGCTGCAGTTTTGCTTGCAGACCCTACTGTAGTTATCCTTGATGAGGCAACCTCAAATATCGATATTTTTACTGAAATGAAAATCCAGCAATCAATGAAACACATTTTAAAGGGCAGAACTGCTTTTGTCATAGCCCATAGATTATCTACAATCAGGGATGCTGACCAGATTGTTGTTATTGACAAGGGAAAAATTGTGGAAGTTGGAACGCATGATGAACTGATCCGTCAAAAAGGTGCATACTACCGGTTGGTCAACAATCAAATTACTCTTTCTGAAATCACTAACTAAGTATCCTACAATTGTTCAATGAATAATGCTATTTTTTCATTCAATAGAGTAATCTATTTATTCTTACTCTCGACATTCGTCATATGAGCAACGATAAAATTATCGGATTTATCCTTACACTTGTAAGCATTGCACTGATTGTGGCTGAAATCTATTTCGGTGTTGTTATCCCGTTGACATCAACAGATCCAAATCTGGTATTTACCCAAACCACAGTTTATTGGGCACTTGCAATTCCAGTTCTTGTAATGACCATTGGTGTTTTGGCTATTACTGCTTGGATAGGATTTACCTTGATTGTCACACCACCTCCTGAAGTCTGGGATGTTGATGAATTGGAAAAAATAGAGGTTTCTGAACCTGCCTCTTAAAATCTGTAAAAGATTATTTAAAACCGATTGCAATTCATACCGACACTTTAATAGGTATTAGAATTCTCTGCAACTTAGATCAAAAAATGGCAATTCCAAGCAATTTAGTTAAAATTGTTGACTTAGATAAGCATGTTGGCAAAGAAATAGTCATTGCAGGTTGGATATGGCAAATCCGAAAACAGGGGAAACTGATTTTCATAGAGATGTTTGATGGAAGTACCTATAAAACCTTGCAGTTGACCGTCAAAAAAAATGTTCTTGAGTCACCAGATTTCTCAGATGTGGCGGGTCTTTATAGGGGTGCATCATTATTTGCCAAAGGAGAACTAAAGGAAGATAAACGAGCAAAATATGGATTTGAATTGCTTGTAAAGACAATTGAAATTCTTCATCCTTCTGCTGAAGAATTTGATCAGCTTGTCCCTCCCGATGCGGGTGCTGACACAAAACTTTCAAAACGCCATATTGTAATTCGAGGCCCCAGAACATCCTCCATTCTTCGATTGCGTGCAAAGGTTCTTCAATATTCCAGAGAATTTTTCAATTCAAGGGGTGCTGTTGAAGTTACCCCCCCTACAATCGTTGAGGCTCAAGCAGAGGGTGGTGCAGAACTATTTGAAATTCAGTATTTCAATAGGAAAGCCTATCTTACTCAATCCTCCCAACTTTATCTTGAAACTGCAATCTTTTCTCTAAGGGATGTTTTCTGTATCTTACCCTCTTATCGTGCTGAGAAAAGCAGGACTCGCAGACATCTCACAGAATATACACATGTAGAAGGCGAATATGCATTCATGGATTTTGAAGGGCTTCTTGATTATCTTGAAGATTATATCATCTATGTATTGAAGAAAGTCAAGGAAAATGACAAGGAACTTCTTGATTTGTTTGGAAGGAATTTGGAAATCCCAACAAAACCCTTTCCGAGAGTGACTTATAAAGAGGCACTTGAAATTCTTAAGGAGAAAGGCATTGAAATAGAATATGGTGAAGATATCTCCGATGCTCCTGAACGAACTCTAGTTGAACATTTTGGTGTTCCAATTATTCTCTGTCATTTCCCAACAAAAATGAAACCGTTCTATCATAAAATCAACGAGAAAAACCCCGAAGTAACAAATTCTGCGGATTTCATATTTCCGGGTCTAGGGGAGATTATTGGATCTGGAGAAAGGGAAACAGATATTGAAAGTATGCTAGAAAGAATGAAAAGTATGGATCCACCTCTCAATCCTGATGATTATTATTGGTACATGGACCTAAGGAAATATGGTTCTGTTCCACACAGCGGTTTTGGTCTTGGATTGGAACGTTTTGTTCAATGGATACTTGGACTTGACCATATCCGTGAGGCTACACTTTATCCAAGAATGTTGAACAGGATTTCTCCTTAAAAGAGATCTCGTTTTTCCCAACTTACGTCCAAGTCTTCTCTTCCAAAATGCCCATATGTTGCCGTTGATCTATAAATGGGTCGTTTCAGGTTCAATCTTTCAATTATCAATCCTGGTCTCAAGTCTATCTCTTTCAATACCTTCTTTTCAATTTCCTCATCAGGGATTGTCCCTGTACCCTTTGTATCCACATAGAATGAAAATGGCTCAGGAACTCCTATTGAATAGGCAATTTGGACATTCACTTCACTTGCATATCCTGCATCAACAATATTCTTGGCAATATATCTTGCAACATAGGATCCCGATCTATCTACCTTTGAGGGATCTTTTCCAGAAAATGCTCCTCCTCCATGATATCCTGCCCCTCCATAGGTATCCACAATAATTTTTCGTCCAGTCAGTCCTGCATCCCCGTGAGGGCCTCCAATGACAAATTTGCCTGTTCCATTTACAATCACTTCTGTGTTATCACTATAATACTCTCCAAGGACGGGCTTGATAAGATATTCTGTAAGATCTTCCTTAATCTTTTCCTGTGAAACCCCCTCTTCATGTTGTGCCGCAATTACAATTTTGACTGCCTCTATTGGTTTTCCGTCTTCATATTTCATAGCAACTTGAGATTTTCCGTCTGGACGCAAATACTCAATTTTCTTTGATTTTCTTAACTCAGCCATTCCTTTTGTCAAACCATGGGCTAATGTGATAGGCACTGGCATTAGGGTTTCTGTATGGTCAATGGCGTAACCAAACATAATGCCTTGGTCACCAGCTCCCTGTTCTTCTGGAGTTGGCTTTACTACTCCCTGTGCAATATCTACCGACTGTTCATGTATGACATTGAGGACTGTAATGTCCTTATAATAAAATCCCATGTCTGGATGCACATATCCTATATCCTTTGCCACTTCTCTGGCCAAATGGTTAAGGTTTACATAAGTATCCGTAGAAATCTCGCCACCAATAAGAATCATCCCTGTTGTTACAAATGTTTCACATGCAACGCGAGAATCTGGATCGTCTTTCAACATTGCATCCAACACTGCGTCAGATATTTGATCTGCAATTTTATCTGGATGACCTTCTGTAACAGATTCTGAGCTAAAAATTAATTTTCGTGACATTTATGGATTGTCATATTATTTGAAGTTTTTATCAATTATGCTAAAGGGAATTGATTTAAGCTGAGTGATGAAACAATTTTCTCTTAGATTGTATTGTCTGTCCACACATATTTGTGGGAAATAACCTCCAATGATGTGTCGAATGCACAATTGAAAGTCTGATAGGAAAATCTGAATCATCTATCTGTTTTATATCGACTTGTTTATATTAAACCAATTAATACGCAATTATAGTATGTGGGTTTCAACTCGGCATTCTATTAAATTCAACCAGAGATGCTATTGCCGAATTGAATCCAACTGTACATGGCTTTTTAAGGGTGAATAATTTTGTCAGCCACAATGGACATCAAAAAAGAAAGAACACTGCTCAATGAATTGAGAGAAAAGCGCAAGGCATTAATCAATGAAGTAAGAGAATACGAAGCTAAGCGAGCTGAATACCGTGAAAAGAGAACAGAATATAATACTAAGGCAAAAGAGGCATTCTTGGCCGCTCAGAAAGAACGTGAGGAACGAGACAAAATCAATGAGGAAGTGAAACTTGAAAAGGCCTTACGTGATATGAGTAAAGAAGATGCGGCAAAAGCGCTTGCTGAGCTTGAAGCCTTGGAAAAACAAATGGAAGAAAAGGGTATCTCCCTTAGCAAGGCAGGACGCAATCAAACAAAGCGAATCATGGATAAAATCAACAAGATTGAACTTGAGATGGAGACAAAGCCTGACCTTACGAAAGAGGAGGAAAAAGAATACATAAAGGAATTGGAAAACCTTTATACCAAACTTGAAACCATGGCTAGCGCTACCGAGCTGAAAGGAGAAATGCGTGCCATCCAACAAAGGCTGAGAATGCATCGAAACAATGCACGAGCCCATCACAAAAAAGTGACAAAGCTTGCCGAACAATCCCAGAAACATCATGACCGAATGATTGAACTGCTTAACGAGTCCAATGAATACAAGAAATTGGCTGATGAACAACATAGGCTCGTCCAAGAAATGTATGATAAGATCCGTGAAATCAGGGCTGAAATCAACAAAGTCACGAAAGAGGCTGATGCAATTAGGAAAGAGCTTGGCGAAAAGACAAGCAAGGAAAAGAGAAAAGAACAACAAGACCTGAAGAAGAAACAAGAGGAAGAAACCCTGCTAAAGGCAACACTTGTGAAAAAGAAATACGAGGCTGGAGAACGATTGGGTTTCGAAGAATTCAAGATGCTTATCAACCACGGCTTGCTCAAAGAAGAAAAAGAATAACAAGCTTAAAATTTACCTTCTCTAAACTATTAAATCAGGATACATGGCAATCTTTACAGAAGAATTCACTTTGGAAACAACGATTCCAATAGATATAGGTATTTTCAAACCATATCTCTTTGTATATACTCCAATGGGATCAGACCAATGGGATCGTGTTTTTAATCTTTATACTGGTAAAGTATGCAATGCTATTGTTTACCAACCAGTTCGACCTTCAACTGAAATGTCTGTTCGTGTTCACTCTGAAGAGGCGTTGAATGAAAAGGAAATCAAGGAAATCCGTGAACGATTGAAATTTGAATTGGGATTGGAAGAAAATCTCAGACCGTTAAAAGTAATTGCTGCAAAAGACCCTGTTTTCAAAAAAGCATTGTTCAGTGTTCCTGGATTCAGGTTATTTGCCAATTCAAATTTTGATGAGGCATTCATGCAAATCCTTTTTTCAAAATACTTCCCTGTTCCCAAAAACTATATTCTAATGAAAAAATTCATGGAAACTTACGGAAATAGACTTTCTTGGAATTCCAAACGTTTTTCATTTCCCTCGAGGGAAACATTGCTTGCCATTAGCATTGATGACTGGAGAAAATTTGGTGTAAAAGGGAATGTAACGCATTTTTATAACTCTGTACAGGCAATTGAAGATGCTGAAATATTTACTTATTATCCTGTTCCTGAAAGAGGATTCAAAAAACTCAGGTATATGCCTGGTATTAAAGAGTTTATGGCTAGAGCTTTAATGACATACTGCGCTAGAATCTACACTTATCCGATATACGATATTTTTATTACTGAGGTGCTCCATGATTTATATTCATTGCCTGATGAAATCAATTTGGACACTTATACTTATTTTATGGAACGTTTTAAACCAATACCTGCACTTGTAATCCAAGTGTTGGCAACATATCACGCGCCTGTTTTTCTAAAAAAACTTCATGAGGATTTTGATGTTTACAAGTAAAATTTGGCAATCCAGAATCTTTATAGCTATTCCAATCAAGATTTGCTTATGGTCACTTTCACTGGATCTGAACTTGAAGGAAAATCCATTGCTTTTGAAGTGGATCCAGATGCAGAGGCCTTGGATCTTTCAAATTTCAATCTCATTTCACTTTCTTTTGAATCGTTAAAAGAAATGTCCTCCCTCAAATATTTAAAGCTTAGTGGAAATCACCTTTTTTCTCTTTCATTTGAACAACTTGCATATGCCCCGACACTTGAAGTTGTCTGGATTGACAAGAATGGTTTGTCTTACATAGATTTCAATGGCATAGAGAAACTAAAAAACCTGAAAAAACTTGTACTTTCACGGAATAAGTTGACTGATGTTGCTTTCCCGATTAAATATAATTCTGATACACTTCAGGAAATTTGGCTTGATCATAATGAAATCTCCCATTTTAACTTTGAAACACTGAAGAATTTCCCGAACTTGAAGATCTTTGTTATTTCACATAATTTCCTGTTTAACGTCAATCTCAAACCACTTCAATCACTCAAGGAACTGGAAATTCTTGGATTGAATTCAAATCAAATTTTAACGATAGATTTGACTCCTTTGAAGGATTGTACAAAATTAAAATATTTGAACTTAGGGAATAATCTTCTTACACGTATTGATTTTACAAGTCTTGCAAATTGGACGTCATTGGAGACCCTGAACATTTCAGAAAACAAGCTCGAAAAAGTCAATCTTTCTCCATTAAAAAAATGTGCAAATTTGAGAAAATTATGGCTCGGAAGCAATCCACTTACCAAAGTTGACTTGGGATTTCTAAAAATCGCCCACAATCTTAATTTGCTGGCAATTAATGAAACGAAAATCACAAAAATTGATCTTTCTCCATTAAGTGATTGTATCGGTCTTGAAGAACTCTACCTTTATAAAAACAGTCTAGAAACTCTTGATTTGAGCCCTCTTAAGAATAGTAAAAACCTAAAAAAGATATCTGCCTACTCAAATAAACTTATGGCAATAGATCTTTCTCCATTGGAGGAATTAAACCTTAATTCTCTTTATCTTCATAAAAACCAACTCAAGAAATTGGATTTAAGACCATTATCCAATTCGGAAGACCTTGAAATACTTTATTTATCTGAAAATGAACTTTCCAGCCTTGATTTAAGCCCATTGGCAGAAAAACTGAATTTAAAGGTTCTTGCATTGCATTCAAACAAATTAACGACAATAGACCTTACCCCATTGGAAGAATGTGAAAACTTGGAGGAACTTTTCCTTTATGAAAACGAGCTTTTCTCCCTTGATCTTGAACCATTGCAATTCACTTCCCTGACACAATTGAATGTACGTTCAAACTATTTGCGTGAATTGGATTTGGAACCCCTCCGTGATATTATTATTCTTGAACGACTTATTTGTTCTGAAAATGAACTGACAAAAGTAGATTTGGAACCCCTTACCAACCATGAATTTCTTAGAGTTCTTGACTTTTCCAACAACAAGATTGAAACAATTGAAATTCCAGACACTATGTATTTGACAAATCTGGAAAAATTTTATCTTAGCAATAATCTTTTGTCAAAAATCAATCTTACAACCTTGATGAAATTTCCAAATTTAAAATTACTTTCATTGTCAAGCAATCTTCTTTCAGAAATAGATTTAAAGCCGCTTACTTACCTTACGTCCATTGAATTCCTCTTTTTGAATGATAATTTCCTTAGTTCCATTGATTTAGAACCCTTACAAGAAACACATGAGCTTAAGGAACTTAATTTGGATGACAATAACCTTCATTTTGTAGATATCTCCAGTCTAAGTTCCTGTAAAAATCTTGCTACACTTTCATTGCATGGGAATAAACTAAAATCAATTGATTTGTCACCATTGACCAACCATCATACTCTTACATCACTTTACTTGAGTAAAAATGAATTGACGAGTATAGACCTGAATCCCTTGTCTGGTTGTATGTCCCTGCAATCAATTCATTTGCAGGAAAATCTGCTGACAAAAATTGATTTGAGTCCTTTGAGCAAATTACTGAATTTGGAAGACCTATATCTTAATGACAATTTTCTTAAATATATAGACCTTTCCCCCCTTCATTATCTTAAAAACCTAAGATTTTTGACCCTAAAGGGCAATCTTCTTGAATATTTAGACCTTACTCCCTTAAATGGTATAGATCTTGAAAGTTTGGATTTAACTGATAATCGGTTCGAAACCCTTGATTTGACTCCATTGGCTGAAATAAATCTTATTGCATTGTTTGTCGATATTGAACCTATCTTGACAGTCCATCGAAAATATAAGCATAAACTTTGTCCTGCTTTGGCTACTATTGGCGATTGCATCTTATTTACTTAATCAAAATTTAAATTTTGAAACCAACCATTTTAATTTCTTGATATTAAAAATTCAATAATGACATCCGATATTGCAATTGTTGGTGCGGGTGTGACCAAATTCGGAAAAAGACATGATGTCACCTATCGTGAATTATTGGCGGAAGCTGCTTCCGAAGCGTTTCTCACAATGGATGAAATCCATCCTGAGGATGTGGAAGGACTTTATGTTTCTGCTTCAATGCCTGAACTTACTGTTGATCAAGCACATGTTGGAAACCTCGCTGCACAGGAACTTGGAGTAACTCCAAAAATTGTATCTAGAATTGAAATGGCATGCAGTTCTGGTTCCACAGCTATCAGAAATGCATGGGCTGCAATCAAATCTGGAATGATAGACACTGCTGTCGTTGTTGGACTTGAAAAAATGACTCATAATCCACGACAAGCAAATAAGGGGCTTTGTATTGTTCCTGATGTTGAATATGAATCCATAAATGGCATCACCGCTTATTCTGGATTTGCGCTTGCCGCAAGGAAACATATGAAAGAATATGGAACCACAAGAGAACAACTTTCCATGGTTGCCGTCAAAAACCATAGTAACGCCGCAAAAAATGAAAAGGCCCAGTTCCACTCAATGGGGGAAATCAGTTTAGAGAAGGCAATGAATGCAAGGATGGTTGCGGATCCCTTAAATCTTTTTGATTGCTCTCCTATAACTGATGGTGGCGCAGCTGTTGTTTTGACCCGTGGAGACTTGGCAAAAAAGTACACTGATCAACCAATTTGGATAAAAGGCGCTGGTCAATCAATAGAACCATCGTTAGGCATATCCAACATGCCTTCAATTACTGAATGGCATGCCCTAAAAAGAGCCGCCAAAGATGCTTACAAAATGGCAAATGTTGAACCAAAAGATATAGATGTGGCAGAAACACATGATTGCTTCACTATTGCGGAAATAATCGAATATGAGGATCTTGGTTTCACTAAAAAGGGTAATGGCGGTAAATTTATCGAGGATGGGGAATCCAGACTTGACGGAAGTCTTCCTGTCAATACCTCTGGTGGATTAAAAGCAAAAGGTCATCCAATTGGTGCAACAGGTATTGCACAAATTGTGGAAATCACTACCCAACTTAGAGGGAAGGCTGGCAAAAGACAGGTTGATGATGCAAGAATCGGACTTACCCATAATCTTGCAGGTTTTGCAACTCACCATGTTGTTCATATCTTGAGTAATGAGAGGTGAATGTATGGGCACACTTAAAGAATTCCCCTATTTCATTGAAAAAGCAGAGAAAATTAAACCATTTTGGGATGGGCTGAATGAAGAGTCATTTAGAACAACTAAGTGCGAAAAATGTGGTTCCCTTCACTTTCCTCCAAGGATTTTGTGTCCACAATGTTTTGGAACAGAAATCTCATGGGTGGATTTGGGAAAAAGTGGGACAATTGAAAGTTTTTCTTTTGTTGAAGTTCCACCTGAGGGATTTGAAAATCCATATTTTCTTGTAATGGTGGACATGCATGATCTTGGTAAACCAATACTCGCAAGGTATATCGATGAAAACCCCCCTGAAATTGGGTCTTCCGTCGTCATGGAATTTGAAGAAGTCAATGGTCAAAAACTTCCTGTTTTTCGGCAGTTATCAAAAGAAACAGATAATTCCTAAGCAATAATGTTGGCGGATAGGTGAATGAAAGACCTGTTAAACCCAATGCAAGTAAATTCCATCTCTTTTTCCATAAGAAAAGAGTAAATGTGAGTGTGAATTGTGTAAATAAAAGAAAGAAAAGTAAAGTTCCTCCAATGATCCCTTCCATGGAAATTGATCCAATAACCCTTGTAATAACCAAATTAATCACCAAAAACATTACGTCAGATTTTGTGGCAACTGAAGCTATAACTATTGAAAAAATGGTGACAGCCACAAGGGAAACCAAAAGATTTCTTTCACTTCTGTATTTGAAAATCAGCCATCCTAGTCCAGTTATGAATGAAACTTCTCCTACAATAAAAAATATCAGCAACAATATCGTTGGCAACTCAAACAGACCAGATACTGTCAATAGTGAAAATGAAATCAAAAACAATGTGTAAAGTATCCAATTGTTATCCTTTCTGTTTTTTGAAAGGAAGCCCTCGATCCCCGATAGATGTGCAATAACAAGCAAAAATAACAATGGTATGGAAAGAGTTACTCCCGAAGGAAAGAATACCATAATTACCCCTGCAAAAAATGAAAGAACAATTGCAAATCTAAATATTAAATTACCACTGTCGTTATTTTGTAACTCCCCAATTACCATTGCAAATGCCATTGCAAGCATAAACACTAACCAATAATTGAATGGGACTAATTTAATTCCACTTAGTGATGCTGAATCAGTTAAAACAAAATATAATGCATTTATCCCCAATAAACCAATAAGGCGATCATAAGGTTTCATCAATTACTCCTTTTCTTTGCCTTAATAAGAATTGAAGTTCCTGACTACTGAATTAGATCGATTTAGTCACATTTGCTGCAATTCTAATGTAGTTAATCAGTTCCTCATTTGCTAACCTGTTAAGCATCTCTTGAGATTTGGAAACACCTTCCTCCCAGTTTTGGATCTTGTCAAAAAGCTTGTCAAACTCATCTTGAAGCCTTTTGCTTATTAATCCCCCATCTTCTGTATTTAGTTGCCGTTTTGCCTTTTCAAGGATATTCAATGCTTCATTATATTTTTTCTGCATCATCAAAAACCTACTTTGCATAATGGCTTGTATCAAGTTAAGCTCCTTGTTTTCCTTTTCTTTACTTAATTTTTCCAATTGCTGGAAATACCCTTGTAACTCTTTAAGAATATCTTTTCTGTAAGGCATCGCTTTTAGTTCCAGCAAATCCAATTCAATGAGATTTGTTAAAGATGTATACACAAATTCCAGACTTTGATAAGGCAATTCAAGGACTTTCTTGAAATATTCTGCAGATGAAAACATTTTTTGCAATTCATTTGATTTCTTTAAAAATAACCCTTGCAAAAGATGAAGTAGTGCCTTGCTTTTGGTATTTTCATTGTTCTTTACCAATTCTTGAAACTCTTTCCAATATGCTTCTTTCTTCTTTTCCTCTTTTAAATCAAAAATCAATATTGTATACAGCAAATAATAGAGACTTTCAATTTTCTCACCAGCAGTTCCAAATCTTTTTCTTAATTTTAATGATTTTGTATGATATTTAAGGGCGTTTCTTGACTTATTTCTATATGCATATATTTTCCCTAAGTTCCTATAGGCATAAGAAAGGTCTTGAAAAGCCTTGGTTTCTTTGAATAGCTTCTCTGATTTCAAGGCAAACTCTTCTGCCTTATCAAAATTGTACAATTGGAGATGAACCGTGCTAAGATTGGCATATGCATGCCCCATTCTCAATTTCACGCCAAATTTCTGATAAACTTCAATGGCTTTTAGCAAAAATTTCTTTGCTTCGTTCAAATTCCCTATACATATAAAATGATTTGCAAAATCATTGTAAAGCGTTCCTAATTCAGGACATTGGATCTCATTGCTTTCCAATAATGATATCCCTTTCTCAATACTTTCTCTTGCATCTTTGCAATTGCTACCCCTGATTGCAATCAGTCCACTGAAATCCCAAAACAATGCAAAAAGCCTTAATGTAATTCTGTCTGCGATTTCCTCTTCTGGCAGTGCCTCTTGAAACATATCCAATGTGCTTAAACCGTTTTTATAATTCCCTTTTCTAATATGCCAATAACTTTCCAATAGCAAAGAGAGGTGATAAAGTTTGTCATTATCCTTTCCCTTGTTCTTGAATTCATCAATCAGTTGCTTTGCCTCTTTAAATTTACCCTTGAGTATTATATTGTCAAACTCTTTGAGGAATTTATCAAGCCATGCATCCGAAATGATTCCGGAATTCATTATTCCTATAAGCTATCATTACTAATATATTTAAGTTCTGTTAAACAATAATATCATTTTTCTAGGGATTTCTCATATTCTTCTTTAAGCTTCCTTCTTAATACCTTGCCAATCATTGATTTTGGCAGGTCATCTTTGAAAAATATCTTTTTGGGAAGCTTATATGGTGCCAGATTTTCTTTTAAATAATTGAATATCTCTTCCTCTGTAGCTGTCTCTCCCTCCTTAAGCACCACCCATGCAGCAACCATTTCTCCTTTCTTTGGATGGCTTAATCCTGCGACTGCTGCTTCTTTAATTTTTGGAAATTCATAAAGGACTTCCTCTACTTCTCGAGGAACAACATTATAGCCCGAAACAATTATTAGGTCCTTCTTCCTATCCACAATATATGCAAACCCCTCTTCATCGATTTTTGCAATGTCTCCTGTCCTCAACCACCCGTCTATCAGGGTTTTCTCTGTCTCTTCAGGTCTGTTCCAATATCCTTTCATAACTTGTGGTCCCTTTAGGCAAATTTCCCCTACTTCGCCAATAGGTAAGGTCTTATTATAATCTTCAGTATCAACGATTTTTGCCAATGTGTCAGGGGCAGGCAATCCAATGCTTCCGATTTTAGGTCGGATCTTTTTAGATCCTACTGGATTTGCAAATGCAACAGGTGAGGTTTCTGACAATCCATATCCTTCAACCAAATCTGCATCTGTTACTTGGCTAAATTGTTTTGCAACCTCGATCGGCAATGGTGCTCCTCCTGAAATGACCGCAGTTAATGAGGAAAGATCAACGTCCTTTATCACTGGATCATTCAAAAGAGCCACCAACATGGCGGGTACTGCTGGGAAAAATGTAATCTTGTGTTTCTCAATTAATTTCAAAGCTTCGGATGCATTGAATTTAGGCATTAAAACGACTGGCACTCCCAATTGGAATGACATATTCATGCAAGCCGTCAGCCCAAAGCTATGAAACATGGGTAAAACTGTCAAAAGGCTCCCCTCCTTGTCCTTCACTGTGTTGAAAATCTCCCTTGACTGTTGTGCGTTTACAGAGACATTCTTATGGGTTAGCATGGCTCCTTTGGAAAGACCTGTTGTTCCTCCAGTATATTGAAGGATTGCAACATCATCCAAGTTAACCTCTTCTTCCTTGAAATCATTCGGATCAGCTTTTGACATCAAATCCTTCCAAAGATAATGATTCTGGTAAGGCTTGAACTTTGGATCGTCAAGTTTTTTCAAAAGTTTCCCAAGGAATACCACTATTGATTTCATATAATCTCCAAGATTTGTTATGATCACTTTTTCAATGGGAGTTGTTTCCATCACTTTCTTTGCCTTGTCTTGGAGTTGGGAAAAGGTGATCATGATCTTGGCTCCTGAATCATTCATTTGATGGTTAAGCTCTCTTTCTGTATAAAGAGGGTTCGTTTGGACAACAATTCCTCCAAGAGACAATATTGCATAATGGGCAATAATATATTGTGGGATATTGGGAAGCATGATTGCAATTCTGTCTCCCTTTGAAACTCCTAGGTCTTTAAGAGCCACATGCATGCGTTTAATGTCTTCAAGCAATTCTGCATAGCTGATTGGTTTCCCTTTGTAAGGGATGATCGAAATATCATTTGGTTCATTTGTGGCTCGTTCTTTAACAAATGTGAATGGAGGTACCAACCTGTATTCAAGATGGGTCTTCCTGACACCTTCCAAGGTCTTTAACCAAGGCATTGGAATTTTTTCTTCACTCATGTTTTTTCAAATGAGATTATCTATAAAAATAATTATTGGATAAATTAAAATCTTGATAAAATTCAAGGATAAAATTTAATGATAATCAATCATGAATGAAGAAAGTTGTAGGCTTATTTCACTTTAATGATATGACTTTCACCCTCATATGGCTTGACAGTCAATGTAAGGATTCCATTAACCATGTTTGCATCTACATCCTCAGGTCTGATGGGATACCTGAAGGTGAAAGTTCTCTTGAAGAACCTATGATCGTTAAGTCCTTTGATGGTAAGTTCATTGTCCTTTAACTTGATTTCAACATCATCCTTTCCAATTCCTGGCATCTCCGCAACAATTGTATATACTTCTGTTTTTTCATTGCGGGTTACTGTAACGCGAGGAATCCTAAGGGGTGGGGTTCTGGTATCAACCTTTTTCTCTTCTGTTGTTGTAATCTCTTGGGTTTCCCTTTTTGCAAGTTGTGTTTCGGCCATTTTTCATCCCTCCTTCAATTAATCTTAATTATTTTCTCTTCTGGAGAGTGGATCTTTGCTGTGATGATTAACAATCCATTCTCCATTTTCGCCTCCATGGAATCTTGGTCGATTTCCCTGCCGAGGTAGTATTGGGCATTGAATTCTTTACCAAGCTCCTCATTTTTGGCATTGATGACCAAGTTGCCGTCAACAACCTTGATGGTCACATCATCCTTGGTCATTCCAGGGAGTTCTACCTCGACAGTCCAAGTATTGGAGTCATGGTCATAATAGACATTGCTGAATGGTTGGTCAGTCCATGGCTCCTCCCAATCAAAATCAGCAAGGGTTTTGAATGGCTTGAAGAGTTCCTCCAATGTTCTTGCCAGCATGGCTTTCACCTCCGCTTGCTATTGTAGCCATGGTGTGGTAGTCATGTTAACATAGCACTTTATCCTTTATTAATTTTTTGTCCGAAAATGAGATATGCTGTTCGAAAATCATCTTTCCAATTATTTCATTTTTCTTTTTCATATTTCTTTTGCTGTTCAATAATCATCCGGTTAATGAATTCTGAGGATGTGGTGGCGCTTTGAACAGTGCCATAATCTAAATCTTCCAATTCCTCAAACTCACTGATTGTTTCTAAAGATGCATTCTTTTTCATTGCATATTCTTTTGCACTGCTCTTTTGTTTTTCACTTCTTGTTTCGGTTCTTTGCAGATAAAAATGGCTTATCATGTGGTAGACATTTCCATTTCCATATTCAAAATGAATGATAACTGGATCTGCCCCATATTTTTCACCTAGTTCCTTTGAACGAACTAAGACCTTCACTTTTTCCTTGTTAATTATTTCAATTGGATAGGAGCTTCCTTCAAGCCACCACATGGGTTCTGCATCCTTTTCCTCATCTAAAAAACCTTTCATGATGGGATTTTCACGATCAAGTACCTCAATTCTGACCACTTCATCTGCTGTTGCTCTCATGTTATATTTTACATATCCTGGAAATCCCACTTCTAAAATATATTTTAATGCCCAATCTGTTGTGATCAACAATCCCCCATCTCTGACAAATGTAGACAGCTTTCTTGCAACTTCTGGTTTATTGTTTGAGGCGCAATTGACAAAAATTGTTTGTTTTGGATTTAATTCTACATTTAACAATTGGTCTTCCGTGATTTCAGTGAAGGGAATCCCTGAGCTTTGTAAAACTAGATGGATATGGTCGTATGTGCCTTTGATGACAATAATGTCACTCTCTGAAATTTTTTTCAAACGTTCTGCATTCATTTCGTCTTCTTGGATAAGCCTATCTCTGACTAATTTAGAAGAAACCTTGTAGGCTTTTTCCATTTTCTTTTTATTGATTTTGGGTGTTTCGTTTTTTGTCATGTCAAAAGGAAATTTTGGTTTCATGCAAAAATACTTACTCAATCAATGATAAAAATGTATGTAGAATGAAAATTGACACATCATTGACAAAAAATTCAATCAAGAAGAATATTGGGAGTTTGTTATCGATAATTTTAATTAACTGGAATCGGAAGGAACCTTGTACGTAACAAGTGATGAATATGGCTAGAATTCCAGATAAAATTAAAGTATATTGCAGAAAATGCCAGACCCATGTTGAAGGAAAAGTAAAACAAGAAAAAGGTGGTAGGAGATCTGGTGGTCTCAACTGGAGCCACAGACGACAAAAGCATAGAAGAAGGGGTCATGGTAACTTGGGTAGGTACTCCAAGAAACCAGTTACCCAAACAAAAATGGCTTCGAAAACAAGTAAAAAGATTGATTTAAGGATCACTTGTCCTACATGCGGAAAAGTTGCTGTTTTGAACCGTCCAAGAGCAAAGAGATACGAAATTTTCAGAAAACTCTAATTTATCTTAATAGAATTATTGTATCATATTTTTATTGTTCAATTTTTTAGATTATTTTGTTTTGTCGCAAATGCTGATTGAATTCTAATAAGGGAAAAAAACTGCTACAAGAAGCAATAATGCAATGATTCCTGCACCTATCTGCAGATCAAGAAGGCTTTTCTTCATGATGGCGTCCTTGTCTTCCTGTTTCACTCCTTTTTTGAAGGTTCTTGTGACATCAATTCTCACAAACATAAGTAATCCTGCCATGGCTAATGGAAATGCCATAAGGGCCATGTTTGCGGGAGTTGCCAAAATAGTGAATGCATCCACTTCTTTTGCGATGGTGACAATCAGAAAATTAACGATGAATAATCCTGTCAACCCTAATATTGCAACGTCTAACCTTCTGAGTCTTGGATTCAATTTTTTGTATTCTGCCATGATTGTTTTCAGGTCTTCTCTTAGGTTCAATGTTTGAGATGACATGTTTTTCTGCTCCTAACTTGAAATGAACGAACCTATTTTAAACGCTACCTATTGGTTGCACAATTTCATCCAACTTTACACTCGGAAAATTTCAATTTCAAATTCTTATTCCAAATGAAAGGGCTTCTGGACATTTATCTATACAGTCCCCACATTGAATGCATGCTTGGTCTGAAATGCCTTCAAGTCCAAACTCAGTTAATGGAACTTTCATTGGACAAGCTCTTTCACATTCCCGGCAACCTTCCTCACAATTCAAAGGATTTCTTTTGATAGTCAAGAGGCTTGCTTGACTGCAATATCCTAGAAGCGCTCCAGTTGGACAAATATATCGGCAATAAAATCTTGGGACTTTGAGAGACATAATCAATACTGCAACAAGTACTATGGAATTGAAAATCACGAAATTAAGATCCGAACCCACATCTGAGAAAAAGCTGTCTTTTCCAGGGACTATTTTCCAGAAAATGGCGTAAAACCATGTGACAAATAATGTTCCCGCTGGATCCACCGCATCAAATATCATTCTTGAAAAGGCATTGTCTGCAACCAGTTCTCCTTTAAGTCTAGATATCCCCATCCACGAGCTCCACACAAAAGCGGCAACTGCCAATGTCATGGGGATTTCCTTAAAGCCTTCATCCGTTTTTCTCGTTACCTGAAATTTAGGAATCCTGCTGATGGAGCCTATAAAATCAAGAATATCCTGCCAAAATCCAACTGGGCAAACCCATCCGCAGAAAAGCCTTCCGCTTATCGCTCCTGTGATGAAGAATATCCCTAACGCAAAAAACGGGAATTGTCCACTGGACAATATGAACTGTATGGCACTAAACCCACCCCAAGCAATTGCATATGGGCTCCCAGGCGGTATATGGACAGGAAGGGGCAATGGCATTCTTTTCAGCTTGAGAAAAGCTCCATTGAGGACTAAAAAGAATGTTATTTGCGTTAACAATCTTAACATCCTGATTCTTTTATGTGATAAAGTATTGAGCCAATTGGCAAAGAAATTCGTTTCTGGATTGTTTGCTGTTGACATATGCCTCACCTATGGATTATTGGGGGGGTTCATTCCCCATAGCCATGTGGTCAAAAAATCTCTCCAGGCGCCAAGTCTTTCAAGGCGACTGTTATCTACTGTTTCAAGGATCTTTGACTCATCAAGGGCATACCCTATGATAAGAAATGTAATCCCCATAATAATCATTGTATAAAAGAATAGCCTTTGATGTAGCTTCACAGATTATCTCCAATGCTAGGGGGAAACAATCCCATTAAAGGCTTATCGATGTTTTCTTGCAAGAATGGTTTTTTGTCATAAAAATGTTAAATGTATGGGGGATTTTTGTATCGGTCTTATGCTTTCTTGACTTTTCTCATTATGACTATTACGCCAACAGAAGCTCCTAAAATAACACCTATCAGTACTGTACTTCCAAGCAATTGTGTCTGCTTGTTTCCAGGATCTGATAGATCAGCTGATTCAAATGGGTTTGTTGCAGTCTCTTTTTGATTTGCTTCTGTAGTCTTTTTAGGAATTAAGACATCAATTTTGTGGATATTTACCTCAATTGATTTTCCTTCATATATCAAATTGACTGTTATATATATGGTCAAATTGTCATTTGATGATGCTGGTAGGTCGGATGCTGCCCATATTGCTTTTACTTCTCCATTGGCGTCTGTTTTTATTCTATATGTTGTTTTTATGCCTGATTGGGATTGCGGAAAGCTTCCTGCCGTTGCAATCAATTCAACAGTAATTCCTTGTGCCTTCAGACCATTTTGTGTAACGCTTACAGAAACAGTGACATTTTCTCCTTGTGAAATTGTTGACTTGGATATTGTGGATGTTCCTTCAGGATATGTGATGACTCTTTGGACATTCAATGTTATGTTTGATGTAATTGTAGTCAATTTCTTGCCAGCCACTGTGGCAAGTATTTGCACTTCATTGAACTCAAACTCAAAACTGACATCTGAAAGGTCTAAATGGGCAATTGCAATCCCATCAGTACTAGTGAGCAATTCCACTGTAGATGTATGTGTCTCGTTCCAAATTCCAATTTCAGATGACAATTGAACCGTCGCATTTTCTATGGGGAGAGCAGTTGACGGATCAAGCACCTTGAGTTTTACTGGAATTGTCTTGTTCTGTATCCATCCCTCTGTTTCAGAAAGCCATTGGATACTTGCTTTTGACAATATGGGACTGACTGAAATTTCAAATTGGTCAAATATTGATTTTTCACCATATTGAACAATGACTGAGAAGACACTAATTTCCGCATTGTTGCCATCTAATATTGGTGCTTGCCATTGTGTCTGGGCAAACCCAGTTTCATTTGCAACAAGAATTTTATCAGAAAGGGAAAAGCTTCCCTGATCATTGTTGAACAGTCCCCTTTCTGCGGATATCTGAATTTCTGCTCCACTAGCCGATGTATTTCCATAATTGACATTGAATGCCAATGATACAATCTGGCTTTCATTGACTTTTTCTGGTGAAAATATGTTCAAAGTGATTGTTCCGTTGGCGGTAAGGAGAACTGCAAAAGGAACTGAAATGGAATTATTGACATTTGGTGCCGCTTCAACAAAGATGTCCAAAGTATCATTGACTATTGGATTGTCAATTGTAAGATTTGGCGCTTGCCAAGAGGCAATCACAATCCCGTTCTCATTGGTGATTTTCTGCACTTGTGATTGCTGTGTTTCTGAGAAATTGCCGACACCTGTTTGCATTGTTACTTGTACACCCGTTGCAGGTTGGTTTTGGGTGTCCTTGATTTCTGTTTTTATGGATAAGGTACTTCCTGCCTGAATTTCAGAAGTCATATTTGTGGCAATGTTCTGTATCATGCTCACATCTGGTTCTGATACTACGAGATTATGTATTAGTGTAATTGAAATTCCTTCTGATTGATAGAAAACATCTGCAACGAACTGTATGTCTATGGTTGGAAACAGGAAATTTGTAATTGGTGCTTTCCATAATACTCTGACATAACCTGAAGCATTACTTACTGCTTCAACTGTCAAATTATCCAAAAATGTAGGCGGGTCACCATTAACGACTGAAAGAAATGTTCCATTTGATGCCATTATTGAAACGGTAGCGCCTTGTATTGGACTGTTTGTACTATTTGCCACATAGATATCAATGATGACTTCCTTGCCTGATTGCACTGTGTTTGGCGCTATTATCGCAGATCCATCCAAATCCGCATAATTTGCATAAGTGGGTAGAAACGATGCAAATGGGATAAATAACAGGAGGATAATTGTTTGGTACTTCACAAAACCACCTCACAATTCATCTTCTTTTCGCCAAACAGTATCATTTGTGGCGACATTTGCAAAAGGCAAAGATGTATTGATCAATCCACCAGAGGAACTTAGCACAATTTCTATTGTGGCACTTGTTGTATCGTTGACATTGAAAATTGATGAATAGATGTCTGGATTTGGATTGTCCCATCTGATTTTATAGGTATTGTTAAGGATTGATGTAAAGGTTACATATCCTGAACTGTTCGTATATGCATAGAGGTAGGTATAGGTACCTGTATCCAAAAATAACCTGATTAATTGGTTTTGAGCCAACGGTGCGTTTGAATTTGCTCCGTCTAGCACATGGATGGTGAGTCTTACTGTACCTGCATGGTTTACACTTTGCACCATGCTATTGTTATGGAAGAAATATGTAGAATACACATACTGTCTCAATGTGTCATATCTAAGAGTAAAGTTTCCTGCAAGGATAGGTCCAAAATCTGCATATCCTGTGGAGTTTGTATATGCATATTTATAGGTATATAGCAAATTGTTAGTGAACAGTCTTACTAATGTTCTTCTTGTAACAGGCTCACCACCAATGTTAACTTTAACAACTAGCTTTCCTCCATGTAAATCAAGTGCTTTTGGTGTTGAATTCGCATGTGTAAATGCACCTGTAAATGTATACAGTCTAAGCCAATCAATTCTTAATTTATATGTTCCTTCAAGTATTGTGCCGTAGTCCACCCAACCAGTGGCATTTGTATATGCATAGAGATAGGTATATAATGATGTAGAATTGACAAAAAGTCTTGTCAATGCTCTATTTGGCAAATCATATCCTTCTGTTGTTAGGTGTACTAAAAGTCTACCTCCATTCATGTTGACTGTTTTCGGAGTGTTATCTTGATGGTCTATTTGACTAGTGAAGGTATATTGCCTTAACCAATCAATCCTAAGCTTGTAAGTTCCATTAAGAATTGCTCCAAAATTCACATACCCTGATGCATTTGTATATGCATAATAATAGGAATAGAGATTGGTTGATCCACTACTGTAGAAGAGCCTTGTCAATACTCTATCCCGAATTGGTTCTCCTGCAATGTTGATTTTAACAACTAGTTGTCCTCCTGCAAAGTTTAAGGTTTTGGCGCTTGCATTGTTGTGAGTGAACACACTTGAATATACATACTGCCTAAGCCAATCCACCCTCAATCTGAAATGACCTGCAAGTATGCTTCCAAAATTTACGTAGCCTGTTGCATTAGTATATGCATAGAGATATGTATACAGCTTTGTGGAGGTAAAAAGTCTTATAAGAACTCTTTCTCTGATTGGTTCTCCTCCTACTGTTATCTTGACTGTCAATGAATATCCTTCAATGTCTACAACCTTCGGACTTACCCCGTCATGGTAAAAAGTTGACGTAAAGTTGTACATTCTCAGCCAATCAATTCTAAATTTATAATTCGCTGCAAGTACATTCCCAAAGTTCACATATCCTGTGCTGTTTGTGTATGCATACAGGTAAGTATACAAACCACTTGCAGTAAATAACCTAACAAGTACCCTGTTTCTGATAGCTGAATCATTAAGACGGATTTGGTAAATCATGGGTCCTCCATTGTAATTGACGGTTAACGCTTTGCCTGTATGCTTAAATGCTGTAGAATATGTATACATCCTCAACCAATCGAGTCTGATCCGATAATTTCCTCGGGGGACTGCTCCATATGAGACACCTCCTGTAGCATTGGTGTAAGAGTACAACCACATGGATTGGTTATTGCTATTGTAAAGTCTTGTGAAAACCCTATTTCTGATTGGTTCATTTCCTACAGTAATATTGACTGTTAGGTATCCCCCTCCAAAGTTTGCTTTGAGATTGGGGGTACTTGTGGACAGTACTTGACTCCAATAGTATTTGCCTTGAAATGTCAACCTCAAACGATACAGACCTGCAACTACTCCGCGAGTGAAAGAGAAATATCCTGATGCATTAGTTGAATAATGATAATTCAGGGAAACATTGTTTGCAGTATACAACCTAAGGTAAAGTGTCTTTTCAACCTTTACATCACCAAAATAGACACTTCCATTAAGAGTTCCCGAGCTGATCTGGATTGTCAATGTTTTTGTGTTTGATGGTACGTCAAGTTGTGAAGACCAATAATTCTGACCAAGATAATTTGCTCTGAACAGATATTTCCCTGTTGAAAGAGTGAAATCTGCATAACCGCTTGAATTGGTAATTGCAGATCCACCCAAATCATTCTGTGATGTGTCTGTAGTATATACACTTGTTCCTGAAAGTGGTGAACCGCTGGTATCCAAAACAAGCACACTGACTGTTTGTGATGTTCCTGAAATTGAGACTGATTTTGTATAGAGGGAGTCGAATGTCTCCGATGTCTTGCCATCAGAAGTTTTGGCAATATATTTGTTTGGCAATAGATAAAATGATGCTTTTCCGTTACTGTCCGTTGAGGTTGGTGGAACGCTCGCAGGTACCCCTGCAGGTGTTGTAAAGGATATTTGCGTTCCTGAAACAGATTTTCCACCTGCTGTTACCGTGACCGTAACTGGATCTGGCACTGTTGGATTGTCAGGAAGCTCAACTGTAGTCTGACCATAGTTTGAAACAGATTCCCCAAAAAGAATTGTTACGGTCGAAGTTGGATTCAATTGATCACTAGTTGAATTTGTGAATAAGAGAATTGAAATTTCTTGATCTTTTATCAAAACAGTTTCTTCCTGTTCTCCAATGAACCATTGGTAAGTACCATCTGAATCAATGAAAGCTACATACGAGGCATTCATGTCTGGTCCATTGTTTTTAATTGAAATTTTTATTGCATCAATCATCCCATCATTGTTATGATCATAAATTATGGGACTGGTAGTAACTGTTACAGATGTTTTATCTGAAAAATTATTATTCACAATTACATAAACACTTACTCCTGCTGCAATTGTGACTGCTACAATAAGAACCACTGCAAAAGCTGGTGATACTGATTTTTTATTGCTTAACTTCATCATTTTTTCCTCCTCCTGATTTGTGGCACTACTAATATCCAAGGCAATACGAATAACGGTGCCGAATTTCCAGTCGTTAGTGAACTTGGTAGATTCTGGACTGGATTTGTTCCTGCAATGGTCAAATTGTAGGACATTTGATCAATCGTACCATACTCAATTGATGTAAGGTCTACAGTAAAGAATACCACAATATCGTCTTTTGTTTGAGGAATTCCGTCAGCAGTCCATTTTACTGTTACCAACCCTGATGCATTTGTTTTCACAAAAATCTGGCTTTCACCATTCTCAAAAGTACCCCCTGTTGCTACAATTTTGAATGTAGCATTAATCCAAGGTCTTCCGCTTAGTGTTGCGTTGATTGCAAATATTGCAAATGGGTGTCCATTGTCCTCTCCTTTAGAGAAATCAATGGTTACCATTGGGATTAATGCACTCTTTATGACGGTTATAGTTGTATTGACTAGCAATTCATTGAATTTCAGTTTTGTAACGACAGCAGAAATCTCAATATTTGTTTCTTCAAATAGAAACTCTTGACCACTAAAATCAATGAAAGCAGTAGCATATCCGCTTGAATTTGTTTCTATGTTAACTGAATCTGTCTTGCTTTCAACAAACTTACCAACCTCAAGGGCAAATCCAACCATTGCCCCTTCAATTGGTTTTGAACCTTGTGTAACCCTTAAAGTGATTGGTGCTGTTTTATTTTGATAATATTTGTCTAAAGTTATCCAAGTTGCTTCAAAATCAAAGAAAATCATTTTTACATGGACTTGTTTTGAATCGGTATCTTCCAACTCATCAAGTACTGCCCTTGCTGAAATTGTTGCATCAATATCTTGCTCATACAGTATTGGTGCATACCAAGTAACAAAAATTGTCTTGTTTTCAGCCGCAAATTGAAATGATATCATTGATTGATTATTTTCAAATGTCCCTGCTGTTGTTTCCAAAGCAAGGTCCACCAATGAACCATTCAAGTCGTCAGTTGTAAATGCCACTGAAATATTGACTGCTGAGCCATCATCGACTTCTGTCGGGATATTTGACAAAACTACTGAAATATAGGTTGCATTTGTAATATTGATCTGTGGAAGATTCACGTCACTTCTTTCTATTACAAATGCATTGGAAGGATTTATGCTTAAACTTCCAATTACCACTAACAATATTATCCATCTGAAACGCATCAAGCATGATACTCATTTTGTTCTTATAAACATTTTAGGAGTTAACTCGTCAAAGGATATCGCAAAAATTATGATACAATCTTAAGTTTTAATCAATTTGTTTGCATTTTCATAAAATATTTTGCTTTTGACTTCACGATTAAGTCCCATCTTGTCGAAAATACTGTTAAGTAACTCTGCATTTTTTCTAATTCCTTTCACACCTGGTGACGGAAAATCAGATCCATAAATCACTCTATCTGCATATCTGTGAAAACGGGGAAAATAATTGGGAAGCAACTTTGGTGGTACTCCTGAGATGTCAAAAAGAATATTCTTGAATTTCTGCATCAGGTATTCAAACTCCATAGTCCAAAAGGGTCTTCCTCCATGGGCAATAATTATCTTAAGGTCTGGGAAGTCAATCAGTATGTCTTCAACATAAAGGGGGTGTCCATACCTGGATCTTGCTTTTGGGAAAATACTTGTGCCTGTATGGATTATTACTGGAATTTTTAATTCCTGACAAGTTTCATAAAGGTTTTGAAGCCCTTTATTTCCTGTAAGATATTCATTCGGCTTAATTAGTTGATGTGGTCCATGAACTTTCACCAACTTAATTGATTTGGTTTCAAGATATGGTCTAAGTAATTCTCCAGCATTTTCATGGGACTTTGTATCGACTCCTCCTACTGGGATTAGCATCCCTTCACTTTTATCACAGAAGTCAATTACCCACTCATTTGTTTTGAATGTAAATCCCATTACCTCTGGTGCCACATAATTGATTACAAATCCCTTTTCGACATTTTCCTTTTTCATCAACTCTATAATGGGTGTTGGATCTGCTGAGTCAATGTTTTCTTTAAACAGAAAGGGGAATTCCCTTTTAACCATATTCAATACCGCAGGGTCCAACTGTTCATGTGCGTGCCAATGCATGTGGGCGTCAATTAATCGAAATTCATCCATTGAAACTTGACATGCACATGCATATTTACCTCTTATTGATGAGACAGATGAAATTGTTAAAATTACTTCTGGAGTTGTTTGCTTTTACCTCTTGAATAATCTGAAATCACAATGTTGCCAAGTATTTTGACAAAATACTCAGATGAGCTGGCTACTGCCACATAATCATTGGATCCCTCATCAATTGTCCCTAACAAGATTTCTTCGCCCTCTCTTTCACATCCAATGAAATCTGGAAGATTTCCCCCATGTGACAGGGTACGAAGGGTAACATTGGCATTGCAGGAATGCATTTTGTCTATCCAGTCCCTATGTGTAATCTCGTCAATATAAGAGATAACTGTAACTTGTGCTCTTGTTGGCAGTTGCTGGATTTTTTCATCAGGCACCATTTCAATATTTGGAACAAGAATTGTTGCCTTACTTTTCACTCTTCCAAGCATATCTGCCATGTATTCCACAATGGGTTCCTTTCCAACAACTGTTGTCGTTTTGATGGATGGGGTTTCTGTGCTATCTATAATCTTTGAAAAACCATCTAGTGTATTAGCCAGTGCTTCGATTTGACTGGTGACCATTGTGGTATTCTGAACAAAATTGGAAACAAAACCATCCAAGAGGCTTTTTGTTTTTTCCATCTGTGTGGATTTCATTTCGTCCATAGTTGATTTGATATTGTTCAAGCTTTTAATTCCAAGGCTTTCCACCTGTGAACTAAAAGCATGGAGGGCATTGGACATTTCATTCATCATTTCAATGCTTTGGGATGTTGTTTCTTCAATAAACTGTTCTTCAAGTGCTTGATTTCTCTTAAAAATGTCATTCAATTCTTCCTTTAAGCTTATTACTTTTGTATTGAAATTTTCCATTCCCTCATTCTGAGATTGAATGACATCATTTCCCACATTTTCTAATGCCGTTTGATAACTTTCTCGAATCTCTTTCAATTTTACGGTAAATGTTTGGTTAATATTTTCCACACTTGTTTCAAGTTCATTTTTCAAGTCATTGGTATAGTTAAGTAAATCGTGAATTGCTGTTGAAATTTCATTTTCTGTGAATTGAATACTCTCATCAATTCTCTTCATCGCATTTTCAAGAGTTTGGTTATATTGTTCCTCAATCTGTTTCCATTGATCCTGAAAACCTTGTGATAGATTGGTTACGTCAATATGCAAATTCTGCAATATTTCTTGAAGTTCATCATTTGAACTATCTTTCAATTGATGTAAATTTGAATTAATATCCTCAATTATCTGCATCAATCTCTCAAAACCATTTGACATTTCTGTTTTTTTATCTTGGAATTTTTCAATAATTGAATTTTGAATATCTGATACTTTGTTTGATATCTCTTCTCCTGTCTTATCAATCATTTGGGCATGGTTTTCTCCTTTTTCCCTTATTTCTTCTATGGATTTGTTAATTGTTCCTGTAATGTTGTTTTTCACATCTTCAAAATTTTTGGTGTAATCTTTCTCGAGCAAATCAACTGTTTCATTCACCTTTTGTTTGAATGAACTAGTCATCTCGTCTAAATTTTTGATTAATTGATTTGTAATGATTTTCAGTTGCTCATCAATTACAGATTGCATCTCGTTTTTCTTGTCACTGATTGTCTTGTCAAAATATTCCCTGATTTGTTCCAACTGACCTTGAATGACGTTTTTCTCCATATTTAAAAATGACAAGCCAGATTCCTGTGTTTTCTCGACCATTAAAGTATTATCCCTGATTATTTCTTTAGTTAGGGCATTAAATTTCTCCTTTGTGCTCTCTATAAGTTCATTGTATGTTATGCCTATTTCATTGATGTCATTATTTGTTCTTTCAAACAATTCATCCGCAGATTGGCTTTCATTTTTGATTGCATCAATTGTTGACGTATTTTCCTGTTTTATTT